>JBEKYC010000002.1:0-223810 GCA_049511415.1 Bryobacteraceae bacterium | reverse complement strand
CAGTTCTACAACACCGCCAAGGCCAAGGGCGTGCATCCGGTCATCGGGTGCGAGGTTTACGTCTCGCAGCAAGGGCACAAGACCCGCTCGGACACGGACCGGTACAACCACTTGGTGCTGCTGTGCGAATCGCAGGAGGGGTATCGGAACCTCATCAAGCTGGTGTCCACGGCCTTTCTGGAAGGCTTCTACTACAAGCCGCGCATCGATAAAGATCTGCTGGCGCAGCACGCCAAGGGGCTGATCGGCATGTCGGCGTGCCTGCGCGGCGACATTCCGGAGATCCTGCTGGCGGACCGCTACGACGAAGCCCGCCGCACCGCGTACACCTACGCGGACATGTTCGGCAAGGGCAACTTCTTTCTGGAGATTCAGGATCACCACCTGGAGCAGGATAAGCGCCTGATACCCGCCGTAAACCGCCTGTCGGCCGAGACGGGACTGCCGCTGGTGGCCACCAACGACGCGCATTATCTGCGGAAGGACGACGCGCGGGCGCACGAAATTCTGCTCTGCATACAGACCGGCAAGACCATGAGCGATCCGAATCGCATGCACTGGAACACACCGGATTTTTACCTGAAGTCGCGCGCCGAGATGATGCAGCTTTTCGGCGAACTGGAGGAATCGCTCGACCGGACGTGGGAGATCGCGCAGCGGTGCCAGGTCAGCCTGGAAAAGATCAAGGAGCCGTTCCCGAAGTTTGAAGTGCCGGCGGAGCATTCGACCGATACCTATTTCGAATTCGTGGCGCGGCAGGGTTTCGAGAAGCGGCGGGTGCGCCTTGAAGCGCTGCACACAGCCGGACGGCTGAAGCACGATTTGCCGGAATACATGGAGCGGCTGGACCGCGAGATCCAGATGATCCAGAAGATGAAATTCTCCGGCTATTTTCTGATCGTCTGGGATTTCATCCGTTTCGCGAAATCGATATCCATTCCGGTGGGGCCGGGGCGCGGATCGGCGGCGGGCAGCCTGGTGGGCTACGCCATGGGCATCACGGACATCGATCCGCTGGAATACGGCCTGCTGTTCGAGCGGTTCCTGAATCCGGAACGCATCAGCATGCCGGATATCGATATCGATTTCTGCATGAACCGGCGCGGGGAAGTGATCCAGTACGTCACTGAGAAATATGGGCGCGAGCAGGTGGCGCAGATCATTACGTTCAACACCATGGGCGCGCGGGCGGCTATCAAAGACGTGGGCCGCGTGCTGGATATGAGTTTCGCGGACGTGGAGCGGCTCACCAAGCTGGTGCCCACGGTCCTGAACATCACGCTGAGCGATGCCATGAAGGCCGAGCCGGGCTTCGCCGAGCTGGAGCGCAAAGATCCGCGCGTGGGGGAGATTCTGCAGGTGGCGCTGCGCCTGGAAGGCATGGCGCGCAACTGTTCCGTGCATGCCGCGGGCGTGGTCATCTCGCCCGAACCCTTGAAAGATCTGGTGCCACTGTACCGCACCAACCGGGAAGAAATTGTCACGCAGTTCGATATGAGCGGCTTGGAGAAGCTGCAGCTCCTGAAGATGGATTTCCTGGGGCTGACCACGCTGACGCTCATCGACGATGCGCTAAAGCTGATCGAAAAGCGGCACGGCGTGAAGCTGGTGCCGGAGGAACTGGCGCTGGACGATCCGGCGACTTACGAGGTCTTTTGCAAGGCGCTCACTAGCGGCATTTTTCAGTTTGAATCCGAAGGGATGAAGGATATCCTGCGCCGCTATCATCCGAGCCGCATCGAGGATCTGACGGCGTTGAATGCGCTGTACCGGCCGGGACCGATTCAGGGCGGCATGGTGGATGATTTCATCGAGCGCAAGCATGGCCGGCGCGCGGTGGCTTACGATCTGCCGGAGCTGAAGGCGCTGCTCGAAGAGACTTACGGCGTCATCGTGTACCAGGAACAGGTGATGCAGATCTCCAACGTGGTGGCGGGCTACTCGCTGGGCGAGGCGGATATTCTGCGGCGCGCGATGGGCAAAAAGAAGGCCGAGGAAATGGCCGCGCAGCGCGAAAAATTCAACAAAGGAGCGCAGGCGCGCGGGTTCCCACAGAAGAAGGTCGAGAAGATTTTCGATCTGATGGAGCAGTTCGCGGGTTACGGATTTAATAAGTCGCATTCGGCGGCCTACGCTTATCTGGCGTATGTTACGGCCTATTTGAAGGCGCACTATCCCATCGATTTCATGGCCGCCCTGTTGACTTCCGAAACCGGCAACACGACCAAGGTAGTGAAGTACATCAACGAGTGCCGGGAGATGGGCATCACGGTGTTGCAGCCGGATGTGAACGCCAGCGATGCGAGTTTCACGCCGGACGATTCGGCGCCCAACGGAAAAGGGATTCGTTTCGGATTGAGCGCGGTAAAGAACCTGGGTCCCAATGCGGTGGAGGGGATCCGCGCCGCACGCGAGAAACTGGGAGGGCGATTTCAGACCATCTATGAATTTTGCGAGCACGTGGATCTGGGCAGCTTGAACCGGCGCATGATCGAGAGCCTGATCCGTGCGGGGGCCATGGATACGCTGGAGGGCACGCGCGCGCAATTGTTCGCGGCCACCGAGGGCGCCATGGAAGCGGGGCAACGCGCATGGCGCGATCGGGAGTGCGGGCAAGGCGGGCTGTTCGGGGATCTGGGCGGGGACGAAGCGCCGGTGGACAAGCCACTGCCGCAAGTGCCCTCGTGGACCGCGCGCGAGAAGTTGCAAGGCGAGAAGGAGATGCTGGGTTACTATGTGACCGGCCATCCGCTGGATCATTACGAGGATAAGATCCGCGAGTTGGCGAACCACCACACCGGCGACCTGGAAGGCCTGGAAAAGAACACCGAAGTGTCGCTCTGCGGCGTGCTCACGGGCATCCAGCGCAAGCGCAACCGGGAGCAGAAGCCATGGGCCGCGATGCAGATCGAAGATCGCGCGGGCGCGGTGGACGGCATGGTATTCACCACCAGCTACGAGCGGCTGGCGCCGTTGATCGTGGAGGATCAGGCGGTGCTGATCCGCGGCCTGGTGCTGCCGGAAGAGAATGCGCCGCCCAAGATCTCGGTGCAGGATATTCAACCGCTCGAAACAGCCCGTTTGAATATGCCGGCGCTGATTTCGATCCGGGTGTGGCTGGGACGCAATGGAACGGCGGACAAGCCGGCCGCTTTGCAGGAGTTGTTTCGCACCAAACCGGGCGAATCCGAAGTGCGGCTGCGGCTGGAGATGGCGCGCGATTTTTCGGTGATTCTGGACGTGCCCGGCAAAGTGCGGCCGGACCGGGAGTTTCGCGCGGCCATCGAAAAAATCTGCGGACCGGATTGCGTGGAAGTGCTGGCGGGCTGAGCGGCTTAGCGGAGCTTCCAGGAGATGCCCAGCAGCAGGTCGACCTGGTTGGAGCTCAGTTGCGGCGACGGGCCGTCGGCGATGACCAATAAGGCGGGGCTGTTGTTCCAGTGCGTATAGCGGACCGCCGGCTCCAGCCGCAATCGGCCGATGCCCACCTGCACGCCGCCGCCGATCACGAGTCCTTGGCTGGTGGTGGCGCTGGTGTAGTAGCTGGTTCCTTCGAGCCTGCGCGGCGCGTAGCCCGCTTCCACAAAGGGCTTCACCACTGGAAAAGGGAGGCTCTTCTTGAGCAGCAACGGAAACTCCCAGGAGGTCGCGTACAGCTCGGAATACGCGGGGAACTGGGGCAAGTTGTAACCTTCGTGACGGTAGAGGGCGTCCACCTCGACTCCGAATCCCAGCGGCAGGCCGATGTCCACTTGGGGGCCGATGGCGTAGCGCGGTGACACACTGGAAAGCCACGGGTTACCGAGATCGTTGCTGACCATACCGCCGCCGATCAAGCCGATCGAGACGGACTGGGCGAAGCAAACAGAGCCGGTTAGTATCCCTGCGGTCAAGCAGAAACTAAAACGCACGATTAACCCCCTCGACAGCGTGTTAGCAATCATCTGGCCGAAGTGCCGAGGGCCATTCGAAAACCCGTCAGTCCAGCGCGCTTCGAAGGGGTGCAGAGATTTCGAGCCGATCACGTCTTGGTAACCGCGGAGACATTTTGTTACAGTCTATTTCAGGATATATGCCATCGGAGATGGACAAGATCGGCCTATGGTCAGAGGTGAAGCTCGCGATTATACGGGATTACATGCCGGCGTATTCGAAGCTTGTTACTGACCACAACCTTTATCATCTGTATATCGACGGGTTCGCAGGGTACGGGCTGCATGAATCGAGGAGTTCGGGCGCAATCGTTCCTGGCAGCCCTTTGAACGCGCTGAATACTATGCCGCCGTTTCGAGAGTACCACTTCGTCGATCTCAATCCAGCCAGGGCGGAAAAGCTCCGCACCTATGCTCCGGGCCGCAAAGACGTACCTGTGCATGAGGGCGACTGCAACGAGGTCTTGCTTAGGTTATTGCCCAATGCGCGATGGGAACAATTTCGTCGCGCCCTTTGCCTCTTGGACCCCTACGGCATCGATATAGCGTGGGACGTAGTCGCGGCTGCGAGCCGCATGAAATCAGTTGAGATCTTCCTGAACTTTATGGTGATGGACATGAATATGAACGTTCTGCTCCATCATCCTGAGAGGGCGCAGCCGCGCCAGGTCGGACGCATGAATAAGTTTTGGGGCGACGAGTCATGGCGGAGCGCGATTTACGCTGAACAAGGCGATTTGTTTGGCGAGGATCGGCAGGTCAAGCTTTCGGACTCAAACGCGAAGATTGCCGATGCGTACCGAAGCCGGCTTATCGCTAAAGCGGGGTTTCAGTTCGTGCCTGATCCCTTGCCGTTTCTAAACGATCAGGGTGCCACTATCTACTACTTGTTTTTTGTCTCACCGAACAAGACAGGGCACGACATAGTGGTCGATATATTCAATAAGTACCGCAAGCTACAGGGAGTCTAGATGGCAAACGGCTCACATATTGAATGGACGGACGCAACATGGAACCCAGTAACTGGCTGCTCCAAGGTCAGTCCCGGCTGCAAGTTCTGCTATGCCGAGCGCTTAGCGCATCGACTGCAGGCGATGGGCCAGAAGAACTATCGAAATGGCTTCGACCTGACTCTGCAGCCCCAGATGTTGGAGCATCCGCTGCAATGGCGGAAGCCGCGAAGAATATTCGTCAACAGCATGAGCGACTTGTTTCATGAGGAGGTCCCCACGGCGTATATAAAAGAGGTGTTCGCCGTTATGAAACAGGCTCATTGGCACCAGTATCAGGTGCTGACTAAGCGTTCCAAACGGCTGCTCGAATTGAACCGGCACTTGCATTGGCAGCCACAGGTCTGGATGGGAGTGAGCGTAGAAAGCGAAGATTATCTGTTTCGTGTGGATGACCTGAGGAGAACCGGGGCGGCCGTCAAATTTCTCAGCATCGAGCCGCTTCTGGGACCGCTCCACAAGCTGGAGTTGCGCGGCATTGATTGGGTCATTGTCGGCGGGGAATCTGGTCCGCACGCCCGTGCGCTGGAATCCGCTTGGGTTCAAGGAGTTCGGGACCTTTGCGTGTCGGCTGGTGTTCCATTTTTCTTTAAGCAGTGGGGTGGTGTTTTCAAATCTCGGACGGGGCGCCTTCTGGATGGACGGCAATGGGATCAGATGCCGATCCAGCCAGGGCACTTGTCCGCTTTGGGCGAGCGCCCGGAACTTGTAGTGCTCAGATAGGCAACTGGTGCCCGCGGCTTGCGTCCCGGAGTTGGCGTCGCTATAGTCGGCCTCGGCGCGCGATGGTCATCCGGCCACCAAGCGTCTCAACAGCCGGGCCTGTTTCAGATAATCCAGACTCCTATCCTTTTGCGATCTGCCTCGTCATACGCTATATTGGTTAACGATATAGTTTGCGACGCCATAGTCGCGGTGGAGAGGAAATGCCGAATTCTCAGGCCGGCCTGACGCCCGCCATGTTCCATGTCTTATTAGCGCTGGCGGATGGCGATAAACATGGCTATGCCATTCTAAAGGAAGTCGGGGAGCACTCCGGCGGCGAGGTGCATCTCAGCACCGGCACGCTCTACGGCGTCATCAAGAGGCTGCTCGAAGAAGGGCTGATCGTGGAACTCACCGGGCGCCACGCCCCCGAGCATGACGACCAGCGGCGGCGCTACTACCGCCTGACCGGCGATGGCCGCGCGGTAGCGGTGGAGGAGACGCGGCGGCTGGAGAAATTGCTGGCGCGCGCGCGCTCCAAGCGGTTGCTTCAGGTTTTGAGGGGCGCCTAATGATGACACGGCTGGCGGATCGTCTATACCGCGCCGTCTTGCGCGTGCTGCCGTTCGATTTTCGCAGCGAATTCGGCGGTGATATGGAAGAAGTCTTTCGCGAACAGCGCGCGGACGCACGGCGCGAGCGCGGGCTTTGGGGATTGTCGCGCATCTGGGGCGCTACGATTCTGGACATTTTTCGTATGGCGCCGCGCGAACACGGCAGCGTGCTGTCTCGGGACACGCGTTATGCCTTGCGCATGATGCGCCACAACCCCGGGTACACATTATCCGCCGTCATGATTCTGGGACTCGGAATCGGCGCGAATACCGCCATATTCAGCGTGGTTGAGTCGGTGCTGCTGAAGCCTCTGCCGTACGCGGAGGGAAACCAACTGGTGATCCTGCGGCAGCAAGCCGTCAAACTCGGCCAGGACGACATCCGCTTCTCGGTGCAGGAGATCGACGACTATCGCAAGCAGAACCACACGCTCAGCGAACTGGCCGAGTATCACAGCATGACTTTCACGCTGCTGGGCGGGACGGAGGCGCACCGCGTGCGCACGGGGGTGGTCTCGGCCGGATTCTTCGATATGTTCGGCGTCAAGCCGCTGCTGGGGCGGACGTTCCGCGCGGACGACGATAGTCCCGGCGCCCCGGCGGTGCTGCTGCTCGGTTACGAATTCTGGAAGAACGAGGAACGCGGCGATCCCGCGATCGTGGGCAAGACATACCGGATGAACGACCGGGTGCACACGGTGGTGGGCGTGCTGCCGCCGATTCCGCAATATCCGAATGACAACGACGTGTACATGCCCGTGTCGGCGTGCCCCTTCCGCTCGTCGCAGCGCGTGATTGCCAACCGCGACGCGCATATGATGAGCCTGTTCGGACGGCTCAAATCCGGCGTGCGCGTGGAGCAATGCCACGCGGATCTGGCGGCGATCGCATCCGGGCTGGGGCGCGCCTACCCGAAATCGTATCCGCGAACCGTGGGCTTTGGCATTACGTCCCTGGCGCTGCGCAGTGAACTCACGCGGCGCGCCCGGCCGATGCTTCTGGTGCTGCTGGGCGCGGCCGTCTTCGTGCTGCTGATCGCCTGCGCCAACGTCGCCAATCTGACGCTGGCGCGCATGGCGCAACGCGAGCGCGAACTGGTGATCCGGACGGCGGTGGGAGCGGGCGGCGGCCGCCTGCTGCGGCAACTGTTGACGGAAAGTTTCCTGCTGGCGCTGCTGGCGGCGGGGGTAGGGACTGTCTTCGCAGCCGGCAGCTTGAACCTGTTGAAAGATTTTGTTTCGCAGTTGACGCCGCGCGCTCGGGAGATCGGCATCGATCGCTGGGTCCTGTTGTTCGCCGCGCTGTGCGCCGCCGCTACCACGATGGTCTTCGGTTCGCTCTCGGCCTGGTACACGCGCGCGGATCTGGCCAAAGGGCTGAAAGAGGGCGGCATGCAGGCCGGTTCGACGGCGCGCCGCAACCTGATGCGCGGGGCCCTCATCGCGGCCCAGGTGGGATTCTCCTACATGCTGCTGATCGGCGCGGGATTGATGGTCCGCAGCTTTATCCACTTACAGCAGGTCGATCCCGGATTTGTGCCGCAAAAGGTGCTGGCCGTGGGCTTCGACCTGAACTGGACGAAGTACAACAAGACTGCACTGGCCACATTGGTTGCGAAACGGCTGCTGGAGAAGGTGGAGTCGCAGCCGGGGGTTTCGGCGGCGGCGGTCGCGTCCAGTTTTCCGTTGGATCCGGATACGTTCGGCATGAATGGCATGGACCAGACCTTCCACATCGAGGGCAGAATAGAATCGGATGCCGAAGTGCCGCCGGCGGCCAATCTCCGCACGGTCACGCCGAATTATTTCAAGACGCTGGGCATTCCGCTGGTGCGGGGCCGGCTTTTCCAGGACGCCGATCATCAGGACGCGCTGCCGGTGGCGATAATCAGCCGCGGGATGGCCCGCAAACGTTGGGGCGCGCAAGACCCGGTCGGGAGACGCATCTCATTCGACGGCAAGAGCTGGATCACGATCGTGGGGCTGGTAGGCGACGTCAAGGAATTCGGACTGGGGCGCGAGGCTCCCGAGCAACTGTATACGCCGCTGGCGCAGACCGGGATGCCCGGCAGCATCCTGGTGCGGACGGCGGGCGATCCGGCGGTTCTGGCCAACCAATTGCGGCGCTCCATTCGGGAGATCGACCCGGAAATCTCGGTGACGATGGTGAAGACGCTGGACGAGGTGCGATCTGACTCGGTTTCGGCGCCGCGCACGACGGCGCGGCTTTTCGGCTTGTTCGCCGCGTTGGCGCTGGTGATCGCCGTCGCGGGCATCGGTTCGATGCTGGCTCTTTCGGTAAGGCAGGGCATACGCGAAATCGGCATCCGCATGGCGCTGGGCGCTGCGCCGCTGGACATCCTGGGGATCGTAATCCGGCGTGGGATGATCCTGGTGGCGTGCGGCCTGGCAATCGGGGTGGCCGGGGCGATGGCGCTCACCGGCACGCTGAAAGCATTGCTGTTCGAAATCACCCCCACCGACCTGTCGACTTATCTGGCTGTTTCCACATTACTGGGGCTGGCGGCGCTGGCGGCCGCTTATGTGCCCGCGCGGCGCGCGGCGCGGATCGATCCGCAGATTGCCCTGCGCTGCGAATAACGATTGTTCAGGAGAAGAGAAGAGATGAAAACTACACGCGTAGGGATCGCGGCAGCCGTGCTCATGACAACAGCGGTGTTGACGGGCGCCGACGGGCCGCGGTACAACGACAAGGGCGAACTGTTGTTCCCGGCCAACTACCGGGAGTGGGTGTTTCTGAGCTCCGGGCTGGCGATGAACTACGGACCCCTGGCAGCCAAAGCCGATGATGCGCCTCGATTCGATAACGTCTTTGCCTCGCCCGCGGCATACAAGTCGTTTCTGGAAACCGGCACATGGCCCGACCAGACCGTGCTGCTGATCGAGGTGCGTGCGTCGTCGTCCAAAGGTTCGATCAACCAGTCCGGGCATTTTCAGAGCGAACTGCTGGGCCTGGAAGCCGAAGTAAAGGACGCCGGCCGGTTCCCGGCAAAGTGGGCTTTCTTCAGCCTGGGCAAGGGGACAGCCCCTGGGAAGCTGCTGCCCGCTACGGCGGAATGCTACTCCTGCCACGCGGAGCACGGCGCGGTGGACCATACGTTCGTGCAATTCTATCCCACGCTGCTGACCGTGGCCCGCGACAAAGGCACGTTGCAGGCGCGGTGAAATGGCAGTCTATCGCTGGTCCAGGCGGGCAGGCTCTTCGTCTTCGGCCGGTGGGTCGTACATCTTCTCGGCATAGGTTCGCTGAGATTCGGAGACTTCCAACGCGTGCTGACGTTCGGAATCGTTGAGAGGCGTCTTCCGAGAGCGTTTGAGCAAGTATAAGGCTCCGCAAACCAACGCTCCGGTTAGAGGGGGGCGCTCCAGAAAGAAGTCCACGAGCTGGAGGATCTTGTCGCCCATAACTCTATTGTAGGTCCGCCTAAGCGAATCCGCTTGTCAAAGATAGCACCACCGCGTAGAGGTGCGAATTAGGACGGCGCATCTACTTGCGACGGGAGCGCACTCGTGCTACCCTACATCAAATTTTAGCAA
This sequence comes from Bryobacteraceae bacterium, assembly GCA_049511415.1. GTDB lineage: Bacteria > Acidobacteriota > Terriglobia > Bryobacterales > Bryobacteraceae > Bog-159. The sequence goes on along the minus strand of JBEKYC010000002.1, from coordinate 213,992 downwards.
GCCGAGTTAAAGGGGTTGCAATATGCTTAGTGCCGTCCGCGCAATAGGTGCATCCATTCTTGGCGCCGTGTTGATTCCGGTTTGCCTTTGGTCCCAAGACGCAACCGGTAAGATTACCGGCATAGTAACCGACCCGTCCGGGGCCGTTGTGGCTAATGCCACGGTGACGGTAGCTAACCGTGCCACCAACGTGAGCAAAGACGTCAAGACCGACGCGTCCGGCCTCTATCAGGCGCTCTCGCTGCCCATTGGCCAGTACCAGGTCACCGCATCCGCCAGCGGATTCGAGAAGGTCACCGTGGTGCCCAAGAACCCGCTGGAAATCAATCAGTCGATGCGCGTGGACATCCAGCTTCCGGTCGGAAAACTGTCCGATACCGTGGTGGTGGAAAGCACCGCCAGCCTGGTCGACACGGAGAGCGCCACGATCGGCGCGGTGGTATCGGGAGAGGCGATTTTCGAGTTGCCCTTGAATGGGCGCAACACGCTGGATCTGCTCAAGACCCAACCCGGTGTGACCCCCACCAATCCCGATTCGAGTGCGGCCGGGAGCTATAGCATCGGCGGCCAGCGCACCGATTCGGTGACCTATCTGCTGGATGGCGGCAATAACAACAGCTTGCTCAATAATGCCGTCGTCGCAAATCCGAACCCGGACGCCGTGGCGGAGTTTAAGGTGCTGGAGAACAACTACAGCGCCGAATATGGCCGCAACGCGGGTGGCATTGTGAGCATCGTGACGAAAAGCGGCACAAACAGCATCCATGGCACCGCGTACGACTATCTGCGCAATCAGGACATGGACGCCAACCTGTTCTTCAACAATGAACAGGGCTTGGCGAACCCCGTGCTGAAGCGCAACCAGTTCGGAGGCACAGTGGGCGGCCCCATCGTGATCCCCAAAGTCGTGAACGGCCGCAATAAGCTCTTCTTCTTCTTTTCCTATGAAGGCCAGCGGCAGACGTCCGAAGACGTCCTTAGCGAAACCACTGTTTACACGCCGGCGGAAGCGCAAGGCAATTTCTCAGGGACTGCCGGACAGCAACAAGTGGCCAATTTCCTGGCGACTAACCCCTATTACCAGCCTAATCCGGCGCTGGCCGCGCAAGGCATCATCGATCCCAACAGTATCTCACCGGTGGCCAAGGCTTATTTCGCCAACAACCTGATCCCTATCACGCCTTCCGGCTACTTGACTCCCGAGGCGCCGGAGGTCGCGAACTACAATGAATATCTCGGCAAAGCGGACTACAACGCCACGGTAAGGGATATTTTGAGCTTTACTTTCAGCCACGAGCTCTACCCGCAACAGTATCCGTTCTGGAACAACAATGTGCCTGGTTTCCCGATCTCTCGCGGAGACGACATTTTCTCGGGTACGCTGGCGTATACCCATACCTTCACGCCCGCCTTGTTGAACGAATTGCGAGTGACCGCGCAGCGGCTGGACCACAAGCAGGATATTCCCGCAAACACGCAACCGGATGCCAGCCAGCTCGGCATCAATATTACCCCCGATCAAAATACCGGGCCCCCTCTTTTGTTCTTCTATGGCACGGGGATGAGCGTAGGCTACAGCTACCAGGGACCTACCCGCGAAGTCAATAACACCTATGCCGTGTATGACAACGTTTCATGGACTAAGGGCCGCCACAACTGGAAATTCGGTTTCTATTTTTCACCCTATCAGAACAATACGGTGTATGACTTCTTTGTGGATGGTTCGTTCAACTTCTATGGCCCTGGCACTTATGTGGGCTCGGGGTTCGACTTAGCCGATTTCGTCATGGGGTTGCCGGACGAAATGTACGAGTCCAGCAAGGCGCCCTCCAACATTCGCTCGGATCAATACGCGGGCTACGCTCAGGACACCTGGAAGGTTTCGCCGCGCTTCACGCTGACGCTGGGCCTCCGCTACGAATACGCGCAGCCGAAGTACGACACGCAGGGACGGACTTTCTCCTTCATTCCGGGCTTGCAATCCACGCGTTTCCCGGACGCCCCGGAGGGGCTGGTATTTCCGGGCGATCCCGGCGCGCCCAAAGGCTCCAACTTCCCCGATCGTCGTGACTGGGCGCCGCGGGCCGGATTTGCCTGGGACGTCTTTGGAAACGGCAAGACCAGCGTGCGCGGCGGCTTTGGCGTGTTCTACGACATCCTGAAGGGCGAAGACAACCTGCAGTTCAACGGACAGCCGCCGTTCTTCGGGTATGCCGATCTCTTCGCGCCGTCGACCAGCCCGACCAGCGCGCCGGATTTTCTGTCCAACCCCTACGGGGCGACCGGCTCTCCCGATCCATTTCCCTCCAAACCGCCTTCCAGCAGCGTCAATTTCGCGGCCGAAGGCCTGATTCCGTTCGGCGGCGGCGGCGTCTTCTTCGTCGATCCGCACCTGCGCACGCCCTACGTTTACCAGTACAATTTTTCGCTGCAGCAGCAGCTTGCAGGCGCCATGGTGCTGGAGGTTTCCTACTTAGGCTACCAGGCACACGGGCTGACCGGCCTGGTGGATGTCAATCCATTTCCGCTGGGCACCAACCAGCGGACTGACCCGAACTTTAACTACCTCGATGAGTTCCAAAACATCACTCACGCCAACTATAACGGCATGACGGTCAATCTGCGGAGAACCCTCGCCGACATGCACGGCTGGGGCTCCAGTTTCTTCACCGTGGGTTACACCTGGTCTCACGAACTGGACAACGTTTCCGGATTCCGCGAGCGCAACAGCGAGGTGCCGGCTTACGACCCCAACGCGTTCTACGGTTCCGGCGACACGGATGTGCGCGACGCCTTAGTGATCTCAGGCGGATGGGACCTGCCGTTCGATCACCTTTGGCAGAGCGGCCCCAAGGCACTGACTTCCGGATGGAGTCTCTATCCCATCTTTACCTATCACACCGGCTTCCCACTGGATGTGTTCGCCGGTCTCAGCACCACACCTGGTGACCCCGGACCCTCGGGGGCAGGCGATGCGGGCCTGGTGCATGCCGACCTGGTCGGCAGTTCGGTGGGAATTATGAATCCGGAGTCCTATCAGAATATCAACGGCAACTCCGGCAACTATTACTTCAATCCGAACAGTCTCTCCAATACCAACCTGCTTGCGTTGGACAAAATTGCGAACCAGAACGCCGCTCAGCTTCCGTACTTTACTTATGGAACTTTGGGACGCAACTCGTTCCGCGGGCCGGGCGCGACCAACCTGGATTTGGCTCTGGCCAAAAAGTTCCACATTCGCGAAAACGCCGTGTTGGAATTACGCGGTGATGCCTTCAACGTTTTCAACCATACCCAGTTTTCGAGTCCGGACACGGGCATCTCCGATCTTACGTTCGGCCAGATCACGACCACCGCGCCGGCGCGCGTCCTGCAGGTGGCGGCCCATCTGCGTTTCTGACCGCGCGGCAACCGCGGGGTGGGGCGAGCCCCGTGCGGGCAGCGGAGCGCGCCCCCACGCCGGGAAAAACCGCGAATTGAGAATCATGTTGCGGCACACAGTTGCGCAGCGCCAGGTATTGTGATATTGTCATCGAAACTCGGGCACATTTCCCGGGGGGTTTTCGAGGGACAAAAAGGGATGCTCCTAGCACCGATCGTTTGGCTGCTCACTGTTGTCATCTGTTATTTCTTCATCGCTAAAACCTGGTGGTTTCCGCCTCCAATTTCGCAACACGGCATCGCCTATGACGAACAGTTCATGCGCACCCTGGTCATCACGGGCATCATCTTCTTTCTGGCACAATTCGCGTTGGGCTGGGTGATCTTCCGCTTCCGGAACGACGGGAAACGGGCCAGCTACTCCCATGGCAACAACAAGTGGGAGACCATCTGGACCACCGCCACGGCCCTTCTGTTCGTCGGCATTGTGCTGATGGGCACGCGCATCTGGGCGGCCGTGCACCTCTCGGAGCCGGACCCCAACGCCATACCGATCGAGCTGATGGCCAAGCAGTTTGCCTTCTCCTTCCGCTATCCGGGCCCGGATGGGAAATTCGGCCGCACCGACCTGAAACTGGTGAACGACGCAGGCGGCAATCCGTTAGGCCTCGACGACAAGGATCCGGCCGCCAAGGACGATATCGTGAGCGCCTCGCTCAAGGTGCCGGCTGGCAAGCCCATCAAGCTGATCATGCACTCCCGTGACGTGATCCACAATTTCTTCGTGCGCGAATTGCGCCTGAAGCAGGACATCGTGCCCGGCATGGAAATTCCCCTGTATTTCCAGGCCGATACCCCAGGTACCTATGAGATCCCCTGTTCCGAGTTGTGCGGCCTTGGACATTTTCAGATGCGCAGCACCATGCAAGTGATGTCCGAAGCCGATTTCGAAAAATGGAAGCAGGAGCAGGCCGCCAACAAGTAATGATTCCCCAGGGCCCGGTTTTGACGATTCCATCGACGGTGAACACCATATGTCCGCACCCGTAATGCACGCGCATCACGCGCCGCAAGGTTTCATCCGCAAATATGTTTTCAGCCTGGACCACAAGGTCATCGGCATCCAGTATTATTTCCTGGCGCTTTTCTCGGTCCTGATCGGCATGAGCCTCTCGCTGCTCATGCGCTTCCACATGGTCAACCCGGACGCCAAGGTGCACTGGTTCGGGACGCTGTGGCCCACTGCCGCGCAGGGCGGCATCATGACTCCGGAGTTGTACCTTTCGCTGATGACCATGCACGGCACCATCATGGTCTTCTTCGTGCTGACTACCGCGCCGCAAGGCGGCTTCGGTAATTACTTTCTGCCCATACAGATCGGCGCGGAAGACATGGCTTTTCCGGTGCTTAACATGCTTTCCTTCTGGACCACCCTGGTCGCCCTGGTGGTGATGGTTTCCGCGTTCTTCGTGCAGGGAGGCGCGCCGCTCGCCGGCTGGACCGGGTATCCGCCGCTCAGCGGTGTAGGTCCGGTTTCGGGGCCGGGAGAGGGCTTGGGGCAAACGCTCTGGATCGTCAGCATCGCAATCTTCTGCGGCGCCTCTTTGATGGGCGCGATCAACTTTATCGCCACCCTGATCGATCTGCGCTGCCAGGGAATGTCGCTGATGCGGCTGCCGCTGACCTGCTGGACGTGGTTCGTAACCGCCATTCTCGGGCTCCTGGGCTTTGCGGTGCTGCTGGCGGCGGGGGTCCTGTTGATTTTGGATCGCTCCGCGGGAACCAGTTTCTTCCTGCCCGCCGGCCTGCTGTTCAGCGACACGATTCTCAATCACAAAGGCGGATCGCCGCTGCTCTGGCAGCACCTGTTCTGGTTCTTTGGGCATCCCGAGGTGTACATCGCCATTCTGCCGGGCATGGGCGTGACCTCGCAGTTGCTTTCGACGTTCGCGCGCAAGCCCATCTTCGGCTACAAGGCCATGGTGTACGCGATTCTGGGCATCGGGTTTCTGGGCTTCCTGGTATGGGGCCACCACATGTTCATGAGTGGCATGAGCCCGTATTCGGCCATGGCATTCTCCGTGCTCACCATGGCGATCGGTGTGCCGTCGGCCATCAAGACATTTAACTGGATCGGCACTTTGTGGGGCGGCAAAATACATTTCACCACCGCCATGATGTTCGCGCTGGGGTTCGTTTCGCTATTTGTCACCGGCGGCTTAAGCGGCATCTTCCTGGGGCAGCCGGCGCTGGATCTGTACTTCCACGATACGTATTTCGTGGTCGGCCACTTTCACATGATCATGGGCGTGGCGGCCATCTTCGGGATGTTCGCCGGAACTTTTTACTGGTTCCCGAAGATGTTCGGCCGCATGATGAACGAAACGCTGGGCAAGATCCACTTCTACTGCACGTTCGTGGGGGTGTACGCGATTTTCACGCCCATGCACTGGCTGGGCATTGCCGGCAATCCGCGGCGGTATTCGGATTTCACCAACTTCGATTTTATGGGTAAGCTGATGCCGGTGCACACGTTCATGACGCACGCGGCGTACTTCACGGCCGCGGCGCAAATTCTGTTCTTCATCAATCTGTTCTGGAGCATGAAGGCCGGCAAGAAAGCGCCCATGAATCCGTGGAACGCGACTACGCTCGAATGGACCATTCCGTCGCCGCCGCCCTTTGATAATTTCGCCGGCCACCATCCGGTGGTGAATCACGGCGCTTACGAGTACAGCGTGCCGGGCGCGCCGCGCGACTTTATCATGCAGACCGATCCGGTGGATGTCCATGCGGAGTGAAAAGTAGCGGTCCCAATGCCCAGTTCCATCACATCCGACATCATCAAACCCCCCGCTCCGCCGCAGACCGGCGGATTCGGCGGCGGAGGCTCTGACGGCCGGGGCGCTTCCCGCCGCGCGTCCATGACCGGTCTGATGGTGCTGCTGGCGGCCACCACCATGGCCTTCGCTGCCTTTACCAGCGCGTTCGTGGTGCGGCGTGGGATGTCCAGCGACTGGGTCGAGTTGCCACTGCCACGCATCCTGTGGGTCAACACCGCCGCGCTGATCGCCAGCAGCTTTTTGCTGGAATGGGCGCGCCGGGCGCTGAAACGCGGGCGGCGCAGCGAATTCAACCGCTATTGGACGGCCGGCACGGTCCTGGGCGGTCTGTTCCTGCTGGGACAGGCATTCGCCTGGATGCAATTGAACCATGCCGGAATTTTCGTATCCAGCAATCCTAGCAGTTCGTTTTTTTATCTGCTCACGGCCGCGCATGGCCTGCATATCCTGGGCGGATTGACGGCATTAGCTTACGTGGACGTACAGGCCCTGCGGCTGCGCCTGGGGCCCGGCAAGCGCACGGCCGTGGATGTCAGTGCCATGTTCTGGCATTTTGTGGATGGGCTTTGGCTTTATTTGATGCTTCTATTTCTCGTGTGGGGGTAACTTGTCGATGTCCCATAGCAATTCCGCGGCGGCCGTGACCACGGCATCGGTTTGGGCCGGCGGACGATCGCCATATGCGGTGAACTCCAAGAAGTTCGGCATGTGGCTGTTCATCATCTCGGACGCGTTGACCTTCTCCGCGCTGCTGATGGCGTACACGTATGTGCGGCTGGCGACGCCGAACTGGCCCACGCCCTTTCATTTTTCGCCCAGCATCATCTTTTCCACGGTCATGACGTTCTGCCTGCTCTCCAGCAGTTTGACCATGGTGATGGGCGTGCACGCCATGAATCACGGCAACCGAAAAGCGGCCGTGGGCTGGATTCTGGCCACCATGGCCGGCGGCGGCGCGTTCGTGGTCTTGCACATGACCGAGTGGCTGAACCTGATCCACAACGAGCACGTGACGCCTTTCGACAATCCTTGGGGCGTGCCGCTGTTTGGTGGAACCTTCTTCGCGCTTACCGGATTGCACATGACGCACGTGATCATCGGCCTCATCTATCTCGGCATCATCGCGTTTGCAGTCGGGCGGGGCAAGTTCAAAGCCGAAGACGTGGAGGTCAGCGGCTTGTATTGGCACTTCGTAGATCTGGTGTGGATGTTCATCTTTCCGCTGGTCTACCTGATGTCGGCCAAGATATAAAGGAGACTAGGGACGCATGAGCGCACATACCGGATTGGTGGAGCAGATCCACGGCGCCACGACAAAAACCTTTATGACCGTCTGGTTTGCTCTGTTAATCATGACGGGTATCGAGGTTTTTCTGGCTTACGAGCAAATCCCCGTGCTGATCTTTCTGACGGCACTGGTAGGTTTGTCGGTGGTCAAGGCGGCGCTGATCATCGCCTATTTCATGCATCTGAAATTTGAGAGATTGAGCCTGTTCCTGACACTGTTTCCCATGTTGATTCTTTGCATTGTTCTGATGTTGTTGATGTTCATGCCGGATTCCAACCGTTTGATGATGATGAGGCCGCAATGAAGCGCCTGCTGATGGGTCTTCTGCTGGCTGGGATGGCGCCGTCCAACCCGGTTCTGGCACAGTGCGTGATGTGTTTCCGGACCGCGGCCGCCCAGAATTCGGCGCGCGCGCATCTTTTGAATGTCGGCATCGTGCTGCTGGGGTTGCCGCCTTTCTGCATTCTGGGTGGATTTCTGTGGCTGGCTTGGCGGCGCAACCAGGAATTCACGGAACCGTCCGAAAACACCGAATAGCGACGGCGTTCAACCCGCGAATTGTATAATACTAGACGCATGAGAGGGCGCATTGCGCGTCTTATTTCTTAGAGTTCAGACCGATTTGGCGGAGCTTTGTCTGCGCGAGTTGGCGCGCGTCGGCTTTGATACGGGCCAGGCGGCTGCCGAGACACCAGAAGAAATGGCGGCTTTGCTGGACCGGGATCGCATCGATCTGGTCCTGACACAGTATGCCGCCGCGGGTTGGAACTGGCGCGCCGGATTGGAAGCTTTGCGAGGCCGGCCCGAGCCGGCGCCGCTGATTGTGCTGGCGGCCGAGGCGGACTCCCGCCTCCTGATGAACTGCGTTCTGGAAGGCGCCGCGGACTGCCTGCATACCGGTGAACTTTTCCGGCTGCCGATCTCCGCCAAACAAGTGCTGGAACTGAAGTCCGCCCGGCACGAGCCGGGCGCCCGCGACGTGGTCCGCGCCGACCTGCGCTTCCGGCAGATCTTCGAAGCGTCTCCGGATGCCATATTGCAGGTGGATCGCGAGGGCCGCATCGCGCTGGCCAATTCGCTGGCGGCCACCATGTTCCGGTTCCCAGCCGAGGAGTTGTTAGGCAAACCGGTTGATGAATTGGTGCCGGACCGTTTCCGCGCCGGCCACGACGGACACCGCCATCATTACCAGTCGCGGCCGGCGATGCGCCCGATGGGATCGGGATTGGATTTGTGGGCCCGGCGGTCCGACGGCAGCGAATTTCCCGTGGACATCACGTTGAGCCCGCTCGACACGAAGGACGGCCCCCAAGTGATGTGCGTGATCCGCGATGTCACCGAGCGCAAGCGGGCCGAAGAAGCTCTGCACCGCCAGGCGACGCTGATCGAAGCATCCCACGATGCCATTATTGTGCGCGGGGTGGACGGCGCGATTCTACAGTGGAACGCCGGTGCGCAGGAGATTTACGGTTGGCGGGTCGATGAAGTTACCGGGCAACTAACCCACACACTGTTTCAAACCGGTTTTCCGGTTTCTCTGGCCGATCTGGAAGTCGCCCTCGACCGGGATGGGCGCTGGGATGGAGAGCTGCGGCACACACGCCGCGATGGCGCGCGCATTATTGTGGAGAGCCGGCACCTGCTGGTGCGTTCCGCCGACGGCGTCCCGGTGGCGGTTCTGGAAGTCAATCGCGATATCACTGCCCGTAAGGAGGCGGAAGCGTCCGTCGCGGCGCTGAATTCGAAACTGGCTTCGGCGAACAAAGAGATGGAGCTGCGCAATCGCGAGGTGGAGCGCGCGAATCGCATGAAGAGCGATTTTCTGGCCAGCATGAGCCATGAACTGCGCACCCCGCTGAACGCCATCATCGGTTTTTCCGACCTGCTCGCGGAACAAACGGCGGGATCGCTGGCCGCCAAGCAACTGCGTTTTGTCAACCACATTCAACAAGGCGCGCGGCATCTGCTGGCGCTCATCAACGACATACTCGATCTTTCAAAGGTAGAAGCGGGCCGCCTGGAGTTGAACCGGGAGAATGTGTCGGTCCCCGTGGTCCTGGCCGAGGTGTTGACGAGTATCCGCCCCGCCGCCGCAGCCAAGGATATTGCCGTCCACAGCAGCATCGGCACCGAGGTCATGGTATTCGCCGACCGCATCCGGTTCAAGCAAATCCTGGTGAATCTGTTGGGGAACGCGGTAAAGTTCACCCCGGAAGGCGGGAGGATTTGGGTGGAAGCCGCCGAACGCCGCGGCCGGCTCACGGTTTCGGTTAGCGATACCGGCCTGGGAATTCCGTTGGAAGAACAGGAAGCCATTTTCGACGCCTTTCACCAGGCCGGCGCCACAACCAAGGGTGTCAAGGAAGGCACCGGGCTCGGGCTGGCGATCACCAAACGGCTGGTCGAAGAGCACGGTGGCCGTATCTGGGTGGAGAGCGAGCCTGGCAAGGGCGCACGCCTGAGTTTCACGATCCCGGCCGGGAGGACTTGGGAAATGGAGGCGGCGGCAGACGAGGGTCAGGCCAGCGGCGCGGCGCCGGCCCGCGACTGTCCCCTGGTGCTGGTGGTGGACGACGAAGCGCCGGCCCGCGAACTGCTGACCAGTTGGCTGGAGCCGGCCGGCTATGAAATCATCACCGCGGCCTCCTGTTCCGAGGCGCTAGCCAAAGCTGCCGAGCACGCCCCGGACGCCATCACACTAAATATGCTGATGCCGGGCAAAGGCGGATGGGACGCGCTCTACGAGCTTAAAAAAACTCCCGTCACAGCGAATATCCCGGTGATTGTGGTCACCGTCGTCGATGAGCCGAAGGTGGGATTGGCGTTGGGCGCGGCGGAATACCTGGTGAAGCCGGTGGACAAGCAACTGCTTCTGGAGACGGTCCGGCGATACATAGGACCGGGATCCAACGGTCCGGCCAAGGTGCTGGTGGTGGATGACGAGTCCGACACCCGCGAATTGCTCAAGGAGACCCTGGAATCCGGCGGATTCATTCCGGTGCTGGCGGCGAACGGCAAAGAGGCGCTCGATGCGCTCGCGCGCCTTTCGGTAGATGCTGTACTGCTGGACCTGATGATGCCCGAAATGGACGGTTTCGAGCTTCTGCTGCGCATGAAGGAAGACTCCGGCCTCCGTCACATCCCGGTGCTGGTTCTTACGGCGAAGGACCTGACCGATCGTGAGGTCGAGATGCTCCGCCGCGAGACGATTGGTTTGTTTCAAAAAGACCGGGAATGGAAGGAGCAGTTGTTGGCGGATCTGCGACGCGCGGTGGGGCCGCAGGTGGGCCGCGCATGAGCCACAAGATCCTGGTCGCGGATGACAATCCTACCAGCCGCGAGTTGATCCGGGAAGTGCTGGAGATGAGCGGCTACGAGGTGCTGGAAGCCGCCGACGGCCGGGATGCCGTGGCGCGCGCGCGGGAGGGCATCCCCGATCTGGTCCTGGTGGATATTCAGATGCCGCACCTGGATGGCTATGGAGTGCTGCGCGAGTTGCGTGCCGATCCGGCATTCGCCAAGCTGCACGTGGTCGCGCTGACGGCATTCGCCATGCATGGCGACAAGGAACGGGCCCTGGAGGCCGGTTTCGACGGCTACATCACCAAGCCCGTCGAAATTGCCGCGCTGCGGCAGGAAATTCGAAGGTTCCTCTAATGGGGCCCCATCTATATGACCGGCATACCGCGCATTAAGCTGCTTGTCATCGACGACGATCCCCAAAGCCTGGAGCTGGTTTCCGAAGCTTTGGCGGAAAACGGCTTGCACATCCTCACCGCGCAGGATCCCAATATCGGCTTGGAAATGGTGCACCGGGAACGTCCGGAAATCGTGCTCAGCGATGTGGTGATGCCTCACATGAGCGGAATGGAATTATTGGGGTACATTCTGGAGGCGGACCCCACCACCGACGTGGTGTTGATGACCGCGCATTATTCCACGGACGCTGCCGTGGAGGCCATCAAAAAGGGGGCCTGCGATTACCTCACCAAGCCGATTTCCCTCTCCGTTTTACGCGAACGCATCGGCAAGCTGGTGGAAGACGCGCGCCGCCGGATCCGCGCCAGCCAGCTCGATTCCGAACTGATGGATACCTGCCAGTTCGAAGGCATGGTGGGACGCAGTCCGCTGATGTGGGAGATGTTCGGGCAAATCCGCCGCGTGGCGCCGCACTATCGTTCCTGCTCGGTAACGGGTCCCACGGGCACCGGCAAGGAACTGGTGGCGCGGGCCCTGCACAAGGTCAGCCAGGTGTCGGGGCCGCTGGTGGTTTGCAATTGTTCGGCGGTGGTGGAGACGTTGTTCGAGAGCGAACTTTTCGGACATGCGAAGGGAGCATTCACGGGCGCGACGACCGACAAGATGGGGCTGTTCGAGTATGCCCACGGCGGCACGATCTTCCTGGACGAAATCGGCGATATGCCGCTCTCCACCCAGGCCAAGCTGCTGCGGCTGCTGCAAAACCAGGAAGTGCAGCGGGTGGGGTCGCTGAAATCTCGCCTGGTGGATGTGCGCGTGGTGGCAGCCACCAATCACGACCTGCGCTCGCAGATCGCCGAGAAACGCTTCCGCGAAGATCTGTATTATCGCCTCTCGATGGTCGAAATCAAAACGCCGCCGCTGGCCGACCGCAAAGAGGATCTGCCGCTGCTGGAGCGCTATTTCATTCAGAAGTTCGCCACGCAATACAAGAAGCCCGTGACATCGTTGACACCTCGCGCGCAAATCGTGCTGGCGCGGCACCCCTGGCCCGGCAACGTGCGCGAATTGGAAAACGTGATCGGGCACGCCTGCATGCTGGTTGTGGGTGAGTCCATCGATATCGCGGATCTGCCGGCATACCTGCGCCAGGGAGCTGTGCCGGGTGGCGCCTCTCCGCCGGCGGCCGAGCCCGCCAACCCGTCAGCGGAGCTATCGTTTGACGAGCAGGAACGCCGTGTCATCGAACAGGCGCTCGATAAGGCCGGCGGCAACCAGGTCCACGCCGCGCGCATGCTGGGCATCACGCGCGATAAGCTGCGGTATAAGATCAAGAAGCACAGTTTGCGGTGAGGCTAACGCAATATGCCGGGGCGCGTCACTAACTGGATGAAGTACACCGTTCTTTGGCTCACCACGGCATCCTTGCTGGTCTTGTCCGGTTCGCCGAACTCGCCCGACTGGCCCGGATGGCGGGGACCGCATCGCGACGACCTTTCCGCGGCCAGCGGGCTGCTCAAACAGTGGCCGGAAGGCGGGCCGCCGCTCCTCTGGCAAGCGCAGGGCCTGGGCGCGGGATTCTCCAGCCTGGCCATCTCCGGCAATCGCATTTACACCATGGGCGATCGCCGCGACGGACAATACGTTCTGGCCTTGAATCGCGCGGATGGAAAGACGGTTTGGGCGACCCGCGTGGGCGAGGCTTGGGACGATTCGAACGCGCCCGGCCCGCGCGGCACGCCCACCCTCGACGGCGATTCCGTGTACGCCATCGGCACCGAAGGCGAGGTGGTCTGCCTCAACGCCGTCACCGGCCAGGTCCGCTGGCAGAAGTCGATGGTCCGCGATTACAACGGCAAGATGATGTCGGGCTGGAAATTCTCCGAATCGCCCTTGGTCGATGGCGACAACCTGCTGTTCACGCCCGGCAGCTCCGAGGCTTTGATCGTGGCAGTGGATAAACACACCGGCAAGGACATCTGGCGGGCGGAAGGCGGCGCGGTCGTGGGCAACGCGGGAAAAGACGGCGCCGGCTACGCGTCCATGGTGATTTCCGAAGGCGCGGGTGTCCGCCAGTACGTGCAACTGGCCGGGCGCGGACTATTCGGCGTGCGCGCGCAAGACGGCAAGATCCTGTGGAGCTACAACCGCGTCGCCAACAATGTGGCCAACATTCCGACGCCCGTGGTGCGCGGCGATTATGTCTTCGCTTCCACAGGTTATGGAACGGGAAGCGTCTTGTTGAAGCTGTCGCCGTCGACCGATGGGGTGGCCGCGAAGGAGGTCTACTTTCTGGATGCCAAGACATTTCAGAACCATCATGGCGGCTTCGTGCTCGTCGGCGATTATGTTTACGGCGGCCAGGGGCACAATAACGGATTCCCGATTTGCCTGGACTTCCTCACGGGCAAAGTCAAATGGGGAGGCGATATCCGGCCCGAAGGGTCGCAAGGCTCCGCGGCGGTGGCCTACGCCGACGGCCATCTTTACTTCCGCTATCAGAACGGCGCGATGAAGCTGATCGAGGCGTCGCCGGATGGATACAAGGAGACCGGGTCTTTCCGCATCCCGGGCGTTCGTCTGCCCAGCTGGTCGCATCCCGTGATCCTTGATGGGAAGCTGTATCTGCGGGAGCAGGACACGCTATTCTGCTACAACGTGCGTAGCTGATACCGTGGCATCCAACCCGCCTTTGGCAAGCCGCACCTGAATCAAAGAGCCGGGCGGCGCCGCCTCGCTCGCGGTGACGATAGCCCCTGATTCGTTCGAGACGATGGCGTAGCCGCGTTCCAGGATCAGCAGTGGGCTGAGCTGCGACAGTTTGGCGGAGAGTTGCCCGACCGCCCTTTGGCGCAACGCCAATTGCCAGCGCGCGGATTGGATGGCGCCGGCGTAGGCCGAGTCCAGACGGCGGCGGTCGGCGGCGAACCGCGGGCGCAGATCGAAATAGCGGAGGCGCGCGGCAAGCGTGCGCTCCATGCGGGCCGAGCGCTCCAACCGCGTGCGCAGCGAATCCCGCAGGCGGAATTCCAACTCGTCGACCCGCTGGCCCTGGCGTCCCAATGCCCGATGCAGCAGGCCTAAGGGCCGTTCGATGCCCTGTTGTTGCCAGCGGCGCCCCAGCACGGCCAGGCGGTAGCGCACGCCATGCTGCAGCTTCTGCTCATAGCCGGCAATACGATCCAGCAACTCCTGGCGCGTACACACGATCATCTCGGCGGCCGCGGAAGGCGTGGGCGCGCGCAGGTCGGCTACGAAATCGGCAATGGTCACATCCGTCTCGTGGCCCACCGCCGAAACCACCGGCACGGCGCAACGGGCGATGGCGCGCGCCACGGCTTCTTCATTGAAGGTCCAAAGATCTTCGAGCGATCCGCCGCCGCGTGCCACGATCACCAGTTCCGCCCAACCGCCGCGGCTGAAGTAATCCAAACCCCGGCAGATCTCTTCGATCGATCCCTCGCCCTGCACCAGCGCCGGAAAGAGACGGATATGCAGGCCCGGAAACCGCCGCGACAGGATCTGAATCATGTCGGATATCACCGCTCCCCGAGGCGACGTGACGATGCCGATGCGCCGCGGGTATCGCGGCAACGGCCGCTTACGGGACGGTTCGAAAAGGCCTTCGGCGGCCAGTTTCTTCTTAAGCTGTTCGAATGCGGCCTGCAGGGCGCCGTAGCCCTGCGGCTCCAGCAACTCGACGATCAACTGGTACTCGCCGCGCGCCTCGAACACATCGATGCGGCCGCGCGCCAGCACGGCCAATCCATCCTGCGGCTTGAATTTCCAAAAGCGATGCGCGGAACGAAAGGCCACCGCGCGCACTTGCGCCTCACGTTCCTTCAAGGTGAAATAGTAGTGCCCGCTGGTGGCCAGCTTGACGCCGGAGATCTCGCCCGAGATCCACACATCCGGAAAATCGCGTTCGAGCGCTGCGCGTATAGCCCCATTCAGTTCGCTGACGGAATAGACCCGCCGGCGGGGAGAGAAATCGAAGGCGAACTGGTCCATCAGGAGCTCCGGCGCGGCCCGGCGGCGCGGCGCAACTCCAGAATCAAGCCCATCACCAGCCCTTCGATCTCGTCGCGGATCTGGCAGTGCGTTTCATAATCTTCGGAAACCGGGTCGGCCACATCCCATTTACGCACCGGCGCGCCCGGATCGGGCGGCAGATCGAAGCCGCTCATATTCACCAGCAGGTCGAACTGCGCGCGGCCAAGCTGTTTCAGGCCTTTGGGAAACTGGTCCCGCAGGTCGATATTCTTATCGTCCATGGCGCGCACGGTATCGTAGGCGATCATCATGGCGGGCGCCAGTCCGGCGCTGGCGGGGATGATGACGTCACTGCCGTACTTCCGCGCAAAGCCTTCCGCCATCTGGCTGCGGCACGAGTTACCAATGCAAATGAACAGCACGCGGGTCTTGGGGTTTGGGGTCATGGGGCCGGGGGTCACAGCTTCGATAGAAAAAACTCGTGGACGCGGGAGTCGCCGGTAAGTTCGGGATGAAACGTAGCCACCAGATGCGGGCCTTGTTCGACCAACACCGGATCGCCCTGGTAGCGGGCCAAAACCCGCGCTTGTGCGCCCACGCGCCGGATTACGGGCGCGCGAATGAATACGGCTTCCATTTCGCCCTCGTAAGTGCGCGCGGCGAACTCGGCTTCCGGAGTTAGGTGCGCCACGCGGCTATCGATCTGCCGGCCGTAGGCATTGCGCTCGACGTCGATATCCAGCAGGCCCAGGCTCTCCTGCGCGGGATGCGAGACACCCGCCGCCAGCAGGATGGCCCCGGCGCAGGTGCCGAAAACCGGACGCCGCCGGCCGAACGCGGCTAACGGCGCCAGCAGCCCTTCTTCGTGCAACAGCTTCAGCATAGTGGTGCTCTCGCCGCCGGGGATCACCAGGCCGTCGATCGCCTCCAGATCGGCGGCCGTGCGCACGAATACCGGCTCCGCGCCCAGACCGGCGAGCGCGCGCCCGTGGGCCTCGAAGTCCCCTTGCAGGGAAAGGATGCCTACCCGCCGCATCACCAGCCCCGGGTTTGCATCAACTCGCCTTCCGGCAGCTTGGAAATATCCAGACCGGGCATGCCCATGCCGAGTTCTTCGCTGGCCTCCAGCAGCTTCGCCGGATCGTTGTAATAGGTGGTGGCCTTCACGATCGCGCGCGCGCGCACTTCCGGGTCGGACGATTTGAAGATACCCGAACCGACAAACGTGGCTTCCGCGCCCAACTGCATCACCAGCGCCGCGTCGGCTGGCGTGGCGATGCCTCCGGCGGAGAAATTGGGCACCGGCAGCTTGCCGTGTTCGGCGACCCATTCCACCAGATCGAGCGGCGCGCCCAGTTCCTTGGAGGCGTGCACCAACTCTTCCTTGCCGAGCACGGTCAGCTGCCTCATCTCTTTTTGAATGGTCCGCATGTGGCGCACCGCTTCCACGATATTTCCCGAGCCGGCCTCGCCCTTGGTGCGGATCATGGCCGCGCCTTCCGCGATGCGCCGCAGCGCCTCGCCCAGATTGCGCGCGCCGCACACGAACGGCACTCTGAAATCGCGCTTGGCGATGTGATGCTCCTCATCGGCGGGAGTCAGCACTTCGCTCTCGTCGATGTAGTCCACGCCCAATTCATCGAGAATGCGCGCCTCCATGAAATGGCCGATGCGGGCTTTGGCCATCACCGGAATGCTCACCGTCTGCATGATCTCGCGGATCTTGTTGATGGGCGCCATGCGCGCCACGCCGCCCTCCTTGCGAATATCGGAGGGTACACGCTCCAGCGCCATCACTGCCGCGGCGCCGGCCTTTTCGGCGATGAGAGCCTGTTCGGCGTTTGTGACATCCATGATCACGCCGCCCTTCAGCATCTCCGCCAAACCTCTTTTTACGCGAAACTTCTCGTCATCCAGCAACATATATGCGCTCCTTACTAGGACCTTGCTAAACCATCGCCGGAGCGGGTTCCGCGGCGTAATGCGCGCGCGTGCGCTCCAGCTCGCTTGAAAAAATCGTGCCCAGCGTGGCCAGGCCTTTGCGGATTTCATCCGGCGTCAGGCCGGCGAAACTCAAACGCAACGAACCCGGATCGAAGCGGGACACCGCAAAATATTTGCCGGGCAGGTAGGAAACGTTCTCCCGATGCGCGCGCGCCAGCAGTTCGCCGGCATCCAGCGGCTCGGGAAGCCGCACCCATAAATTCATGCCGCCCTGCGGACGCGTGAAGCGCGATCCGGCGGGCAAATAGCGGTCGCAAGCTTCCAGCACCGCGGTGAGCCGCTCGGCGCCGGCTTTCAACACCTGCGTGCGATGCGCCGCCAGGCGTCCGGATTCCGCGAAGCGCAGCAATACGGCCTGCGCCAGTTGATCGGTGTGCAAATCGGCGAGCTGCTTCGATTGCGCCAGGCGCGCGATGAGCGCCCGCGGACCCAGCACCCAACCCACGCGCAATCCCGGAAACGTGATCTTGGAGAAGCTGCGCAGCAGCACGACATGGCCGCCGTCGGCAGCCTGCTTGATGGGCGGCAGATGCTCGCCGCGATACCGCAGGTCGCCGTAGATATCATTTTCGACCACGGGCACGCCGGCGCTCTGCGCGGCGCGCAGCAAAGCAGCGCGGGCGGCCGTGGGCAGCGTGGCGCCGGTGGGATTCTGGAAATTCGAAGTCACCACGATCAGGCGCGGCCGCTCGCGAACCAGCACGGCCTCCAGGTCCGCGATTTCCAGACCGTAGGCGCCCACCGGCACGCCAATCAATTGCGCGCCTACCTCCTGGAAAAGGCTCTTGAGTCCCGGGTATACGGGGTCCTCGGTCACCACTTTATCGCCGGGCCGCAGCAGCACACGGCCGATCAGATCGAGGGATTGCTGGCAGCCGTTGGTGATAATGACATCGTCATCGGGAGCGGCCAGATGCTCCGCGCGGGCGGCGTCCAGCAGATAGCGGCGCAGCGGCTCGTATCCGCTGGGCGAGCCGAGTTGCAGAATGTGCGCGAATTCCGGTCCGGCCATCACTTCTTCGCAACTCGCGCGCAGAGCGGCTAACGGGAAAAGATGCTCGGATGGACGCGAGGTGGCGAAGCTGATGGCATCGCGCCCCACGGGAGCCGCGATGGGCGGCACGACGCCGGTCGAACTCTTGAGCAATTGCTCCCAATCGAGCGCTCCCGGCGCGGCGGCGCAACCTGCCACGAAACTGCCCCGTCCTACCCGGCCGGTGATGAGGCCTTCGGCTTCCAGGAGTTCGTAAGCGGCCGCGATGGTGGTCCGGTTCAGTCCAAGCGAACCAGCCAATTCGCGGGTGGCCGGCAGCCGTTCGCCCTTCGCCAGCCGTCCGGATTGGATCAGTTCGCTAAAGTGTCCGTAAAGCTGCCTATACAGCGGGACGGCGGAAGCGGCATCCAATTGCGGCTGCGGCAGCACCAGACAAGCATACCATATTGGCTGGCTATCTAGTCAAATTGGCTGGCGTAGAGTCAGTGGAGGGTTTTCCCCGTCCGCCACCACCACCGGCGGAAAGTCCTTGGCGTGTGCATCCAGGTAATCCGGATCGCTCAACGAATCCGCATGCGCCGGGTCGATGGCATAGATTCGGTACTGCCCCGCCTTGGACGCTATGAGATGGAAGCGGCCATCCGCGTCCGTGACCGCCACGGCCGAACCGCCGGGCTGGCCCGACTCCAGTTCGACAATGGCTTCCGCCACCGGCTTGCCCGCGGCGTCCAAAAGCTCGCCCTTCAGTTCGCAGAATCGGCTGCTGACAGTGATGGTGAGCGCCGGTACGCTCGACCCATCCAGATCGAAGCCGCGGTCGAGCACCTCCTGGTCGCCCAGGCGGGCGGATACCGCGTGACTGTGGCCCACCACGGCCGTCACAGCCTCCAGGGAATCCGGCATGGTTTGAAAGGAAGGCATGATCTGCAGATCGTGGTGTCCCGGCAGCAGACCCTGGAGCGTGAAGGTTCCGTCGTCGCTCGAACGGGAAGTCGTGTCGTTGCCTTGCGGCGCGCGCACGTTGATCAACATCTGGCGCGGGGCGGCGCCCTCCGCAAACACAATCGTCCCCGAAATATCGACCGGCTTGATGGCGCGCATGGTAAGTGTCAGGTCGCGCACGCTGGAGTCGCCCACCTGCAGGCGCTGTTCGGCAAACAGATCGCCCGCCCGCGGCGGATAGTTTTCCGAATTCGCGCGCAGCGTATAGACACCCGGCGGCACATGCGCGAAGCGGAACGTGCCGTCCGGCGATGAGCGGAAAGCGAAGAAACTCGGCCCGCCAAATTCGTCGGTGCTCATGTGAACGTGGGGCCAGTGTTTCGGCGCGGCGGAGCCATCCGCCATCGCGATGCGCCCCTCCACCGTTACGCCTTCGTGTTTCGTGAAGCGCAGATCGATGCCGCGGCGCTCCTCGCCCGCTTTCACTTCCACCAGGCCGTCAGCCGTTGGCTGCAGTCCGCCGGGATAATATTCGCCCATGTAACGGCCGTCCCAGTTGCCGAGCGCGCCCGCCGTGGCGCGCACGTAATAGCGGCCGGCGGGCAGATTGGCGATCCGGTATGTGCCGAGATCGTCCGCGGCGGTCCACGTCCCCGAGCCCGGCTGCAGTTTCCGCTCCCCGTTCACCAATTGATAGCGCAGGGCCGTCACCTGCGCGCCTTCCACGGGAGATCCCTCGTCATCCACCAGCTTGCCTGAGATAACGGCTGTCGGGGTGAGATCGATGCGCAGATCCGAGGCGGGCTTATCCGGATTCGTTTTAACGTTGCGGTTAGCGTTGATATAGCCGGCCCGCGAGATTTGCAGGTAGATCATCGGCTGCGTGGCCGCCAGCCGGAAATGTCCGGCGGAGTCCGAGCGCGCGGTGACGCGGGCAGGACCGCTGATCGAAACAATCGCGCCCACCACCGGCGCGCCGCTCAGAGCGTCGAATACGTTGCCCTCCACGGTCTGTGCCGCGAGTGCGCTGGAAATCAACAGCATCAGGATCGCGGGTTTCATTGCGCCCTCCGGCTGCCACGGCAGCCCAGCGTAATGTGCAGCGGCTCATCGCCGGCGTAGGGCGAATCCACGCCGTCCTTCAGAATGTCGCGGTCGCCTAGCGTCATGGACACAACCGGAAGTCCCAAATTCGGACCGGGTTCCGCGTAGACGGAAAAACGATATCGGCCGGTGCTCAACCCGTGCAGCAGAAAATGTCCATCCGCATCTACCACGGCTTCTGCCTTTCCCATGCTCATCGGAACGGCGGGTTGCCCCGAGATGCGCACCGATATCGCAGGACAATTCCCGTCGAAACTCACGGAGCCGGCAACATCGTGGAACGGCGCGAGCGTAAGATCCACGTCGTCCATATCGTGCGCCCCGACCTCGATGGGGCGCATGAGTCCCAGGATCTCCTTCTGGCTGCCTCCATACGGATCGGTGGATGCGTCGCGCGTGAGCGCCATCAGGACGTACCGGCCCGGCAGCACATCTTTGATTTGATAATCGTCCTGGCCGGTTGTGGAAGGGCCGCTGGGGTTGCCCAGATCAAGCGGTTCCGGTGCCAGCACGACATTGGTGTAGACTTGGGGCCCCGTCGGATACCCCGGCGGCTTGATAATGTGGCCGGCCACGCGCACGCCACCCTGCTGCACGATCCGCAGATCCGCGCGCGCTTGCTGTCCCGGCGCCAGTAGGAACGGCTTGGCGTTCTCGGCTGCAAGCACGCCCGGATAATATGTTTGGCGGTAAGTGGCCTCTCCCTGAGTTAGTTCGCTAGGACTGGTCGCTGCGACGTAGTAAGTTCCGGGCTCGATGCGGGCAATGCGATACTCGCCTCTGTCATTGGCCAACGCGCTAACACGATGGCCGAATTCGTTCCGGCCGTTCGGAGAGGCTGCTGGAACCTTCTCTCTAACTTCGACGCTCCAGCCCGGCAGGGGAATGCCATAGGGATCTGTGACCTTGCCCCTGACTACGGCATAGGCGGTCAGGCGCACAGCCACACTTACGTGCAGTGTGCCATCGGCTTCGGTGAAGGTCAACGTGACCGGCTGCGGCTTGGCCGGCGCGCGGTCCATGCCCTTCGGCTCCACCAAAATTCGCGGGTCCTGGCGCTGGGACGGGAACCTCAGGTCCACTGCTTGCATCAGGGAGTCCAAATACCCCGGCGCGCGCGCGGCCAGCACGTAAAGTCCCGGCGCGATATCCGGCGCTTTGAAATGCCCGCGTTCATCGGCCTTCACATAGAGCGGCTCGCCATCCACCGTCTTTAGCTTGATGCGCGCGCCGGGGATAACTTTTCCAGTTGTCGAGTCCGTCACGTCGCCTTGTATATCGGCCGCCATGATCGGGCGCGTCTGCGCGGCGGCGCCGGGCATGAAAAGCTGGCAAAAACCGGCCAATAACAGGATTCCGCGAGTCATTCGAGACTCCTTTCGGTTCACTGATTATACAATGAATGTTCGTGCCGCACGTGTTACAACACGCCATCTGCAATGAAGTGTTCGAGGGCTGGAAGTTCGCGGATGCCTGTCGCGCGATACGCCAGGCTGGATACAGCGGCATCGAAATCGCGCCGTTTACGCTGGCCGAAGACCCGGCGGAAATCGCCGCCGGCCAGCGCCGCGCGTTTCGCGACATCATGGCCGCAAACGACCTTCGTTTTGTGG
The DNA here is from genome assembly GCA_049511415.1 of Bryobacteraceae bacterium. GTDB lineage: Bacteria > Acidobacteriota > Terriglobia > Bryobacterales > Bryobacteraceae > Bog-159. The sequence continues at coordinate 192,131 of JBEKYC010000002.1, read as the reverse complement.
GCCTGCATTGGCTCATGGTTAGCCCGAAAGGGCTGCAAGTCACCACCCCGGATGCGGACTTGCGCCGCCGTAGTTGGCAGCATATCCGGCATTTGATCGATCTTTGCGCCGACCTCGGCCCGGACGGCATCCTGGTTTTCGGCTCGCCCAAGCATCGCGGGACCACCGGCGGCCTGAGCCGCGCCGAAGCTACCCGGCATTTCGTGGACGGATTGGCCGCGGTCGCGCCACACGCCGGCGAACGCGGCGTCACTATCTTGGCAGAAGCGCTGCCGCTGGGCCAGTGCGACGTGGTCACTTCACTCGACGAAGCGGCCGCCCTGGTGCGCGAGATCGGCCACCCGGCGATTCGCACCATGTTCGATGTGCACAACGCCATCGACGAAACCGAGCCGCATGCCGCCCTGCTGGAGCGGCATTATGACCTGATCCGCCACGTCCACGTCAATGAACTCGACGGCCGCCATCCCGGCGCAGGCAGTTACGATTTCAAGCCGCTGTTTGACGTGCTGCGCCGGCGCAACTACGCGGGCTGGATCTCCGCCGAAGTTTTCGACTTCGCATCCGGCGCTGAAAACATAGCCCGCGATTCGCTACGCTATCTGTTAACCCAATGAGCAAATACGTTGTTACGGGAGGCGCCGGCTTCATCGGCTCGGCCATCGTGCGCGCCCTGCTGCGCGAAGGTGCGCACGAGGTGGTGGTGCTGGATAATTTCCTCACCGGCCACGAGAAGAATCTCGACGAAGTGCGCGATGCGATCACCATTGTGCGCGCCGACATTCGCGCATACGAAGAAATAGCCCCAGTGCTGCGCGGCGCGGACGTGGTGTTCCACGAAGCCGCCATCCCTTCGGTGCCGCGCTCCATCGACGATCCGGCGCCCTCGCACGAAGTGAATATCGACGGCACATTCAACGTGCTCCGCGCCGCGGCGGCCGGCGGCGTGCGGCGCGTGGTGTACGCGGCGTCTTCATCGGCGTATGGCGATACGGAAGTGCTGCCGAAGGTCGAAACCATGACGCCCATGCCCAAATCCCCGTACGCGCTGCAGAAGCTGGTGGGCGAGTATTATGCGCGCATCTTCGCTTCGACGTTCGGCATCGAAACGGTCTCGCTGCGCTACTTCAACGTCTACGGACCGCGCCAGGACCCCTCCAGCCAATATTCCGGCGTGCTGTCGCTATTCATCAAGGCTGCCGTGGAAGGCCGCGCCCCGGTGATTTTCGGGGATGGCGAACAGTCCCGCGATTTCACATTTGTCGAGGATGTCGCGGAGCTCAACCTGAAGGCCGCCCGCGCGCCGGGCGTCAGCGGCAAAATGTACAACGGCGGCAATGGCGGCCGCATTACCCTGAACGAAGCCTGGCGCTTGGTGCAGAAGATCGAAGGCGTCAGTATCCCGCCCACGTTCGGCCCACCCCGCCCCGGCGACGTGCACGATTCGCAGGCCGATACCACCGCCGCGGTGCGGGATCTGGGGCATGCGCCCCGTTTCTCGTTTGAAGAAGGATTGCGCCTGACGATCCAGTGGTACAAGGCGCTAGGTTGCGGAAGACATTGAAAGCACTGAGGCGCTTTCCGAGCCGCGCGCGTCAGCAAGCGGTTAGCCAGCTAATGCCCGCCGAACAGAGCCGAACCATTACGACACCCGAAAGGGGACGTTGCTGGAGAGCGTGCCGCGAGCGTACCGGCAGGGGCGAGGCGCGACGACGGTAAACACGCCGCGGTGCCGTTGAAGCTGACACCGGTCGCGCCGGTCAGATCGGTCCCCAGAATCTTAACAGCCCCCAACCTCGCTGAAGGCGGTCTGCGTTTCCACAAATGGGATCTCAGGGTTTTCGGAATTGCCTTCTCCATGTCGCCATCGCTGGCCGCGTGATGAGTCTCTGCCAACGGCGACGCCATCTGTGGATCGGACTTATCGGCTCGATCGACGACCAATGGAATCCACCTGCCTGTTTCTAGACTGCACTCGACCACGTAAGTACGGGCCGATTGAGCGACAAAAGATACGTCCAGGGGGCCCAACTTCGAAAACGACCCATCGTAATTGGCTCTAGAAAACGACACGGTGAGTGAATGTTGGCCTGCGCTGATAGCGACCTCGAACTTGCTGCCGAAGGTCTTGCCGCCCTTTCCAAAATCCATTGGTCCCTTACCATCGATGGCATGGAGAGTTGCAATAGGATGGCCTCCCGGGAAAAACAGCGCGATCCCTTGCGTCATGCCGCCTAAATTCTTCCCTATGGCGGTCGACGGGGTCCCCTGGACGGCCTCGCTCTGAGCGAACGCCGCTGTCATCAGACTGAGGCTGGCCGCTGATCCTATCGCAACCGCTTTCGCGGCTTGAATAACCGTCAGGACGCGCATTGACCGTATCATTACGCTCTTGGGTCGCTTCACGAATTACAGACCACGTTCATCGGCATCGAGGCGGCGATCATCCGGCGACCCCCGCTACACCGCTGTGCATGTGTTAAATGCGCGCGGCTCTTTACGGAGCGCCGCTAACCTCCCTGGCGACGGTCGCTGGGTCGACGAGCGTTAGCTCTGGCTTGAACACAATGCCGCTCCTGGTGGCCGACCACTTGACGTAGTAGGCCCTCCCCGATTCGACCTCAATTTCAGTCCGGAGAAGGGCGTGGGGGCCTAATAACCTCATGGAGGCGGGGGGAGTGGGCACCAGAACGGCAATACCGAGTCGAGATGAGACCGGGTCAAAGGCGAGTAGGTTAAGGGCTTCCCGAATCGCTCGCCGGCAGTCTATCACCTGGCCCCAATCAATATAGTCCGTTGTGTTTGGGTCGATTCTGAGGTCGCAGAGCTGCTGAACTTTCTGCGGCTGCGTGATGATCCCCTTGTAGGCACCCTCAAGTTTCCTTTTCTCGTATCTGAAGGAGTCGATCTCCGTCACCGTCTTGCTTATTACAGCGTCTGCTTCGCGCAGTTCGCGTTCACAGCGCGCCACGTCCGCAGGCTGCGCCGCGCCAAGACGGAGCCAATTCAGATCGCATGAACTCTGCAAGCTACGAGAAAGTGCTGGGGGGATCTCGACGGCGTCTGTTTCGGTAATAACTACCCTGCCCGGCGGCACCTCAGTCGATGCGTATTCAACCTTGTCATGTAGCACGGCCAGGAAATCACGGTTCACAAAAAATGTGGCCGGCGGGCCCGAGCCATGCCCACCCTTCCGGTAAACGCAAATCAACGCGTGGTCGGCCGACGGTGGCGGTAATGCGGTTAATTTGTGTCGCTCTGCGGCGTTACCCGCCGCCAGAAGTGAAGCGACGACCGCGTGTGAAGTAAAGGTTAGAAAAACCGTCGTCGTTGCGGCAAATAAGGCAACGGCGCACGCGCTCTTGAGACGGTTCCACTTGTCTACCATAGAACGATTCGTCCGGCGCGCGCATTTGGTGCGTCTGCCGTCAACCCCAAGGGGAAATACAGAATATCACAGGAAAGTTCCTCGCGGGTGCGCGACATGAAACTGGAGCAATTGGTTTTACGCAACCTCTGCCGGTTTGCACTACCCCGCTCTCGACTGGTCCTCGCGCCCATTTTACTAGACGATAATGCAGGGCCGCGCCATCACTGGGTTGATCCTGTCGGGACCGCCCCGGCACCGTGGCTACGCCTTCCAATCCCCTAATCTTGTGCACACGGCTCAGGCTCTACGGATCGGCGGCGAAGATCTCACGCGCCGCCTAAAGCGCTGGAAGGCCCCGGCGTCCGCCCAGGAGTCTCTTAAAGAGACGCTCGTAGTGCGGCGTGACGATGACCATAAAATCTCACGCCGTGCCGCCGGTCTTTTTCTTGGCTGCAATGCTGGCGAGAAAATCATCCAGAAGGCGCCCCTTGCCTGCAACTTGTTCCGCACGGCCCTTGCGGATGTGTTCGCGCACCTTCGGATCGCGGAGTTCGAGGTAATCCTCCAGTTCCTCGGCGCCCATGGTGCCGATGATCGGAATACCGTCCTTTTCCACGATGAAATACTCCTCGTTGAGCCGCACGCGCTCGGCCACCTGTCCGAGGTTCACGCGTGCCTTGGTGCTGGGGACGCAAAGAATGGTTTTGCGGTTACTCGTAGACCTCTCGGCGGTGGGCAATGCACGTGCTGACGCGCTTCGCCGTGTCGTCGATGATGTACGCCACGCGCCAGTCACCGGCCCGGGCGCGCCAATGATCCTTGTAGCCTTTAGCTTATTCCACCCTGCGGGCCGGGGGTCAAGCCAGCGCCAGGATCTACCGGTCGATGCGGGTTAACAGTGGCTCGGCGATGGCATCCAATTCCTTTTGCGCCGAGTGCTTGATCTCGAGAGAGTACACTTAAGCACGTGCGGGGGGCGCGCCTCAGACGGGCCGAGCGGTATTGCCCGTAAGGAATGCCCTTTTCCTCGCGGCGCGCTTCCGAAATCAACCCGTCCGAAAAGTCTTCCCAGATGGCCCCGTGTGTCTTGAGACCGATCAGAACGCCGACCTTGCGCCCATTCTCGTCGGTGACAAACTGGATCCCGGTCATGGCTCTATTATCCTTCAGGTGGCGACCGCCGGCTACGTCCGAACCCCGACTGAGAACCCTCCCGCCTCCCAGCCACCATTTTGCATGTGCTCGGAACCCGTCGATCGGAAATAGCCCGTCCCCGCAAAAAACCAACACTACGAAACGAACCCAATCCCTTGGCGTCCCCAAAACCCAAAACCATGCACAACATGCACAAAAATGCACAACGCCCGCCGCGCCCCGACCCACCAAAACCGCACCCAACCCACACACACCCAACGACTTATACGAAATTGGTTTCGTTCCTCCAAAATCCCCAGCCACGTCCCCGCCGCCCCGCCGTCCCCCGATCCGGACCCGCCGATCTGATATGATAAAGCCGAAATGGAACGCCGGGATTTCCTCAAAGCAAGCGTCACCGCAGCGGCCCTGGCCGGTCCGGCCGTCATCCGCGCGCGCGGCGCCAACGACAAAATCAACATCGGTTGGATCGGGGTCGGTACCCGCGGCAACGCCGGCATCGACTGGCTCAAGAAAGCCGCGCCCGAAACCGTCACCGTCACCGCCATCTGCGACACTTTCCAGGGCTACCTGGCCCGCGGCAAGGATCGCGTCCAGACCATCTGGGGCAACACCCCCGCCACCTACACCGACTTTCACCAGTTGCTGGCGGACAAATCCATCGACGCCGTCTTCATCATGACGCCCGAACACCTGCATCATGATATGGCCATCGCCGCCCTGCGCGCCGGCAAGCACGTCTATCTCGAAAAACCGCTGGCCCACACCATCGAGGAAGGCTGGGACATCGTGCGCGAGTGGAAGAAGTCGGGCAAAATCGTGCAGGTGGGCACCCAGAACCGCAGTTCGTCGCTCTACAAAAAGGCCAGGGAACTCGTGCAGCAGGGCATGATCGGCGACGTGCATTTCGTGCGCGCCTTCTGGTACCGCAACTCCACCGACGACAATCCCGCCTGGCGCTACGCCATCCCGCCCGATGCCACCGAGCAGAATACCGACTGGCGCAAATTCCTGGGCCCCGCCCCGCAGCGCGACTGGGATCCGCATCGTTATTATCAGTGGCGGCTCTATTGGGATTATTCGGGCGGCATCTCCACCGACCTGCTGGTGCACCAGACCGATATCGTCAACTTCATGCTGGACCGCACCGTGCCCAGTTCCTGCATGGCTTCCGGCGGCATTTATCGCTGGACCGGCGCGGATGACGACCGGGATACACCCGATACCTTCAGCGCCATCTACGAATATCCGGGCAAGCTACAGATCAACTATTCCAGCTATTTCGGCAACGATAATTATGGATACGGCGAGCAGTTGTGCGGCAACGAGGGCACTATCGAAGTGCTCAACCGCATGGACCTGTTTTTCACGCCGCAATTGCTGAACGGCAAGGCACCCGATCGCGTGAAGGCGCGCCAGCAGATCCACCTGAACGGTCCCAAGGATTACGGCGAGCGCGATGGCGCCATCAACCATTTCCGCAACTGGGTGGAAGCCATCCGCGGGAACGAGAAGGTGATCGCGTCGCCGGAAGTCGGCCAGCAAGCCGCCATTTCCGGCCACATGGCTACCCTGTCGTTCAAGAACAACCGCAAGATTTTGTGGGACGACCAAGCCGAAAAATACCACTTCGTTTAACAGCGGCGCGCTCGGCAAATTTCCGGTCGAAAAACACGATCCGCCCATTTTGTGGCTAAATTGCCAAACTGTAGCGATTCCGCTAACGAGTCGCTAAAATTTCAATAAACTACTGAAAACTAAAGGCTTAATTGGACTTTCAGAAGGTTACAACTATGCTAACGGGCGCACCTTGTGCGATACTGATTATAGAATATTTCACGGTTGCGAATGTCCCAGTTAGACGACGCCATATCCCGGTACAATAAGCTGCTGGAAAACGGCCCTTGCCGCGACCTCGCCTGGGTGGACGAGCTCCATAAGCGGATGGAGGCGGAGCATCTCTCGGCGGGTGGACGCCTGATTTGTCCGTTTCTGCGGCCGAATTTTATTACCCGGCGCCAGTATGAATCGCTGGTAAAGACCGGCGAAGCGTTGATCAGCGCCATCGATCGCATGCAGCGCATGGTTCTGGCCAGTCCCAGCCTGCTGGCCCGCATGGAGTTGCTGCCGGCGGAGAAGATGCTGGCGGCCATCGACCCGGGTTATCAGGTGCCCGAAGTTTCCGCGCGCCTCGATTCGCATGTCAACAACGGCACTCTGCGCGTAGTGCAGTATAATGCCGACTCGCCCAGTGGCGCGGCTTATACGGAAGTGCTGTCTGACCTCTTTTACGATTCGCCGCCCGTGAAGGAAATGCGCAAGCGTTATCATCTCTCGCGCGTGGGCGGCAAGAAGCACTTGCTGGGAGCGCTCCTGAAAGCGTACAAGCAGTTTGGCGGACATAAGAAGCCCAACATCGCCATCCTGGAATTCCGTCCGGCGTACCATGCGGGGCAGAGCGAATACGAGTTGTTTCGCGATTTCTTCCGCGCGGAAGGCTACTCCGTGGAAATCGTGTCGCCCGATCAACTGGAGTACCGCAACCGGGTTCTGCGCAAAGGCCCGTTTGAGATCGATCTGGTTTACCGCCGCATCAGCGTGCAGGAATTTCTGATGCGCTTCGACCTGACGCATCCGCTGGTGCGGGCTTATCGCGAGCGCACCGTCTGCGTGGTGAACAGCTTTCGTTCCGAGTTGGCGCACAAGAAGGCCATGTTCGGTCTGCTCACCGACGACGAACTGACGGCCAAGTTTCCGGCCAGCGAGCGCAAGGCCATTCACGATCACGTGCCGTGGACGCGCCTGGTTGCGCCCGGCAAGACGATCTACAACGGCGAACCCATCGATCTGCTCGAGTTCATCGCGCAGAATCGCGACAAACTGGTGCTGAAGCCCAACGACGACTACAGCGACCAGCACAGTTTCTTCGGCTGGGACATGGACGAGACCGCCTGGGATCGCGCCCTGAAGCAGGCCCAGCGTTCGCCCTACGTGGTGCAGGAGCGGGTGGCGCCGGTGCGTTCGGTCTTCCCCATGGTGACTTACGGTCAACTGGAGTTCAAGGACATGCAGGTGGACGTGCATCCGCACGCTTACCTGGGCAAAGTCCTGAGCTGCTCCAGTTGGCTTTCCACCGGCCACGCCGGCTTCTCGTCGGTAGGCGGCCTGGTGCCGACCTTCATCCTGGACAGCAAGTCTTAACCGTCGCCCTCAGGTTGGCGACGCCGGCCGTATAGCGGCTATCCGCCACCGCGAAAGCAATCGCATCCTCCAGCCAGTCGTGCCACACGCCGTCCGGATCGTGCGACGCCGCGGTTAGCGTGTACTCCCCGTTGCAGAGTTCGCAGCGGAAGGCGAAGGTGAGTTCGACGATCTGGCCCGCCGTGCACGGCCCCAGCTTGATGCCTTCCAGTTCCGTGTTGGTGCCGTAGACATTCATGCCCGCGCGGCTGCGGATCATCAGGCCCACCACGGGAGATGCCACGGCATCCTGGAAGCGAAGCATCACCCGCGCTACGGCCAGTTCCCCGCTGCGCACCACGCTCGACGGCTGGCCCAATTCGCCCAGCAACTCCAGTTTCTCGATACGCGCGCGGCCGTCGCCGCGCCGCCAGCGGGGATCCATTTGGGTCGGCTCGCCACTCTCCCGGATGCGCCGCGCGACGTGCCCCGCATAAGCGCGCAGCACCTCTTCCGGATCGCCTCGTCCTGCCAGTTTGCCATGGTCCAGCCACCAGATCTCGTCCGCAACCTGGCGCAGGAGATTCTCCTCGTGCGAGACCAGCAGCACCGTGGTCCCGGCGCGGCGCAGCTTGTCGAGCGCCATCGCCGCGTGCAGCCGCACTACCGCGTCGTGCCGCGCGAGGGTATGCTCCATGGCCAGCACCGCCGCCGGCGAGAAGTCCAGCGCATCGTCCGGTCCTAGCAGCCGCCGCGGCTCGCGTGCCTCCACCGCGCCTGCCCGCGCCTTCGCGACGCCTGCCGCCAGCCGCAGCAGCGCGCCCTTTCCCGCCCCGTCCTCGCCGATGATGCCGGTCACCGCCCCACTGGGCGCCGTAGCGTCAAACCCGTCGAGCGGCGCACAAACCACCTGCCGGAAAACAATCGCCATTACTAGTTAGAATACCGGGTAGGCATGGCCGACTCCAATGTTGTTGACCGCATGCGCCAGGAGTGGAACGAACGCGCGCGCGAAGATCCGCACTATTACGTGGCCTTCGGACGCCGCGAGCAGGACGACGCCGAGTTCTTCGCCACCGCCGCCGACGTGCTGCGCGGCTTGCGCGGCGAGATCAAACGGCTGCCGCCCACGCGCCGTGGCAAGGCTCTCGAAATCGGCTGCGGCCCCGGCCGCCTCATGCGCCCGTTGAGCGCGGATTTCGCCGAAATCCACGGCATCGACATCTCCGACGAGATGATCCGCCTGGCCGCCGAGAAACTGCGCGACGTCCCCAATGCGCACCCCAGGCATGCCGCCGAATCAAACCTGGAAGCATTTGCGGATGAGTCGTTCGACTTCGTCTATTCCTACGCCGTGTTCCAGCACATCCCCAGCCGCGACGTAGTGCTCGGCTATCTGGCCGAAGCCCGCCGCGTGCTTCAGCCCGGCGGCATTCTGCGCTGCCAGATCAACGGACTGCCGGAGACTTCCGCGCGCTACACTACCTGGGAAGGCGTGCGCATCCAGGCCGCGGATGTGGCCGATTTCGCCCTCCGCCACGACTTCCAGTTGCTCGCGCTCGAAGGCGTCGCCACGCAGTACATGTGGACCACCTGGCGGAAGCAGCCGTCCGGATGGCGCACAGCTCTACGTTCGGATTCCAACATCGCGCGCATCCGCGCCATAAGCAATGCGCTCACCGGCGATCCGCTGGTGCCGGCTTCCGGGCCGCGCGCCTTCGCCGCGCTGCGCCTGGAAAACCTGCCGCCGGATGCCGACCTGCTGAACCTGGAAGTGCGCATCGACGGCGTTCCCGCCGATCTCTCCTACCTCGGTCCGGCGGAGTGGGATGGCGTGGTGCAGTTGAATGTCGCGCTGCCCGCCGGCACGCGCACCGGGCTGGTGCCGGTGGAAGTGTTCCGCCTGGGTCAGCCGCTGGCCGCGCCGCAATGGATGCGCGTAATCCCGCCGGGGCCGCTGGTGCCGCGCCTGCTTTCGGTCCGCGATGGCGTGAACCTGCTCTCCGGAACGCGCATCGTCAGCCGCTGGATCAAGTTGGTGATCGAGGAATTGACGCACCCGGATCGCGTGCACGCGCAGGTGGACCAATGGCCGTTGAACAATCTGGATATCTTCTGCACCGGCCCGCTGGAGCAGCGCTACGAGATCAACGCGTACCTTCCGGACGGCATTCCGCCCGGACCGCATCTATTACACGTGCAAGCCGGCGCGCGGCCGTTCCCGCCATTGCCCATCGAGGTCGCCTGAGGTGCGTTTCGCCGCGGCGCTGGCGCTGCTGGTCTTGACAGCCTGCGCTCCCAAGCCGCCGGATCTCTCCCAACGAACCGGCATAATCGATCTGCCCGCCGGCATCATCGTGCTGCACCGCGAACTCAGCATCCCCGACGGCTCTCGTGCTCTCGAGATCCGCGGCGCGCCCGCCGGCACCATTCTGCGCGCCGCCCCGGACTTTGCAGGCCGCGCGCTGATCTACGCGCGCAACGTCAGGGGCCTGCGCCTCACCGGCTTTCGCATCGAAGGCAACCGCGCGGCGCTCGCCAAACCGATCGGCCTGCCGCCCTCCGACGTCCCATTTGCCCACTATTACCGCAACGATGGCATCGTGATCGAGAATGCGGCACACGTGACGATTCGGGGTGTGTCATTCGCCGAGGTAGCCAACTACGCCATCGTCCTGAGCGCCTCCACGGGCGTGCGCATCGAAGCCGTGCGGGTGGAGGATTCCGGCTCGCTCACGGCAGCGGGCCGCAACAACGCCTCGGGCGGAATTCTGCTGGAGGAAGGCACGCGCGATTTCGAAGTCCGCCAATCGATCGTCCGCCGCGTGCGCGGCAACGCCATCTGGACGCATTCCAACTATCATTCCCCGCGCAATGCGAACGGGGTCATCGCCGGCAATTCCATCGAGGAAGTGGCGCGCGATGCCATTCAGATAGGCCACGCCACGAACGTGCGCGTGGAGAACAATACCGGCGCGCGCATCGGCTATCCGGTGGAGTTGGTGGATATGCTCACCTACGCCGTGCCGGTGGCCGTCGATACCGCCGGCGACGTGGATCGCTCCGTCTACCGGAACAACCGCTTCACCGACATCAACGGCCAGTGCATCGACCTGGACGGCTTTCACGATGGCGAGGTAAGCGGCAATTCCTGTATCAGCCGCGGCGCATACGACCAATATCCCTACGCGCAGTTCGGCATCGTATTCGGCGATTCCAATCCGGATATGCAGCCGGTCAACGTGACCATCACCGGCAACCTGATCGATGGCGCGGGCTTCGGTGGGCTGTTTCTGATCGGCTCCGGACACACGGTATCGGGCAATCGTTTCCTGAACCTGAACCGCAACCGCTGCACCGGCGATATGACCAAAGCCCGCTGCAACTACGCGCCCGAACAGCCGGATTTGTTGCGTTCGGGCATTTATCTGGCGGGTGGCGCGGCGCGTCCGGCGCCGGCGGCGCACAACCGGATTACCGGCAACGAAGTCTCGGGCTTCGGCATGGACAAATGGTGCATCGAGGCGGCGCCGCACGTTGCACTGGCAGGCAATCAGATCGCGGAGAACCGCTGCGCACGCTGACGAGCGGCGCGTGGATCAGCGGCTGACGAAGGGGTTACCCGCAATCACAAACCGCAGCGGCCAATCGGCGCACTGGCGTATGCCGATGCGCGGCGTGACGCCTATTTCGAACGGCTCTTCGTGGCGCGGCGCGTGTACGGTAAGGCCGCCGCGCGTCACATCGGCGCCGTTTTGCGCGCGCGTGATGCCCATCGCCAACGTGAGCTTGCCGGGACCCGATGCCAAATCGCGCAGCTTCCGGGCGGCGGGGCGGCGGCACTGCATGATCTCGATTCCCCGCACGGGTTCAACGGCACGTATGAGTACGCATCCGGGTTGGCCGTCCGGCTCCGCCACCAGGTTAAGACACTCGTACATGCCGTAGATCAAGTACACGTAGGCGTGGCCGGGCGGTCCGAAGATGACGCGGGTGCGATTGGTGATACCGCGCGCGGAATGCGCGGCCAGGTCTCCGGCGGCCGCCAGATAGGCCTCCGTCTCGACGATCTTACCCGCGGTCTCGCCGTGCACCAGGATCTTGCCGAGCAGGCCGCGCGCGACATCCACGGCGGGACGCGCGTAAAAGCTGCGTAGCAGGATCATCCTATTTCAGCACCGCGATGCGCCCGGTAGCGCCCTGCGCCGGTTCGCCGCCGGCCATCTGCGCCGCCGCGATCAGCCGGCGGGCTTCGGCCCGCAAGCCCGGCAAGCGCCATCCAAAAACCGCCGCCGCGGACATGCACACGATGCCGCCCGCGGCCACCGTGACGGAAGCGCCCCAACGGTCGGCCGACACGCCGCTGAGCACGGCGCCCAGTGGCGCCATGCCCATGAACATCATGGAATAGACCGACATCACGCGGCCGCGCAGGCGATCGGGCGACATGGTCTGAATGAGCGTGTTCGACGATCCCATTTCCACCATCATGGCAAAGCCCACGGGCATGAGCAGAGCGCAGGAGGGCCAGAAAGAGTGCGATAGCGCAAAGATCACCAGGGTTCCTCCGAAGGCCGCCGCCGAAATCGCCACCCAGCGCCCCAGTCCGTGAACCGTTTCCCGCGACGCCAGCAGCAGCGCGCCACCCAGCGCTCCAATGCCGGAAGCGCCCATCAGAATCCCCAGCCCGCGCGCGCCGCCATGCAGAATCTTGTCCGCGAAGATGGGCATCAGCACGGCGAACGGCATACCCGTGAGACTTAGGATGCCCAGCAGAATCATCAGGTGATGGATCGGCCGGCTCGCGATTACGAAACGGAAGCCTTCGATTACGTCCGCGAATGGGGAAGTCGTGCGCGCCACCGGCGCGTAGGGAGGCAGCCGCATACAGAGCAGCCCGATGATTACCGCCACGTAGCTGACACCATTGGCAAAGAAGCACCATCCTTCGCCGATGGTGGCCACCAGAATCCCCGCCACGGCGGGACCGATCACCCGCGAAGCATTGAACATGGACGAGTTCAGGGCGATGGCGTTGATCAGGTCTTCGCGGCCCACCATCTCCACGAAGAACGACTGGCGGGCGGGGATGTCGAAGGCGTTCACCACCCCGAGTCCCACGGCCAGAAGCATGATGTGCCATTTTTGCACGGCGCCCGTAAGCGTCAGCGCGGACAGAGTCAACGCCAGCAGCATGGATGCCGTTTGGGTAGCGATCACCACGCGCTGGCGGGGAAACCGGTCGGCCACAATGCCGCCCAGCGGGGAGATCAGGAAGACGGGGATCTGGCCGGCAAAGCTCACCAGACCCAGCATGACCGAGGAACCCGTCAGCCGGTAGACCAGCCACGCCTGGGCGACGTTCTGCATCCAGGTGCCGATCAAGGAAATGAGCTGGCCGCCGAAGAACAATTGGAAATTGCGGTAGCGGAGGGCGCGCAAGGTAGCCGGAAGCGTCAAATCTCGGGATCCCCCTCGCATGCCATTGGAATTACCATGGTAAAGGACAGCTTGATGCCTCTGGTTCCGCCATACATTGAATCGTTGCGCCCGTACGAGCCGGGCCGCTCCATCGAAGAAGTGCGAGCTTCGTATGGATTAACGCATGTCTCGAAGCTGGCATCCAACGAAAATCCCCTCGGACCATCACCGCAGGCACTGGATGCGATTCGCCTGCAACTCAACGGTCTGAACCTCTATCCCAACGGCGGCCTGGATCTGCGCCGCACATTGGCCGAGAAGTTCGATCTGAAACCGCAAAACGTCATCGCCGGCAGCGGATCGGAAGGGATCATGTCCGGCATTATCAGGACCTTCCTTTGTGATGATGACGAAGTGCTCACCACGGATGCGGCTTTTATCGGATTCCAGGTTCTGGCACGGTCGCGCGGCGTCCAATACCGGACGGTGCCGTACCGCGACTGGCATTACGATCTGGTGGCGCTGGCCGGCGCGATTACGGAGCGCACCAAGATCATTTACCTGGCGAATCCGAACAATCCCACGGGGACCATCTTTACCAGGCACGAGTTCGACGACTTTTACAAACACGTGCCGGAACGGGTGCTGATCATTCTGGATGAAGCGTATTTCGAGTACGCCAAGGATAACCCGCGGTATCCGGATTCGATGCACTACCGCTACGACAACGTGATCACGCTGCGGACGTTTTCAAAGATCTACGGATTGGCGGGCATACGCATCGGCTACGGATTCGCGCACGAGGAACTGATCGGCAATCTCTTGAAAGTGAAATTGCCGTTTGAGCCGAGCACGCTGGCGCAAGCGGCGGGGATCGGCGCGTTGGCGGACAAGGAATTTCTGCATCGTTCGCTGGAGTTGAATGCGCGCGGGCTGCGGCTGCTCACGGACGCATTCCGCGAGATGGGCTTCACGGTGGTCCCTTCGGATGCCAATTTTGTGATGCTGGTGTTGGATAACGCGCCGGATGCGCAGGCTTTCACGGAGGCGCTGCTGCGGGAGGGGGTCATCGTGCGGCCTTTGGGAGCTTTTGGGCTGCCGCGATGCGTGCGCATTTCGACGGGCACGGACGAGGAGAACGCCCGCTGCGTGGAAGCGGCCGGGCGTGCAAGCAGCGTAGTGATGGGGAGGGGTGTATGCAAGCCTTAGAGGAAAAACGAACGGAGACGCAGAAGGATTTTCTGCCTTTAAACGGGACCGACTATGTGGAGTTCTATGTCGGCAACGCGAAGCAGGCGGCGCATTTTTACCGCTCGGCGTTCGGCATGCGTCTTACGGCGTACCGTGGACCGGAGACGGGCACGCGCGACCGGGTCTCTTGGGTGGTGGAGCAGGGGAAAATCAGGCTGGTGCTGACGACGGCGCTGGCGCCCGAGCATGCCGTAGCCGAGCACGTCCGGCTGCATGGCGATGGCGTGCGGGACATCGCGCTATGGGTGGACGATGCGGAATCGGCTTATCGCGAAACCACGCGGCGCGGCGCGCGCGGTGTACGCGAGCCGGAGACGCTGCGCGACGAAAATGGAGAAGTGCGGATTTCAGCGATTGCCGCGTACGGCGATACGATTCATTCTTTCGTGGAGCGGCGCAACTATCGCGGCGCTTTCCTGCCGGGCTTTGTGGGCATTGGAACCGAAGATTCCGTGTCGCGGCCCGTGGGTCTGAAGTATATCGATCACATGGTCGGCAACGTGGGCTGGGGCGCCATGGATACTTGGGTAAATTTCTACCGCGATGTGATGGGCTTCCGCCTGTATCAGCATTTCGACGATAAAGATATCAGCACGGATTACTCGGCGTTGATGTCCAAGGTGATGGCCAATGGCAACGACCGGGTAAAATTTCCGATTAATGAGCCGGCCGAAGGCAAGCGCAAATCGCAGATCGAGGAGTACTTGGATTTCTATGGCGGGCCTGGCGTGCAGCATATCGCCATGGCCACGGACAATATCATCGAGACGGTAACGCGGCTGCGCGATCAGGGGATCGAGTTTCTACGGGTGCCTTCCACCTACTATGAGGATCTGACGGCGCGTACCGGACCCATTGAAGAGCCTATCGACCGCCTCAGCGATCTGGGCATTCTCGTGGATCGCGATGACGAAGGCTATATGCTGCAGATCTTCACCAAGCCCGTGGAAGACCGGCCGACGTTGTTCTACGAGATCATTCAGCGCAAAGGCAGCCGCAGCTTCGGGAAGGGTAACTTCAAGGCGCTGTTCGAAGCTATAGAGAGGGAACAAGCG
This sequence comes from Bryobacteraceae bacterium, assembly GCA_049511415.1. Classification (GTDB taxonomy): domain Bacteria; phylum Acidobacteriota; class Terriglobia; order Bryobacterales; family Bryobacteraceae; genus Bog-159. The sequence continues at coordinate 176,699 of JBEKYC010000002.1, read as the reverse complement.
CGGCGCGGGAATTTGTAGGACGGTTTAGTCCAACTTATAGATCGTCAGCCCCGAAAGTAGCTTGGGATAGAAATCCGTGGACTTCTGCGGCATCACGCCGCCGCCGAACGAGATGCGCGCCACTTCGTCCACCGCGACCGGCTTCAGTAGAAAGGCGACCTGCGCCGCGCCGCCGCGGGCGGCTTCCAGCGCGGCATCGAGTCCACGCACATAGCGCAGATTCTTTTCGTCGCGCACGGCTTCTTCGCCGATTCCCAGCAGGCGCAACAGCCGCTCGTGCAGGACGCGCACGTCCAGTTGCCCGGCGGAATCGCGCGCCTCGATCATATAGATCCGGCTGCCTATCGCGGCGCCGATAATGGCGCGGTCCGGCGATTCGTTCCAAGCCCGCTGCAGGGCTTCCACGGTGAAGATCTGTGCCACTTCGAAACCCGCTGCCGCCTGCCGGATGAATTCGCCGGCATCGAAGCCGTCCACGCCCGAGACCAGGCGGTGCGTGGCCAGAATCTTCAAACCGGACGAATGCATGTTCACGAACGTCATCATGACGCGGTCGGCGCCCGCCAGTCCGGGATTCTCGCGATGAAACGCCAGGGCGGTTTCATAACGGTGGTGCCCATCGGCTATCAGCAGTTTTTTGTCCGCCATCAATTCACGGATGCGCGCCACGCGGCCGGGTTCGGCGATTTTCCAGAAGGAATTCCGCACGCCATATTCGTCGGTAAAGTCGGCCAGCGGAGCGGACTGCGCGGCCTCGTCCAGCAAGTGGTCGACTTCGCCGGACGGGTCCGGATACAGCATGAAGAGCTGGCCGAAGTGGGCGTGCGTATGGCGCAGCAACTCCAGGCGATCTTTCTTGGGACCGGAGAGGGTCTGCTCGTGGCGGTGCACGACGCCCGCGGCGTACTCTTCCACCGCTCCCAATCCGATGAAGCCTTTGCGCACCAGCCGCTCGTGACTGTCGGGGACGGTGAACTCCTGGAAATAGGCGAACAGGGACGGCTCGGCATCGCGCGCCAGGATACCATCGGCGGTCCAGTCGGCTAGGAAGCGCGCCGCGCGCGTGTAGACATTGTCGATATCCGAGTCCGATGCGTAGCGTTCACCCAGGATAATCCGCACGAAATTGTACGGGCTCGCCTGCAGATAACGCTGCCGCATCTCCGGCGAGATTTTGTCGTAAGGCTGGGTCACCAGGTTCTCGAGCGCGCCTGCCTTGTCGCTGTAACGATAAGCTTGGAAGGGAAAGATATTAGCCATTGCCGCGAGGAAATCTCAGCATAACAGACGGTGCTGCGCGCCGTATTCTGTTCGTCGCGCCGCCGGTGGGACCGATCGGCTCGGGCGAGGCAGGCGGCGTGGAAACCCATCTGCTGGGCCTCGCGCCGATTCTGGTAGAACGTGGGTATGAGGTCGGCATCATCGCGCCCGCGGGCAGTGTGGTGGCTGTTGAGGGAGTTACCGTGCACCAGGTATCAGGGGAGCTTAGCCCCAGCGCCACGCGCGCGGAACGGGGTGTTTGTATTCAGGCGCGTTCCGGCGGCGTGCTGGAGAATATGTGGGACCGCGCATTTGCGCTCCAGCCGCACTACGACGTGATCATTGGCGTGAACTATGATTGGTTGGCGTTCTATCTGACGCCATTTTTCAGCAAGCCGGTGGGTCATTGGATCAGCATCTGTTCGGCCATCGACGAGGTGGACCGCATCATCGAGCAGCGCTGGCGGGAAGGCAAGCTCCGGCTGGCAATGTATACGGGCGCGCAGGCTGCGACTTATCCTTTCCTGCAACGCGAGGCGATCCATATGCTTTACGGCGGGGTGGACACGGCCGTATTCCGGTACCATGCCGAGCCCGCGGACAGGCTCTGTTGGGCCGGACGCATTTCGCCGGAAAAAGGTCTCGGAGATGCCATCGCGGCGGCGCACGAACTGGGCATGCCGCTGGACGTATGCGGCACGATGCAGGGTGCAATGGATTGGCCGGTGGACGTCGCCTATCACGGATTCCTGCCCCCCACAGAACTGCAACGCCGCTATGCCGCCGCGCGGGCGACGTTGGTGACGCCACACTGGATCGAGGCGTTTGGGAACATCGTGATCGAATCCATGGCCTGCGGCACACCGGTGGTGGCGTACGATCAAGGCGGACCGGCGGAGATCATCGAGCACGGCAAGAGCGGGATTCTAGTGCCCCAGGGCGATGTCGCCGGTTTGGTGGAAGGTGTGCGGGCCGCTGCGCTGCTGGATCGCCGGGTGGTGCGCGCGCGTGCCGAGGAGTTCACGTTCGCGAAGATGGCTGACAGGCTGCAGGCTTGGATTGAGTCCATGTGACGACCGTATGCTGAGTTTATGGCGGTTCTGCCCAGTCCGCCGCTTGTTTCGGCGGACGAATACCTCAATTCGAGCTACCACCCCGACGTGGACGCAGTCCAGCAGCACTCGGACGGGCGATAACGGTAGTGCCATGGGCGGTCGTCGAGGTTCTATCACCAGAGGACTCCATCCCGGATCAAATCCCGCGCTTTCGCGACTACGAACAAATCGATATCCGCCACATGGTCCTGCTAGATCCCGAGGCACTCGTTGCCCAACGGTTCGAGAACGGGGTGCTCGTTCCCACCCGCCTCACCTCGCTGGAACTGCCCACCGGAACGCTGCCGTTCGATACCGAGGCGCTGTTTCGGCAACTGGTGGAGGAACGCCGCGCCATCGCCGAAGATCTGTAGACCCTGGCTGCTTTCCCCATCCGCCCCTTCATCACAGTGCCGTCCGAAAAGGATCGCTCGGCCCGACGCAAACGGGGCGCCACGCTATCATGAAGTAGGTGGCGGGCGTCTACGTTTCCTTTCCTTTTTGCGCGCAGAAGTGCACCTATTGCAACTTCGCTTCCGGAGTCTTTCCGCGCGGCATGGAAACCCGATACCTGGATGCGTTGCGCGCGGAAATAGCACGCCACGCGTGGTCCTGGCAGCCGGAGACGGTCTACCTCGGTGGCGGCACTCCCAGCGCCATGGACCCGGATGCGCTGGTGTCCGTGCTGGCCTTGATACCGGGCCGTCCCTGGTTGGAAGCCACCATGGAAGCCGCTCCCGGCACGATCACCGCGGCGCAAGCGCGCGCGTGGGCGGAGGCGGGTATCGACCGCGTCAGCCTGGGCGTGCAGTCTTTCGTGCAAACGGAGATCGCCCGCACGGGACGCAAGCACACGGCGGAAGTCGTGGCCGCGGAGATCGGGACGCTGCGCTCCGCTGGCATACACAAGATCAATATCGACCTGATTGCGGGCCTCTCCGGGCAGACCGGTGCAAGCTGGCGCGAGTCGCTCGATTGGATCGCGCGCCTGGAACCCGATCACGCCTCCGTCTACATGCTGGAGGTGGATGAAGATAGCCGCCTGGGCCGCGAAATTCTGGCAGGCGGATCGCGCTATGGAGCGGCGGACAGGCCCAGCGCGGATCTCACGGCCGATTTGTATGAGACGGCCGTCGAACGGCTGGCCGGGCTGGGCCTGCCGCGCTACGAGATCTCCAATTTCGCCGCGGCGGGCCACGAATCGCGGCACAATATGAAATACTGGTTGCGGGAGCCTTACGCCGGCTTCGGCAGCGATGCCCACTCGTTCGATGGCCGGCTCCGCTGGCAAAACCCCGAATCCATAGACGATTATCTCGGCGCATGGCAGCCAACCAGCGTCGAGCCGAATGCGCTGGAGGAGCGGTTTTTCGTGGGCCTGCGTCTGGCCCAAGGAATCCGGCCGAGCCCCAGCGAATGGCAGCACTTTCGCGAGCCGATCCGCCGGTTCATCGAGCAGGGCTTGCTTGCAGCGGAGGGCGGTGCGCTGCGCCTGACCGACCGCGGCGTGATGTTATCCAACGAAGTCTTTCAGGAGTTCCTGGCATGATCGATCTGCGCAGCGATACCGTGACCAAGCCCACCCCGGAGATGCGCCGGGCCATGATGGAAGCCGAGGTCGGCGACGACGTTTACGGCGAGGACCCCACCGTAAACCTGCTGGAGCAGCGCGCCGCGGAAATCTCCGGCAAGGAAGCCGCGCTGTTCGTGCCGACGGGCACCATGGGAAACACTATCGCGGTAAAGCTGCACACGCGCCATGGCGAAGAAGTGATCTGCGACGTGCGCGCGCACCTGCTCGAGTATGAGCTTTCGATGCTGGCCTGGTTCTCGGGATGCGTCGGGCGGCCTATTCAGACCAGCGACGGCATTATGAGCTGGGAGCAGATTGCGCGCGAAATCCGTCCGCTGGGACCGCACCGCGCGCGGACCGGCCTGATCGAAATCGAAAATACGAACAACATCGCCGGCGGCACGGTTTATCCGCTGGCGCTGGTTTACGAGATCTGCGATAACGCCCACGCGCGCGGCCTGAAGGTTCACATGGACGGCGCCCGGGTGTTCAATGCCGCGGAAGCCATCGGCAAGCCGGTGCGCGAGATTGCGGCCAAGGTGGACACGGTGATGTTCTGCCTGTCGAAGGCGCTGGGCGCGCCGGTGGGTTCGATGCTGGCCGGCACTGAAGAAGACATCGCGCAGGCACGGCTTTATCGCAAGCGGCTTGGCGGCGGTATGCGGCAGGCCGGAGTGCTGGCGGCCGCCGGGCTGATCGCGCTGGAGCAAAGCCCGCGCCACCTGATCGAAGATCATCGCAATGCCCGCCTGATGGCCAAAGGCCTGGCCCGGATTCCGGGCATCCGGATCGATCCGGCCAAGGTGCAGACCAACATCGTGATTTTCGATGTGAGCGGCACGGGGCTGGCCGGGGCGGCCATCAGTTCGCGGCTGAAGGAGAGGGGGATACTGATCAACCCGATCAATGCGACGGTGATGCGGCTGGTGACGCACTACGATGTCGACCGCGAAGGCTGCGAACTGGCCTTGGCGGCGCTGGCGGAAGTGACGGCGCAGGTGCAATCGAGCGCCATTGCATCAGGCGTGCTCCAGTGACGGCTGATTCGCCGCGGCTCCCTTAATCAAGAGCCACAAGATGGTCGACCCCTCTCCAATGCCCCCCACCAGCCCCGCGGCCATGAAGACCGAATGTCCGTAGGCCGGCACGAGCAAAGAAGCAAGGCTGGCAGCTACGTAGCCAACGCCAGCCAGGACCAGCAAGACGCCCAGAATGCGGGGGAGGAAACGCGATTGGAAAACAAGAATCCCGAAAGGGAAGAGCCAAAGGCCCCAAAATATCTGCACGAGAAGAAGTCCGGAACCATGCAGACTCATTAGCGCCATTACCAGCGCATCGACCTGACGCCGATCGAAGACCGACAAGTAAGCCGGACCCCTCGATAGCATCAGGGCAGCCAGCCGATTCATCTCATTCAGAAACGATATCGGGACAGAGACCACAACCAGGATCAACAGTAGCAAAGCGTGTTTCTTATTGACCCCTTTCAGCAAATGGTAGAAAGCCAGGCCCACGAAGACAAAAATGGTTGCGCTGATCAGCTCGCCCACAATGCCGGCACGGAAAAGAAACTGGGAAGCTCTGATCTTGTTCGCGGTCGCCGAGGCATCTCCCGCCACTAGGAAAGCGGAGGGAATATACAGAAGGCTGAAGGGAGCGAAGCTTCCGTTTAACAAGTACAGTAAGCCTGCGACTCTGGCCGCCGTTTTGGTTGAAGTCATGTTCAGTGTCCTGGTTCAGTTTACTGGCGCTTGGGAAACAGTCCCAACTCCTGAAGGAGGAGCAACTGGCTGTATTCGGTCCATTCCTCTTTGATCTTTCCGTTGACGACGCGGAACATGCTGATGCCGCGCCCTTCGGCCTTCTTTCCCGTGGCGTTCAGGCCATTGCCGCTGCCTGTATTGGTTCCCCGCCCCGTCCATAGAACGGTTACGAAGTCGCCTTCCGCGATTTCTTTTACGACGACCATTTCCAGGTCTGGAAACGCAGTCCGCCAGCCGCGATTTCCGGCCTGGCTCTCGTCCAAGCCGACGTCTTTTGTGGCGCCGTGATTGACAAAGTCCGAGGCGTAGATCTCGCCGGACACGTCGTACCTGCCTTGGGTCAGAATATCGGTAAAGACCCTGCGGACCACGGCTTTGTTTCTTTCCGCGATTGGATCCTGAGCGAGGCTTGCGGTCAACATCAGGATGGCAAGCCCGGTAGCGGCAACGATTCGTTTCATTTGGAACTCCCTTCCCAGACGAATACTTCTTCCACATTCTTCCCAAAGGCGCGCGCCAGCTTGAAGGCCAGCGGAAGCGCCGGGTCATACTTCCCGTTCTCGATGGCTATAATCGCCTGCCGTGAGACGCCCACTGCCTCGGCAAGCTGCGCCTGAGTCCAATCCACTTCGGCACGCAACACGCGCAGCCGGTTCTTCATCGGTAGTGCCCGATCGCGACCAGATATCCAATGCCGTAAAACAGCACCATGAAAAGCCAGACGATGGCCACGTTCAGGGGTCCCACGGCTTGTGCCCTTTGCAGGTATCCGTAAACAAAAACTGCCAGCCCGGTGAGCAGGAAAGCAATCGCAATCGCTTCCAGATGAACTTGCCGCAGGAAGTCATCGAGTTTGCGGATCGTGCGCACGAAGAGAGCGATTAGTGCGAGGTTGGCGGGGATTGGCAGCAATGCGATTGCGATTCGTGTGTTTCGGGCGAGGCGAGGACTTCCCAAGCACGAACCGACGCCAACATCGATTGCGGCCGCCAGACAAAGGGTGAAGAGGAGCGCCACGGTAGACGATTCTGTTTTTTGCTTTTGCATGAACGTAATGTATAATTTACTAAATGTTATCTATACATTACTCTAAGAAAACCGGGAATGCAAGTGGTTTTTGCGGCGCCCTGATGTAAATTCAGTGATAGCCGATTTCCCGCCGCTCCACGTTGGACGGCTGGAAATTCGGGTTCGGCTCCAGGCGGCTCCAGACCGCGCGCTCGGTCCAGTTGCCATGCGCATCGAAAACGTATGTGAAACGGAAGTGTTGTTTGTGCGACTCTTCGGAAGCGATCCGCAGGCTGCCGTTTTCGTCGATGCTGTACCGCCGGCTGTAATGCTCTGTAACGTTCGCGATTTCGCGGCCGTTGTCGTCGTAGGAATAAGTTGTGCGATGACCACCGAGTTCCCCCATGCGCATGTATCGTTCCATAAGACGGCCGGCCTCGTCGTAGGCGTAGGTAGTCGTGGCGAGGGGCGACGCGCCAGGCCCAAAGAGGCTTGCGATAGCCGCCCGCGCCTGTTCCCGGCCAGCCGGGCCCGCTTGCGCGAGTGCGTTTTCAAGACCCCCCATGGATGCATCGCCCGCGAACTGCGTCACGCTCAACGGCCTCCCCCGGCCATCTCTTTCGAACACGAATCGGCTCACCACGCGATGTTGTTCGTCCTGAACGGCGATCTCGGATACGTCATCGCTTTCGTCGCCGTCGATGCAATATCCGTACGTCTCGCCTGGTTTCCGAGGCGGTTGAAGGTGGACCTTCGTCTTGCGGCCGGCGCCGTCATAGCGGCAGATGTCGGTCTCCCGCGTGGTCCCATCCTCTGTAACTTCCAGGGTTCGGATTTGCCTGCCGAATTCGTCATACTGGTAAAGCGTTTTCGCCTTCGAATCCCCGCTCCGGATTTCCAACAGCCGGCCGGAGTCATCGTACACATAAGTAATTCGACCGACGCTGCCATCCGGATTGTGATGTTCCGCTTCCTCGGTCCGCCCGTCGGGACGGAATCGGTAGATGCCGAAGTGCCGCGGAAGCCGCCATTCTTCGCGACTCAAATCCCACTCGGCATGCTGGATGCGCAGCGTACGAACGGGCCCGTGAACTTTCCAGTTTGTAAGATCGCTCACGATGGGGTCCTCCTTTCCAAACATACCGCCGGACCGGCGGTCCAGAATGAAGATATGAGCGATCGCGAAACGCAACTGGCGCGCGCGCACTTCGAGATGATCCACGGCCTGATCGAGGAGCGCGCCTGCCCGTCGCGCGCGGAGTTGTGCGAACGCATGAACGTAGCGCCATCCGAGATGTCCGCGCTGCTCGAAGACCTGGCCGCAATCCACGGAGTCGTGCTGCATCCGCATGTTGTGGAACCCTGGATCGTACACCCGTTCTCGCTGACGCCTACTTTGCACTGGATTCAGGCGGAGCGCGGCGGCTGGTGGGCGCCGTGCGTGTGGTGCGCATTCGGCGTGGCCACGCTGGTGGGAGGGGAGGTCACCCTACACACCCGCTACGGCGGCGAAGGCGAACCGTTGACGGTCCCGATACGAGATGGACAACCCAGCGCTTTCGCGGACGTTGCAGTACATTTTGCGATTCCGCCGGCCAGGGCATGGGACAACGTGCATGAACATTGCGCGATGGTGCTGCCGTTCCGTTCCGCCGACGAGATCGCGGCGTGGTCCGCGCGCCACCACTTGCCGCTAGGCGAGGCGGTGCCGCTTTCCCAAGTCGCGGCCCTGGCGCGGGACTGGTATGGGGCTCACGCCAGTCCGGACTGGCACAAATGGACGGTTGCGGAGGCGCAAGAGATCTTCCAGCGCGCCGGATTGGTGTCGGAGTTCTGGGATCTGGGCGCGCGCGCCGGCAGGTTTTGAATGCGGCTCAATGCAGGCCGTACGATGCAATTTCGTCGTCGGACAGGCCGTCAGACGGGACCAGCTTGTAGTGCTTCTCGTCTGCAACCGTCGGCAGGTCGCCCATGAGTTGCTCGAAGGCGAGGAGGTATATATCGTCGGCCATAAACTGCGCAGCGATGGGCTTGCACGGGAAAGACGTATTGCGCGCCCAGATAATCAATGGTTCTGTAAGCAAGTGGCAGGTGGCTGTGCCGAATGATGGCCAACAGGGCCTGTTGGTCGTCCAGCGCGTATCGGATGACCATCTCGGGCCTCACGCCGGGCAGCCTTGTAAGTGTCCAGTGCTCGCTGGGCAATATGGGCCCCAGAGAGACAGAGCGAACTTATACTCGCCGCGTGCGGGCTCCTGGATGACCCACGTTTCATCGGCGGCGGCTTCCCTGGCGAGGACTTCAGGCAGGTCCTTCCGGTAACGGAAAGAGCGGATCATCTCCCTGCCAGTCGAACTCAACCTGGCTCGTGCCCTTCGCGTACTTCTCCTGAAGCATCGACTGAACGACTCGCGAGCACGCAACGCCAGTCTTGCTCCTTACCATGCTAATATGCCCAGCGCCAAAGGCTCGCGCCCGCCGTATATCCCGCGCCCACGGTGGCGAACATCACCAGGTCGCCCTTCTGGAGCCGCCCTTGCGCGATGGCGTCCCGCGTGGCCAGCGGCAAAGTGGCGGAGGTGGTGTTGCCGTAGCGGTCGATGTTGATCACTACCTGCTCCGGCGACAAGCCCATGCGCTCCGCCGCGCCGGTGATGATCCGGCGGTTGGCCTGATGCGGGATCAGCACGCGGACGTCGGACGGCTTCAGCTTGTTTCGCTCCAGCACTTCGGCGCACAATTCGTACATCTTCTTCACCGCGTATTTGAAAACCTGCTGGCCTTCCTGGTGCACATAGTGCTGCCGCTTGGCGACGGTTTCCGCGGACGCGGGCAGACGGCTGCCACCGGCCGGCTGGTACAGATACTGCCCGCCTGAACCGTCGATCTCGCCCACGAAATCGATAAAGCCCGCGCCGTCATCCGCCTCGCCCGACGGCTCCAGAATCATGGCACCCGCGCCATCGCCGAACAGGATACAGGTGGCCCGGTCGGTGTAATCGATGATGCGGCTCATGGTATCGGCGCCGATGATCATGACTTTTCGGTGCGTGCCGGCGGCGATCAGGGCCGCGCCGGTGGTCAGCCCATAGAGGAAACTGGAGCAGGCGGCGACCAGGTCGAAGCCCCACGCGTGGTGCGCGCCCAGGCGATCCTGGATGAGGCAGGCGGTAGACGGAAACAGCATATCCGGCGTTACCGTGCACACCAGGATGGCGTCCAACTCGTCGCCCGTAATACCGCGCGCCGCCAGCGCCACGCGCGCCGCCTCGGTTCCCAAATCGGAAGTGGCGACATCCGGCGCGGCGATATGCCGCTCGCAAATTCCCGTGCGCTCGATGATCCACTGGGAATTGGTCTGCACCATCTTCTCAAGATCGTTGTTGGTGAGCACACCCGGCGGCACGTAGCAACCGAGCGCGCTGATTTTCACTTTGGACAAGTTTCCTCCAAGGCCCGCTGACCCTGATATGTTAAATTGTAAAGAAATGCAAGACCACGGCTTGGGTTCAGCCGTATCCGGATTTCAAAGCGCCTTGCTCTTCGAAAGTCCGGAAGAAATCTACGCCCGCGTCTTCCGCGAACTCAAACCCCGCACTCCACTGCCGGGCATCACCGTGGAGTTTTGCCGTTTTGCCAATGCCGACAGCTTCATCCGCCTGGAATCCGGCGCCATTCGCGTGCGGATCTCGGATCTGCTGGAAGGCGCACCGGCCCCGGTAGCGGAGGCCCTGGCCCACATCCTGTTGGGCAAGCTGTTCCGCCGTCCGATTGCCCGCATCTACTCACACCGTTACCGGCTTTACCTGAACCGGCGCGACGTCCGCCGGCAAATGCATCTGGTCCGCCAGATCCGGGGCCGCAAGTTTGTTTCCGGCCCACAAGGTAGCCATTATAACTTGGAGACGGTGTTCGAGGCGCTGAATGCGGAGCACTTCGAGGGTCTGCTGGCGCGGCCGCAGTTAGGCTGGAGCCGCGGCGTCTCGCGCAATATGTTGGGGCACTTCGACCCGTCGCACAACGCCATCATCATCAGCCGCATCTTCGATAGTCCCTCGGTGCCGGAACTGGCTCTTGAATACGTGATGTTTCACGAGATGCTGCACCTGCGATTTCCCGTGGAGCACAACGGCGCGCGCCGCCGGGTGCACACGCGCGAATTCCGCGAGGCGGAGAAAACATTCGCCAGGCTGAAAGAGGCGAAAGAGGTCTTGAAAAGGCTGTAGCGGTGCGACAGCGGCAGCAATCAATAGCCGTTGTCTTCCGGCAGCGCCGGCGGCGCCTCGAACAACGGCTGCGAGAAGCGCCAGGGCAGCAGCGTGTTCGGATCGATCGCGCTGGTTCCGTTGGTACTGAAGAAGCTGGCCACCTGGTGTTGCGCGGCGAGTCCAATAGCTATGGCATCCAGCCCCGGAATCACCACCGTGCTGCCGTTGATTCCGATGAACATCACCAGGAAGGGATGGGGGTCCTGCGGCAACTGCAGGCCATCGGCTAAAGCCAGATCATGGCGATACTCCCAAGTCAGGGGATGGTTCGCGGCTTTGATCAGGCGCGTGGTAGCCATGTTCGGCATGGTGGAATCCAGGCGCGCCAACTGGAACAGGATTCTCTTATACGGCATACCCGGCAGGGGCGATGCCGTGGTGTGTGGCGCGAAACAAACCGGATCGCCCGCGCATTGCAGCCACTCATAAAGCTCGAAGGCGTTCTGGATCGCGATGGCGCCCGGCACTTCGTTCACCAGCAATGGCTGATAAGGGAACACGTAGTTGTCGTTAAAATCGTCGCCTTCGTTGAGTAGAGAGGGAATGTGGTCGCCCAGCAAACCCGCCGCCAGTGAATGGTACGACTGGCTCCAGCGCACGATATCTTCCGTGCTGCCGCCACCCACGTTCATCACCGAGGCCCCCACGTTCGGCTCGATTGAGGCAAATATCGTGCCGTACAAAGAGCCGAGCGATTCGCCGACGTAGTAGATTCGGGAGGCATCCAGATCCGGCTGGTTATTTCCGGTAAGGAAGACGCCATTCCCGATCATGTGCACGAGCGAGGAAAGGTCCAGAGCGGTCTGGCGGAGGCAATCGCGCAAGGCCACCTGCGCGGGATCGTTCGGCAGGCAGCCTTCGTACGGACCGATTGTGCCGTCGTTGTTCAAGTCCACGCCGCGTCCGCCGGCAGTCAGAGTGGTGACGTTGCCCGACGTATCCGTCACGATGACCTGGCTCTGCGGACCGAAGCCGTGCCCCACCGCGTTGATGGCGATGGTGGCGAAACCTGCCTGCGCCAGGACGGGAGCCACCGCGGTTGGACCGCCCCATTGGCTATCGCCCAGCCCGTGCCCGAAGATCACCACCGGATAGCCGTTGGGCGGCTCTGGCGTGGCCGGGAGAAAGACGTGATAGGAAATCAGGTTGAGCGAGTCCGGTAAAGAGACATCCTGACCGGTGGGCACCCACGGAATCACCTGTTGATCGTTCAGGAAATTCGGCGAGGCGAAGGCGCCGAACCCGATGGCGCCGATGCCCTGGAAAAGCGGATTGTCGATGGGCAACTGCACGTCGACGAATTGCGAAGGATTATCGCCGGTCTGTTCGTGCAGGACCAATGACGCGATCTTGGAGTATTGGATCAACGTAGGGGGCGTGATGGGCGGCGGCGTCAGATTGGGGATCTGCGCGTGGGCCTTTTCCAGCCAGGTGGTAACGTTCATGGTGCTGAACACCGTGGCGCCCACAATGTTGGCGGGCGCGACCGCCGCCGCTAGTCCCGTCATGGCCTGCGAGAGTTCGCTGCAATAGGTGGTCTTCGGCTCAGTGCCGGGCGCGACACAAGCCGTAAACCCCGGATCGGGCTGGACCGGATTCCCGTTCAGATCTTGGATGACGTCGGTCACAATCACGGCCACCTGGCTATGCTGATCCAGATTGCCGTCCGGCTTGCCGTAGAGGGTATTGGTGGTGGGATCGTAGATCATCTGCGTGGTGTAGAGCATCTGGCCGGGGTCAGTGATGCCGTGCTCTTCCTGCGTCAGGTTGCGGAGCGCCACGTAGTAGACGGCGTGGTGCACGCTGTTCACGTCGATAGGGCCGGAGAAGTTGATGGTGATGCGCGGCGCGGTCTGGAAGCCATCCAGTTGATTGATCAGTTGCACGTCCTGGCAATCGCTGGGAGCGGTGGTGCAATCGGGCATCGGCAGGTTGATGCGCATGCCGGATTTCTGTGTGGAATCGGGGATGGTCAGCGCATCCGAGGGATAAGGGCCGACGGTGGGATCGGAAGGATTCCACATCACCGTGACTCCCGCAACCATCACAAGCGGAGCAGTCAAGGAAAAGATAAATGCGAAAACGAGACGACGCATGGTGTCAGGATACAACACCACCCGCGGTAAGTGTTTAGGATTCGGTGAGAATCGGGAACGGTTCGGGCGTTTCGATCTCCAGCAGGCGCGGGTCGAGCAGTCTACTAGTATCCACATTGCCCATCGCCGACAGGATGTTCTCCTTCAGGTGCGGGTGCTCTTTCTCCAATTCCGCGAATATCCCGCGTAGCGAACGCCGCACGGTGCCGGTGCGCAGGGAGCAATCGCAAGGCACAATAGGCACGGCGCGATGCTCCGCATAGGCGCGGGTAATGTCCTCGGTGACGAAGACCAGCGGCCGGATCAGGCGGAACTGCCGGTCGCGCGACTGCGTCACGGGTGGGAGCGCGCTCAGCCGTCCAGTGAAGAGAGTGTTGCGCAGTAAGGCCTCGCAAAAGTCGTCGGCGGTATGTCCAAAAGCGATCACGTTGGCGCCCAAGCCGGTACAGATCTCGTAGACGGCGCGGCGGCGGTAGCGGCTGCAGAGATCGCAACCGTGCCCAGGCTGTTCATCGAGCAGCCGCAGCGAAGGTTTGTCGCGATAGTATGTCCACTGGACGCCACGCTGCTTCAGATATTCCCCCAACGGCTCGATGGGCCGCAGGAATTTGCCCTGCTCCACGGTGAACGCGCAGACCGAAAAATCGATGGGTGCGCGTGCCGCCAGCAGGAGCAGGGCTTCCAGCAGCGTGACGGAATCCTTGCCGCCCGATAGCGCCACGGCCACGCGGTCGCCGTCGCGGATCATTTTGAAACGGTGGATGGCTTCCCCCACCTTGCGCAGCAATGTCTTTTCGAGATCCACTTAGCTTTGATTATACAGGCCGCATGGGGCCACGGGACCGTCCATCGCGTCTGGCGTATTCCAAGACACCGCTGCCCGGCAGCCCGCCGGCGCCCGAGATGCAGTGGATCGAATGCCAAAATAGGAGCATCACAAGCGCCGGGAGTAATGCATAGCACACGCAGCCCTTGACGCTGGCGTCTGCGTGAGTACAATATAACCACGATGCAGTGATGCCGATGGTCACATGGCAATCGATGAAATTGCGGTCGAGATATAGCGGTTTTTTTGCGCGGAGCGAATAAACCTGGAGAACTTTGTCGGGAATCGCAACAATCTAATGCTGAGATTCTAGCTGGACTTACCGTGTCTTGACGCCTGGAATGACGGGTTGCTTCCCGCTGGGCGGTGGCGCTTGGTTTTCGTGCGCACTCAATTGGAGAAAACTATGCAACTATTTCCGTCGGTTTCCAGAGTTTCGCGAATATGCCTGGTGTTACTGCTGGTCGTTGGATCAGTCGCCCTGACCGGCTCAAGCAAGTCTCCTTATTCACCCCGCGACAAGGCGTATTATGCGAGTCGAGCCCTGGTCGACTTCGTGAACCCTGGCTTGAACATTACCATCAACTCAGCGGCAATCTCGAGCGCGGGCGTCATTAGTGTGACGTACACGCTGACGGATCCGACAGGGTTGCCGTTGGATGCATCCGGGACAACCACCCCGGGGGCGATCACGCTGGCTTACGTGGCGGCGTATATTCCGGCCGGACAGGAACAATATGTCGCCCTCACGACCTCGTCGGCGACTGGCGCCGCGCTCGGGACTATCATCCGCCCGGACTTCGAACTGCCCGCCTTTGGGAGCGGCACGCCCCCCACGTCGCTGGGCTCAGGCCAGTACAAATACACGTTCACGGGCACGGCGACTGCGGGTTTCGACCCCACCACGACTTATACGGTGGCGGTCGACGGCAACCGCGATCAGACGGCGTTTAACTTGGGCATAAGCTACGCCGGGGCCACTTTCAACTTCGTCCCCAACGGTTCGCCAGTCACCGTCACGCGCGACGTCATCCGCACGCAGAGCTGCAACACCTGCCATTACCAATTGGCATTCCACGGCGGTTACGCCAGCGGCATGCCCATGTGTGTCATGTGCCACCAGCCGCAGAACGCCGATCCGGTCACGGGCAACACGCTGGATCTCAAGGTATTTGCGCATAAGCTCCACATGGGATCGCAGTTGCCCAGCGTGCTCGGGTACACGTCCGGCACAACGACCGTTCCACCGGCGCCCTATGAAATCGTCGGCTACATGAATTCCGTCAATAACTTTTCTACGGTGATCGATCCCGCCGATCCCCGCCGTTGCGAGGTTTGCCACAGCCAGACCACCGGCGCCGCACAAGCCAAGGCGTTCCTGACGGAGCCCACCCGGGCCGCCTGCGGCGCGTGCCACGACAATGTAAATTTCGCTACCGGCGCCAACCACCCCGGCGGATTCCAGACGGACGACACCCAGTGTGCCACCTGCCACATCCCCCAAGACGAGGAGGTCTTCGATGCCTCTATTCTGGGCGCGCACGTGGTGCCCACGGACACCGCGGCTTTATACCCCCAGAACCCGGATACGCAAATAGCGGGCCTGCAGCTTGCCATTACCGGCGTGACCAATAGCTCCGCCGGGCAAAGTCCCACCGTCGCCTTCACAGTGCAGGACAACAGCGGCAACAACATCGCCTTATCGCAGCTTTCCACCCTCCAATTCACTATGGCCGGTCCCACCACGGATTATGGCTACACCGTTTTCGGAACCGCTACGACCCCGGGTTATGTAACGGAGAGCGCTCTGAAGGCCGCCTGCAGCGCCAGCGGCGCCTGCACCTACACTTTCATCACCGCCATTCCGGCGGCTGCCACCGGAACGTACACCATCGGGGGCGAAGCGCGCATGACGGTGACGGTGTATCCCGGCACCACTTCGTCGCAAAGCGTTACCGTAGCCGCCAACCCGAATCCGGTAGTGAACTTCTCCGTGGATGGCTCCCCAGAAGCGCCGCGGCGCACGGTGGTGTTGGAGACCAACTGCAATGCCTGCCACGTATCGCTTTCGCTGCACGGCGACCTGCGCAACAATCCGGAGTACTGCGTGCTGTGCCACAATCCCTCGAACACGGATGCCAGCCAGCGAGTCAACGCCACCGTCGCGGCGGACAAAGCGCTCCCGCCGCAGGGCATCAACTTCAACCTGTTGGTGCACCGCATTCATGACGGCGTGAATGCCGCGACCAACCCGGGCGGGCCGCCCAAGTACCCCTATATCGTCGTCGGCTTTGGCGGCAGCCATAACGACTTCTCCGGCGTTCTCTTCCCGGTCATGAGCCCGGCGGGAGACGCCACCTATATGCAGAACTGCGCGGTCTGCCACACCAACGGCAGCGAGCAGAATCTGCCGATCGGACTGAATGCGGTCCAGGATCCGCAGGGTTGGATTCAAGGGGCGACCGGAAATCCGGTGCAGCCCGCTTCTTCAGCTTGCAGCGGATGCCACGTTTCGGAGGGCGAATCGGCTCACTTCCTGGCCAACACCGATGTGTTGGGGGAGAGCTGCAATGTGTGCCATGCCGCCGGTGCGGCGTATGCGGTTGACGCCGTGCATGCCCAATAACCGGGCAATTCTCTTATTGCTGTTTTGCGGGACGGCGGTGGCGCAAACCCCCGCCGTCCCGGCTGTTGCCCAAACCCCCGTCGCGCCGGCGGCTGCCACGCCCCAGGCGTACGTTGGGTCGGAAACCTGCCAGCCGTGCCATGAGGATATCTACAACGCCTTCCAGAAGAGTCCTCACAAGTTGGTGGATACTCAGAAACGGCGCGGCGGGGAAGCTAAAGCCTGCGAATCCTGCCACGGTCCCGGCGGCAAGCACGCCGATTCCGCGGATGCCGCTGCTATCGTCAATCCGGCCAAACTCGCGGCCGCCGAAACCGACCGCATTTGCCTCAAGTGCCATCTCAACCAGCCCACGCACATAGGCCGCATCGCAGGCAGCCACGCACGTAACGATGTTGCCTGCACCGCGTGCCACTCCGTGCATAGTCACGGCCCGAACGGTCTGGTGGCGCGAAAAGCAGCGGCGGTCAATGAACTATGCGCAGGCTGCCATATAGCCGTATGGGCCGAGTTTCAGCGGCCCTATAAGCATCGCCTGCCGGAGGGCGCTATGTCCTGCGTGGATTGCCATAATCCGCACGGCAGCATCTTCGCCGTCTCCGGACAGACCTACGCGGGCAATGAACCAGGCTGCTTCCGGTGCCACGGCAACCTGCGCGGTCCATTTACTTTCGAGCACGCACCCGTGCGTCTGGAGGGCTGCAACGCCTGCCATGAACCGCACGGGTCGGCCAATCCGCGCATGCTGGCGCGGGCCGAGGTTCGCTATCTGTGCCTGGAGTGCCACGCCAACCTGCCGGCCGCACCGGGGCCCATCAAGAATCCCCCCGCGCTGGGAGGCGTGCCCCCGGCATTTCACAACCTCCTCAGCCCGCAATTCCAGAACTGCACCATCTGCCACCTGAAGGTGCATGGATCGTACGTGAGCCAGGAGTTGCTGAAATGAAGCACTTATTGGCTTCGCTCGTCATTTTTCCGCTCCTGGCGCAGGAACCCGCCGCCTCGCCGGCGCCTTCGACCGAGCCCGTCATCACCGGCAGCTTGGATATCGGCTACCGCTTCACCAGCATCGGCGGCGACAGCGATGTCTATCGCAGCGTCGTGAATCTTGGCCAGGGACCCCGGCTGATCGGTCTGGAATTTACCATCACCGATCCCAAAAAGCGCCTCTTCGACCGCCTGGAAGTGCGGGCCAACAACTGGGGCGGCGACCCCTACAACACCGTACACGTGAATGCCTCCAAGCAGGGCATCTACGATTTCAATTTCGAATACCGGGACATCGCTTATTTCAACCTGCTACCCTCGTTCGCCGATCCGCTGCTCGGCAACGGCATCGTGCTGGATGAAGATTCCTACTTCAGCCGCCGCCGCATGAGCGACTTCCAGTTGGACCTGCTGCCCGGCCATCGCATCATTCCTTTTCTCGCCTATGGCCGTGATTCGGGCCAAGGCACGGGCATCACCAATTTTGTTTCCGACGTCAACGAGTACCCCGTCGCCGACAACATGTTCGACAAGACGGACAATTATCGCGGCGGCGTGCGCCTGGAATTCGGTCACTGGCATGCCACGCTGGAACAGGGCGGCACCACCTTGCGCGACGATCAGGAGGCCTACACCTCGGGCTTCAACGCGGGCAATGTCTACCAGCCCTACTTCGGCCAGACACTCGATCTGACCGCTCTGTCCGAGGCCTATGGCGTCCGCGGCGACAGCATTTATTCCAAGGCCCTGTTCACCGCCAATCCGTTTCCCTGGGTGGATGTATACGGCCAGTTCCTATACAGCCAGCCGCAGACCACCGTCAACTATAGCCAGTACAATACCGGCAACTTCGTGCTGCTGAGTTCGCTGCTTTTCTATACCGGTGAGCAGGCGTTGGGCTATACCGAATCCAAGCAGCCTCACACCAGCGGCAGCTTCGGTTTCGAATTGCGTCCGCTGAAACGCGTGCGGATCCGCGAATCGTGGATGACCGACCGCCTGCACACCGCGGCGGCCGGCCTGGTCACCGACATGATCCTGCAGCCCACCTCCGCCGCCGAAACCACGCTGTCGGCGCTAACCAGCCTACTGGTGATGAATTACAACCAGGAGCAGGTGGACGTGCTGGTGGACGTGACGCGCAAGCTGACGCTGCGCGGCGGCTACCGTTACTCCTGGGGCGACGCCGAAGATCCCGCGCCGCTGCTCACCGGCGGCGGTTTGGAATCGAGCCAACTGCGGCAGCAAGCCGGGCTGGCGGGCATCCACTACCGCCCCACGCAGAAACTCTCCCTCGACGCGGATTTCGAAGACGCCGCCAGCGATCACGCTTACTTCCGCACCAGCCTTTACAACTACCAGAAGATGCGCGCCCGCGCGCGCTACCAGTTGGCCGCCAAGCTGTCGCTGCAGGCAGTCTTCTCGCTGCTTAACAATCAAAACCCCACGCCGGGCATCAATTACGATTTTCTGAGCCGCCAGAATTCGCTTTCGGCCTCCTGGACGCCTTCCAAGCGCGTCAGCATTCTGGGCGAGTACACCCGCTCCACGCTGCGCTCCAACATCAACTACCTGGATCCCGAGACGCTCAGTCCCGAGCAGTCGCTTTATCGTGACAACGCCCACAGCGCCAGCGCGCTCATTGATCTGGCCCTGCCCGGGTACGCCAAGCTCACGCCGCGGCTCTCCTTCGGCGGATCGCTGTTCATTTCTTCTGGCAGCCGTCCCACGACTTTCTACCAGCCGCTGGTGCGTCTCGCGGTGCCCATCCACAAGAACCTGGCGTGGAAATCCGAATACCGCTACTACGGTTACGGCGAGATTTTCTATCTGTACGAGGGTTTCCGCGCGCACATACTCCAGACCGGAATTACAA
Organism: Bryobacteraceae bacterium; assembly: GCA_049511415.1. Taxonomy (GTDB): domain Bacteria; phylum Acidobacteriota; class Terriglobia; order Bryobacterales; family Bryobacteraceae; genus Bog-159. Next base: position 157,322 of record JBEKYC010000002.1, on the reverse strand, counting down.
TTTCACGTTAATAACTCTTGCAAATAAGACTGCGATGTCTTATGCTGAGCTTGAGGGTACCCATGAAGGCGGCAGCGGTAGCGATGACGGTGATTTTACTAAGTGTCATCGTGCTATGTCCTTCGGTCGTCTGCGCCATGCACGGGAATTCTCAGCCGGACTCCGATTCCTGCTGTCATAAGTCCCATTCGCACCCTGCGCCTTGCCCTGCCAAGACAGCCCCGGATTGCCCGTACACCGTTCTTGAGAAGAGCAATACGAATACAGGCCTATTGCACTGGGGTTGGATAACTCCCGTGGTATGGACTCAGCCGGCCGTTCCTGCCCTCTCAGTCAACCGAGTGTCGACGAGCGAGCTACGCCTCGTGGATTCGACCGGACTCTTCCTGCGCAACCGCGTTCTCCTGATCTAAAGCCCACTCACTCAGCAGTTGCAGTAAGTTACATCCAAATACTTGCGAAAGGAGAACTCTCATGAAGCGAATCATGATTAGTGTGCTCAGCCTGGCGGCCTTAGTGGCATTAGCACTGGCGCCCGCCATGGCGGTGACTGACACCAACTGCTGCAACGGACAGCAGTGCTGCGGTCACGCATGCTGCCACAACCACAATAAGTAGGTCGACAGGCTCTCAGCCTGACGTAGGGCAGGCTATCTTGTCTGGTGGTCTGCCCACCCTAACCCCGACGCGCGAAGCTCGTCTATACTCGGTATCATGTTGCCTGCTGGCCTTCGCCAAGCCCTCCGCTCGCTGAGCCGCCGTCCGGCGTTCGCGATTGCGGCCATCCTTACCATCGCGCTGGGAATCGGCGCCAACACAGCCGTTTATCAAGTGATCTACGCCGTTCTGTTGCGGCCTTTGCCATTCCATGAGCCACATCGGCTCCTGCAACTCTGGGAGAGCACGCCCATTCTGCCGCAGTTGCAGGTCACCGTGCCGGACTTCGAAGATTGGCGCACCCAGACCCATAGCTTCGCGCAGATGGCGGCCTACACATTCCAGGCCATGGACCATATTACGCTCACCGGGCAAGGCGAAGCGCGGGTGGTCCAGGGCACTAACGTGACGGCGGATCTGTTTGCCACCATGGGCATCCAGCCGCTGCTGGGACATGGTTTCACTGCGGCTGACGACCGCGACAAGCGCCCCGTGGCTCTCATCAGCGAAAAGCTCTGGCGCGCCAGGTTCGCCGCGGACCCGTCCATCGCGGGCCGTAGCATGCGCCTTGAAACCGAGACGTTCACGATCATCGGCGTGGTGCCCGGCCGGCAGACATTTCCGGCGTGGGCGGACGTCTGGCTGCCGTTCTCCTGGCTCGAAACGGATCTGCGCGCCACCCGCAAATATCATCCGCTAGAGGTGATTGCGCGCCTGCGGCCGGGCGCGCGCGAGACCGTCGCCGAGACCGAGATACGTACACTCGCCGCGCGCCTGGCCGCCGAACATCCCGAGACCAATGGCACCGTACGCGCTTATACGATACCGCTCGAACGCGAAATAACCGGCGACGTGCGTCCCGCGCTGCTGCTGGTTTGGGCTGCCGTCGGTCTGGTGCTGCTCATGGCCTGCGCCAACCTGGCACACATGCTGCTGGCCCGCATGCTCGACCGCGGGCAGGAGATGGCCATTCGCGCGGCGCTAGGCGCCGGCCGGGCACGCCTGATCCGCCTGGTCATTACTGAGAGCCTGCTGCTGGCACTGGCGGGCGGGATCGGCGGCATACTGCTGGCCAGCGTAGCGTCGGGAGTCCTGGCACGCATGGCGCAGGGCCACATCCCGCGCATTGAAGACCTCCAGGGCCACGCGCCGCTTTTCGCCATATCCATATCGCTTCTGTGCGCGATCCTGTTCGCTCTGCCAGCTTGTGTGCAGGCGTTGCGGGTGCAGGCCAGTCCAGCCACTGGACGAGCGGTGAGCAAGCCCCGCTCACCACTGGGCGCAATCCTCATTGCAGCCGAAGTCGCCATGGCGTTCGTGGTTCTGATGGGCGCCGCGCTCCTGGTGCGCAGCTTCGCCGGATTGCTCAGCCAGGATCCCGGCTTCCGTTCCCGAGGCGTCCTGGCGGTGGAAGTCCCGCTGCCGAGCAGCCGCTATGACGGGCAAAAGGCCGCGCAGTTTCTGAATACGCAACTGATGCCTGCCGTGCGTGCGCTGCCGGGAGTGGAAGACGTCGCGGCGGTCAACAGTGCGCCCATGAGCCTGGGACCCACCGAGCGTACCCGCTTCGCTTCGCGCTTCGGCATCGCAGGCCGCACCTTCGACCGGGGCCACTATCCGGTCGCGCAGCTTCGCTGGATCACGCCGGAGTATTTCCAGGTCCTCCAGATCCCACTGCTGCGCGGACGCTGGCTCACCGAAGCAGACCGCGATCAACCGCGCTATTTGATCAATGACGCGTTGGCGCGGCAGTTTTTTCCGCACGCCGACCCCACTATGCATCGCCTGGTGATGGGCGTATTGGACCCGCAACAGACGCTCATCTCGATAGCGGGCGTAGTGGGCGACGTGCGCGACATGGGCCTCGACCAAGCTCCGACACCCACGCTCTATCTCATCGGCGGCTCGCCCTACATGACCTTGCTGGTCAAAACCGGCGACGATCCGTCCGGCCTGGTGGCCCCCATCCGCGCCGCCATCCATCGCGCCGATCCGGAAGCAGCCGTAGTGAAAACCGCGCCCCTCGGGCAATATGTCACTGACTCTCTGGCACGCCGCCGCTTTGCACTCACCTTGCTCGCCGTTTTCGCGGGCTTGGCCGCTCTGCTCACGGCCGCGGGGATTTATGGGTTACTGGCCTACTCCGTCAGCGGACGGCTGCGCGAATTCGGTATCCGGGCAGCGTTGGGCGCAAATCCGGCCGCTCTCCGCCGCCAGATTCTCAAGGAAGGCGCAGCCGTCATGATTCCCGGCCTCGCCATCGGTTTGCTTGTTTCACTCGCCGCCGTGCGGTTGATTCAAAGCATGCTGTACCATGTGTCGCGGTTTGACCCGTTATCTTTGGCGGCGGTAGGGGCTTTGCTGGTTGTCATCACCGCAGTTTCAGTCTGGCTTCCGGCGCGGAGCGCCGCGGCGGCCGACCCCGGCTCAGCTTTACGCTGCAATGACTAGACTTATGGCAACTGGAACGATTGGCGCACGTAAACGGAATCAGTCAGCCAGGGCAACGGCATGGTATTGGCGGGACGCGGAGGCGCACCCACTCCATCCAGTCCGTAAGATTGATCGACGAGAACCATGCGTAGCGGGGCGGATCCCGATCGTACTTTTATCTGTAATTCGAAGCCTTCGGGCGGCGGCGCAAAATATTCGAAACTCCACTGCTTGAAGCGGATGAGATCCAGCATCTTCAGTCCGACCTTGTCGTCCGGTGCGCGGAGGTCCGGCCCGACCGATTTGCCGTTGACTTGGGCGGCGATCACCTCAGCGCTCGGGTCGCCGTAGACGAAGATATCATCCGCCCGGCGAGGCGATGCGATTCGCAGACGCAGCGTGCGCACATCCCCATCGCGGGTGTTTTCGAGGATGTCGAACACGGGCGCGGGCAGCGGCGCGATGGCGGCGGAGTTGACGAGCATGGGCCATTTCAGGAACGGAATGAACGGGGTGCTGTATATCCTGGAAGGCTGGGCGCCGAGCGCCGGGAGCGCCCAGGAATCGGGCTTTGAATCGCCGCTCAGCCAGTAGGCTTTGTTGGTTGCTACGTCCAGACCATAGAAGAGGCTGTCCGGTTTGGGATGATCCGCATCGAATCCCGCGAGCGGCACGCCTCCGATCAAACACGCCAGACACACCAGGAGTGCCGCGGTCGGCAGCCACCAGTTTCGCGGGGCGGAGATCATTTCGACAATCGGGATCAGCAGGCCAAGCAGCAGCACAGTGAAAACGGCCGGAGGCGCGGCCATGGCCATCGTCATGGCAACGAACAACTGGTGAATCAGCGGCACGGTCATCACGACCGCAGGCACCGCGCAAGCCCACAAGATCGCCGTGCCGCTCCATGATTCGGAGTTGCCGTCGCTCGCCACGAGAAAGCCAAACCCGGCGATGGCGAACAGCAGCGGCCAGGTGAATGCGTAGCTGGCGCCAGGCAGCGCAATCGCGGTGACGATGGACAGCAGCAGCCAGAGTGAAAGCGCTCCCGCCCAGAGGGCGGCCATCGCGATACGCCGCCGAACCAATCGATAGAGCGCGGCGAAGACGGCGACTACCAGCGCGGTCGAAGCGATCCGGTATATCCAGGCGTGATATGGGTCACCCTGCAACATCTGGCGGAAATCCGGATGCCACGCCAGCACCAGTTTCCAGAGTCCGATGGCAGCCGCGACGCCAGCCGCCAATCCGAACAGCAGCGCGAAGAATCCGACCAGCAGCCCGCCGGCGGTGATCCGGCGCCGCGTCAGTCCATAAGCTAGCGCTGCGAGAAGCAACACGGCGGCAAGACACGCCAGGGGCAGGCTCCAAGCAATGGGGTAGATGACCACGCCCAGCGTGGGAAAATTGAAGTATGTGACATCGGGCGCCGTCACGTGACGCAAGTCCAGATTGCCGAAGCGGCGGGCCAAAGACAATGCGTAAGACCCCTGATGCTGCAAGCTGCGCGGATCGATATGTGATACGTCGTCGATGCGGGTGTGGTAATTGGTGACGTCGCCGATGAAGGCGAAGTCCATACTGGCGAAACCCGCATGCCGGAATACCGTGAGGTCGGTATCGTTGGGCAACAGTTGGTAAACGGCATAGCTCAGCGAGTTGGCGACGGGATCAGGCGCGGCCGAGGCTAGCTGCCGCACCATCCAACCGTTGTCGGTGCTGGTCGCAAACATCATGCCTGGACCGCTGGTGCCGCGGGCTTCGAAGTTGAGTGCCAGCCCCGCGTTGGCCGGATGCGCATCGACGTACGATTTGGCGCCGAGCAGTCCGGCCTCCTCGCCATCGGTAAACAGAAAGATCAGATCGTTGCGGAGAGGCGCGCCGGACCGCAGCGCGCGTACGGTTTCGAGCAGGACTGAGACGCCTTCACCATCGTCCGCCGCGCCTGGACCGCCAGGCACCGAATCGTAATGCCCCAGGAGCAGGAGAGGCGCCGAGGGCGAGGTGCCGGGGATGCGTGCAATCACGTTATGCGTAATACCGGCGGCCAGTGGATAGCCGCCACGCGCGTCCCGCGTCACGGGCAGCGATTCGACCTGCGCATCGACGCCCAGAGCGGTCAACTGCTGGACAACGTAGGCGCGAACCACCTCTTGCGCGGGAGATCCAAACGGATGCGGGCGGCGGGCGAAGGCGCGCAAATGCCCGAGGGCGCGCATGCCGGAGAACTCGCCAAGCGGCGCATCGGTAGGGAGCGCATCGGGCGGGCGCAGTTGGCGCATGCCGAGCGCAGCCAAGGCGGCTGCAAAAACGATGGTGAGACCGGCTCGTGCCGACTGGCTGATCTGGCTCATGCGCTAGCCGTAGTTACCCACACTTTCTGGGCAGCGTTGCGTCCCAGTTGCACGCGCTGGCCGTCGATACGAAGAGTCAGAGTGTCATCTGCATTGCGGGTTTCCACGCTCACGGTGGCGCCGGGCCGCACGCCGAGGTGTTCCAGGTATTCGAGCAAGCTGCGGTCGCGCTCGTAGACGCTGCTGACGGCTACCGGCTCACGCGCCGGACTTTCGTCGAGCGTCTGGAGGCCGCGCCGGCGGCGGTCGGCGGGGGTGTCCACACCCACGCGATTGCCATGCGGGCAGGCCTCTCCGGCGCCGAGTTTCTCGGTCAGCTTGCGTTCAAAGTCCGCGGAGACCGCGTGTTCGAGTTGTTCCGCTTCTTCGTGGACCTTATACCATTCCATGCCGAAGATTTCGGTCAACATGCGCTCGATCAGGTGATGACGATTCAAGATGCGGTTCGCGATTTCGCGCCCGGCGGGGGTCAAGGTGATCTGGCCCTCCGCAGCCACGCGAATCAGGGCATCGCGTTTCAGGCGCTTGATGGCCATGGTAACTGCCGGCGCCGTGACATTGACCCATCGCGAAAGCGTGGCCGCTTTGACACTCTCGCCTTCGGACTCCGCTTCGGCGATGGCCTTGAGGTAGTTTTCCTTGGAGATGGTAATCTTCACGCTTGCTTCGATTTTAGCTAAGTCCGCTCTCCTGGGACTACTACACGGAACGGGACTCTGTTTTTGCCTCCCAGGATGCGATGTCCCTCGGCGCGGAGGCGCTCGGCCTGGCGCTCGACCCCTCCCGGGAACTTGGGATTCAGCGAGCCATCGCTTCTGACGATGCGCCAATAGGGACTGATTTGCTTTTTTCCGGCGGCGGCCTCTTCTTCGGCAACTTCGGAGGCGAGGTGGACGAAGATGCCAGTGGTCAGCGGGCAGGTTACGTCCACCGCATATTTAGCGGCCAGGAATTCGCGCATCTGAGTGATGGTCGCGATGCTGCCCTTCGGCACGGTCCGCATGTATGCGTCTACTTCCCAGGGGCTCGGCACCAGCATGGTTTGCGCGCCGCGCGGCACCACTTTCGGCAGGTTGGGATTGTTCATCTTTTCCCGCCAGGTCTTGCGTTTTCTCATATGGGAATGTGTATCAGCGTGAGCAGGTCTTCTCTCCGGGCGGTCTGCGGCGAATTGAGATATTGTTCGAAGCCCGGCACGTCGCGCAAGTGATAGCCGCTCTGGGGGAGCCAGCCCCCGTAGATCATCTGATAGACCCGGCCCATCTCTTCGTATGGTCCCTTGTAAGTAAACACGGCGTAATCACCGCCGGCCAGTTCGGTAACGCCGAATTCGCCTTCGGGCTGCACGGGGCGAGCGACCGTCACCGCGGCATCATACCGAACCTTATCCGCGGGTGTCACGTCGGGGTCGTCATGGACGATGCCGATCAACTTCATACCAGGCCCGAGCAGGCCGCGTCTGCCGGCCCATGCCATCAGGCGGCCCCAAGTTGCGCCGACCTGAGAGTACGGGCCTACGTGGCGAAGGAAGACGATTTGCATCGGTGGCAGATCTTTCACCTCGACGGGCGTAAGATCTTGGTTGCCAGGCGGATCAGAGTGCGGGCCGGATTGGGCCCGATAGGCGGACGGGGATGCTTCAAACATATGGCCAAATGCCCTCGTGAAGGATTCGTGGGTCTCGAATCCGGCGGCGAGCGCGATCTGAACGACCGGATCGCCGCTTTGCTTCAAATTGCGGGCGGCGCGCTCCAGGCGCAGGCGGCGGACATGGTCCTGCACGGTTTCGCCGGTGAGGCTGCGGAAGATGCGGTGGAAATGGAATTTTGAAAAGGCGGCGACACCGGCCAGAGAATCCAGATCCAGTTCGTCATCCAGATGCCGCTGGATATAGACCACGGTGCGCATGATCCGCTCGTGGTAGTCCTGCTCAGTGGACCTCTTCATGGTTCCAAGGCTGAGTTTAAATCATCACCCAGCCGTGCGCTTGACGAATTTTGCGACTTTTAACTGGGCCGCACGCGGCGCGCCAGGGCGCGCACGATCATGCGCAAGCGGTCAGGCCAAGGGAGGCGGGCCAGATTGACGCGCACCACGCCGTCGGTGAAATAGGTCTTGCGGGAATAGTCGATGGCAACTTCGACAACGACCGGCCGTTTGTTTTCCGCCAGCGAGAGAGCTTGGCGCAGGACCGAGTCGATTTCCGCGTTCTTGGCCAGGAGCAGGTATTCGGCGCCCACGGCGTGACAGAAGGCGGGCATATCGTAGTCGGGCAGTTCGCTACAGCTTTTGCGTCCCAGAGCGGTCTGCTGGAACTGGGCGATCTGGGCGAGTTCGCGGTCGCGCAGTAGGAGCACGATGACGGGCAACTGCAGTTGGGCCGCGGTAAGCAACTCGAGCCCCGTCATGAGAAAGGCGCCATCGCCGGCCAGGGAGATGACCGGGCGGTCGGGGCAAGCCAGAGCCGCGCCCAATGCGGCAGGCACCGCGTATCCCATGCAGGAATAATCAATGGGCGCCAGGAAGGAGCGCGGGTGGTCGAGACGGAGGCACTCCACGGCCAGAAAGGTGCCGTTGCCGCTATCCGTGGTGTAGATCGCGGCTGGACCGGCTAATTGCTGGACGGCCTTGAATAACTGGGGCGGTGTAACCCGTTCCGCATCTGGCGGGGCTTCCCATCCCGACCACACCTTGGCGTGCCCGGCGCGAATGGAGTTTCGTAGCTCGGGGTCGGGCTGACGTGCCGGCAGGTTAGCGAGCAGCGCGGCGATAAATGTAGCGGCGTCCGCAACAATGGGTACGTCGGCGGGATAGTTCTTGCCCAGGACGGAAGCATCGATATCCACGTGGATCAGCTTGCCGGAGAGATTCAAGCCATAGCTGCCCGTTCCTACTTCGGAAAATCGGCAGCCGATGGCAAGCGTCAGGTCGCAGCCCGCGGCGATCTTTTGGACGAACGGCGGGGCGGAAGCGCCGAATCCGCACCACATCCACAAGGGATGACTCTCCGGGAAGATGCCCTTGCCTTCAAAAGTCGTCGCTACCGGAGCTTCGAGGCGCTCGGCCAGAGTGACCAAATCGGCGCCGGCGCCCGCGGCCCCCAGACCAACATAGAGAAGCGGCTTGCGGCTGGCTGCGATAAGAGTGCGCACCCGGTCGAGATCGGCGGCGGGCACAGGCTGGGGCATATCCGGCGCTGCGACATAGGCGTTCAGATCCACCTCGTGGCGGAAGAGATAATGCTCGGCCGGAACTTCCACGAACACGGGGCCGGCGGGAGCGGCGCGCGCAATATGACAAGCGCGCCGAATCGTGGCATAGAGATCCGCGCCGCGCTCCACCAGGAACTGCGCCTTGGTAACGGGGCGCGCGATAGCAATCTGATCGACGGCATGAAGCTGATAAGCCTTGCCCGTGTCGCGGCGTATGCCACAGGCCAGCACGAGCATGGGAATATTGTCGAGATAGGCCTCGGCAATGCCAGACATGGCGTGTGTCAGTCCAGCGCCGGGCACGACGTTGGCGACCGCCAAGTTGCCGGAGGATCGGGCCACGCCATCGGCCATGAACGATGCGCTCTGTTCGTCCGTCACCAGGATGGGCCGCACCTTCGCGGAGCGGGCCAGGGAGTCATAGAGTTCGATATTGTGCGTGCCGGGAATGCCGAAAGTGAAGGAGATGCCTTCGTCTTCGAGAGCACGCACAACGATGTCTGCACCGGTTAATTTCATTGGTTTGCGGGTCCCGGACCGCGCTCCTTGATGCGCTCGGCGACGCGGTGGGCCAGCGCCATGATGGTGACGTAGGGGTTGATTTCGAGTGAATTGGGAAAGAGGCTGGCATCCGCGACGAATAGCCAGGGCAGTCCGTGGACTTGCCCCCAGCAGTCCGTGACCGAACCCATAGCGCATCCGCCCTGCAGGTGCGCGGCGGAGACCGGCACCTTGCCCGGGATGAATTGGGCGCGGCCGGCGATTTCTTCCAGGCGGCCGGCGTCCGCGGATTCGATGGTGGTGTCGCCAGCCACGGGCATGTGTACGCGCACGGCGCCCGCCGCGAAGAAGATTTTCGCCGATGTGATGGCGCCGCGAATCAGGCCCTGGATGGCTTCGGGCTGGAAGCGGTACTCAACGACGGGGCGACCCGCGCGGTCGAGGCTGACGCGATTGTGCGCGTCGGCTTTGTCGCAGGCCAACACCAGAATCATCTGCAAACGTGGGAAGGCGCGCATGAAGGCGCTGTGCCCCGCGCCGAAACCTGTCAGGCTTTTGGCGGTGATGAACGGAAAATACATGCAGGTTTCCAGAACGAAGTGCCGGCTTTCGGCGAACTCATCAACATAGTAGCTTTTGGGAAACCCGACGAAGTTGCCGATGGGCCGGGCGTGTTCGGCGACCATGATCATCGCCGGATGGCAGGTAAATCCGCGGCCGAGTTGGGGGAGGGCTTTGGCAAACGCCGAGCGCAAAAGCAGGGCGGGCGTGTGAATAGCGCCGGCGCACAGCACGATGATGCCGGCATCGATCTGATAGTCACCCTGAGCCCATTGCGATGGGTCGCCCTTGGCGCCCGCGGGCTTGGCGGCAACTCGCGCGGTCAGGGTCTTTTCACCGATGTTGAACACTTCACAGCGGGTGATGACTTCGACGCCGTTGCGTTCGGCGTTGGGCAACTGCACGCGATCGGTGCCCTGCTTGGCCTGATTGGGGCAGCCGAGATTGCAGAGGCTCGATCCGCGGCAACCTTTGATGTTCACGGGAAACTGTTGGACGTTGTAACCAAGGTGGCGGCAACCGGCCACAAACAGCTTGTTATTTTCGTTGATGGCTTCTTCCGGGAGCAAGTGGACGTTGTTTTGGGCCATGAATTTACGCGCGCGGCATTCCAGATCGGCGGGCGTGAGGCCAGCGACATTCCAACTGCGAATGACGCGCTCGGGCGGCAACATAGAGGTGCCCGTATAGACCACTGTAGAACCGCCATAGGCGCTGCCAAACGCCAGTGTCATGGTTCCGTCGGCGGTCAGGAAGCCGCCGCCATCTTCATATAGAGCGGCGGCCATTTCGAGTTCGCGGCCGGTGAACTCGTCGTCGCGAAAGCGGGGGCCCTTTTCCAGAACGGCGATGCGGAGTCCCTGGCGGCAAAGCGGTGATAGCTCCTGGGCGACGGTGCCGCCGCCGGCGCCGGAGCCTACGATCACGATGTCGTAGGTAAGGCGGGTCACGCGCGTGCCTCCCACCCGCGCGGACTTGCGCCGTAGCCGATCTCGCGCGCGGCGGCGGGCCTGCCGTAGTAACCGGCCAGCACGATGGTGCGGAGTCCCCAGAAGCCTACGCGGATCTTTTGAATGCGGTCATTTTGCAGGTGCTTGAGGACCCGCGCGCGGGCATCAGGTTGCAGGCGCGTAAACGGGCGGCCATAGCGAACGACGGGCAGCCATTCAATGCATTTCAGGAAGAGGCGGAGTTGCCGTTTGAGGGCTTCGGGCCGGCTGTGCAGGAGAGCTTCGACGATCTGTTCGAAGTCACTCCAGCCGGCTTCATCGAAAGCCGCGGACTCGGGAACAATGGTAGCCGCTACAGCGCGCAGGATCGCCGGTTCGAGGCCAAGCGGCATTCCAGTTCACCGTAGCACGGACGGCGACAGTTGGTTGAAATGCTTATGTGCCCTCAGACCAGCTTGTGAGGTAGCGTTCCTGCTCCGGCGTGAGCCGATCGATTTTCACGCCCATGGAGTCGATCTTCATGCGGGCTACCTGCCGATCGAGATCCTCGGGCACCGAGTAGACACGCTTTTCGAGTTGGGCGTGGTTTTTTACCATATAATCGGCGGAAAGTGCCTGATTGGCGAAGCTCATATCCATCACGGAAGCCGGATGGCCTTCGGCCGCCGCCAGGTTGATGAGACGGCCTTCGCCCAGCACGTATAGCTTGCGGCCATCGCGGAAGGCGTACTCCTCGACGAACTCACGCGTCTGCCGCCGCGAGGAGCTGATCTTGCCCAAGGCTTCCAGATCGATCTCCACGTTGAAGTGGCCGGAATTGCACAAAATCGCGCCATTCTTCATGTATTGAAAATGATCGCGCGCGATGACGTGTTTGTCGCCGGTGACGGTGACGAAAATGTCGCCGATGGCCGCGGCTTCCACCATGGCCATGACGCGATAGCCGTCCATCAGGGCTTCCAGGGCTTTGATGGGGTCGACTTCCGTGACGATCACGTTGGCGCCCAGGCCACGTGCGCGCATAGCCACGCCGCGTCCGCACCATCCGTAGCCCGCTACGACGACGGTCAGGCCGGCCAGCAGGATATTAGTCGCGCGTATGATGCCATCAATCGTGCTCTGCCCAGTGCCGTAGCGGTTATCGAAGAGGTGCTTGGTCATGGCGTCGTTCACGGCCACGATGGGATACTTCAGCACGCCATCTTTCGCCATAGCGCGGAGGCGGATCACGCCGGTGGTGGTTTCTTCCGTGCCGCCGATGATGCTGGCCGCCAGATCCTGGCGCTTGGAATGTAGAAGCGACACCAAGTCGGCGCCGTCGTCCATAGTAATGTGTGGCGCGTGCTCCGCACATGCGGTCAAATGCTGATAATAGAGGTTGTTGTCTTCGCCCTTAATGGCGTAGACCGAGATGCCGTAATCGCGTACTAATGTGGAGGCGACATCGTCCTGAGTAGACAATGGATTTGACGCGCAGAGAACCACGGACGCGCCGCCATCACGCAAAGTGATCATCAGGTTGGCGGTCTCGCTGGTGACGTGCAGGCAAGCGGCGACGCGGATGCCCGCCAGCGGTTGGGCCTTAATAAACTGTTTGCGGATGCTCTGCAGGACCGGCATGGATTGGAAGGCCCACTCCGTGCGGCGCTTTCCGATATCGGCCAGCGAAATGTCTTTGATGTCGCAGGCGACTTGCGTTTGTGTTTCAGGCATGATTTCCTCTTTACGTTTGCGGGCGGAAGCCCGGCCGGCGCTGGCTAGCGCGCCGCGGCGTGCGCCATGGCTTCCTCGCGCAACGCTTCCATTTTGTCGACGGCTTCCCAGGTAAAACCGTCCTCGGAGCGGCCGAAGTGTCCGAAAGCCGCGGTATTGCGATAGATGGGCCGGCGCAGCTTCAAATGCTCGATGATGCCGCGTGGGGTGAGCGGGAAATGCGCGCGGATCAAATCCGTGATCTTCTCCTCGGGTATGATGCCGGTACCGAAAGTATTCGCCATAACGGATACCGGATCGGCCACGCCGATGGCGTAAGCCAGTTGCACCTCGCAACGCGAGGCCAGGCCGGCCGCCACCAGATTCTTGGCTATGTAGCGGGCCATGTAGCAAGCGGAGCGATCCACCTTGGTGGGGTCCTTGCCGGAAAACGCGCCGCCGCCGTGACGGCCCATGCCGCCGTAGGTGTCCACGATAATCTTCCGGCCCGTAAGGCCGGTGTCGCCGTGTGGTCCGCCGATCACGAAACGGCCGGTCGGGTTAATGTGATAGTGCGTTTCAGAGTCGACCATTTCGGCGGGAATCACCGGGTCGATAATGTATTTCCGCACTTCGTGGCGCAAGGCCTCGATGGATATGGAATCGCTGTGCTGGGTAGAAACCACCACGGCATCGATACGTCTGGGAGCGCCGTCGACATACTCCACGCTCACCTGGCTCTTCCCGTCCGGACGCAGAAAATCGAGCTTGCCGGCGCGGCGCACCTCCGACAGTTGCCGCACGAGCTTGTGCGCCAACATGATGGGGAGCGGCATTAACTCATCGGTCTCGTTGCAGGCGTAGCCGAACATCAGGCCTTGATCGCCCGCGCCGCCGGTATCCACGCCCATGGCAATATCGGGAGATTGCGACTGGATGGCGTTGAGCACGCCGCAGGTCTTGGCGTCGAAACCCCAGAGGGCATCGGTGTAGCCGACGTGCTCGATGGTCTGGCGCACCACGCGCGGAACATCCACGTAGCAAGTGGTAGTAAGCTCGCCGGCCACCACGCAGGTGCCGGTCGTGACCAGAACCTCGCAGGCCACCCGGCCCATGGGGTCCTGCGCCATGACAGCATCAAGCACGGCGTCTGAAATCTGATCCGCGATTTTATCCGGATGGCCTTCTGTAACGGATTCCGAAGTGAAAATATGTCGCTGCATTCAAGTCCTGCCTGTAGGAAGAAAAATCGGATTTCGAGCGGCTGGATGAAGCCGAAAAGAACCGACGATTCAGTGTAACGGAGTGCAGGGGTCAGGTCAATTGGCCGGGTGGTGTCCACGCCCCCGGTTCCTCCCGCAGGTCAAATCCACGTTCGGCGATGTGCGTGAGCACCACTTCCGCGGCATGTCCATGAAACTGGAAGATCTGCCTCACCAGGTCGCAGACCGAGTCGTAGCCGCGCTCGTAAAACACCAGGACGGACGGCCCTGCGCCGCTCAATACACAGCCGAGCAGACCGGGTGCGCGGAGCTTCAGGATGTCGTCCAGCCCGGGCACCAGCGGCACGCGATACGGTTGGTGGTAGCGATCCTCCAGTGCCGCGGGGAACGCCTGGACCGATCCAGCCGCCAGAGCCGCTACCAAGAGGGCAGCCCGCTGCACGTTGAAGACGGCGTCCTCCCGGCTATAACACGAGGGCAGCACCGCGCGTGCTTCTACCGTGGGCAAGACGAAGTCCGGCACTACCAGAGCGATTCCAAAACGCGGAGGCAGGTCCAGACGGACGGCTCGCACCGTGCCTCCCGCATCGATGGCGCTGGCGACGATCGAGCCCAGTACGCAGGCCGCCACATTGTCGGGGTGGCCCTCCAGCCGGGCTGCTTCGTCCAGTATGCGTGGCGGCCGCCAACCCAGCCCCAACATACGATCCGCGATCACCACCCCCGCCGTCAACGCCGCGGCGCTCGATCCCATGCCTTTGCCGAGCGGGATCTGGTTGTCGATGGCCAGTTCGATGGGCGGCATCGTCATGCCTACATCGGCCGCCACCGATAGCGCGGTCTGCCAGATCAGGTTGCGCTCGTCCGCCGGGATCGCCGCCGAATCGCGCCCGTCAACCGTAATGGCCAGCCGCCCGCTCGCCTGGAAACGACATTCGAGGTAAACCCCCAACGCCAGGCCGAGCGCATCGAAGCCCGGCCCCAGGTTGGCGCTGGACGCGGGTACCCGGAGGTTGTACCAGGACATAAGAGTTATTGTAGCGAGGGCACCGCAGGATTCTATGAGGGCGAAAAAAAAGGGGAGCCGGTATCCCGGCTCCCCTGGAGGCTGCTTACCGATACGAGTGGGGTCGAATCAGGTTTGTTGCGTCAATAGTGGAACTTCATGGCGAACTGGATCTGCCTGCCGAAGGAGCCGTAGGCCCCTCCCGCGCCCTGCAGCAGGCCCAAGGTACTGCCCAGTCCGGTATTCGGTGCATTCAGAATGGGTGTATTGGTGAAGTTGATGGCTTCTGCCCTGAACTCCAGCTTGAAGCGTTCCGTTGCGTTGAAGAATTTCGCCAAGCTGGCATCCAGCGTGTGCAGTCCGGGTCCGCGAACGGTGCCCACTCCACACGTGCCAAACGTGCCTGGATCCTCCGGGCCAAAATCGGCCGGGTTGAACCACTGGTAACCGCCCAGAGGCGAGTTCTGCTCGCCGTAAATCTGCGCAGGCGCGAGACAGTTCGCGCGGGAGCCTCGAGAGTTGGTCCCGGAGGCGTCGCCCGCCGAAATAGTCAGCGGGAAACCGCCATGCAAGCTCAGGATGCCGTTGACCTGCCAGTCGCCCAGTATGGCGTTGACCACCGGGTTCATATTCTTCCCAAACTTGCGGTCCTTGCCGAAGGGTAAGTCATAGGTCGCGTAGCTGGTGAGCACATGTGTGACGTCGTAGTAGCAGGGTCCCCATTCCGCCTTCATGTCGTACAGGTTCTGGAAGTACGGCGACGTCGGAACGGCTGCACCGCCCCACGAGCCGTAGTATCCACTGGAATTCGTCATGCATTTCGAATAGGTGTAGGCGACCTGGTATTCGAGACCACTGCTGAGCCGCTTCTGCAATACGGCCTGTAAGGCGTTATAGCTCTGATCTCCATTGGAGGCCGTGCCGGAGATCTGACTGATGGCGTCATAGACGGTTGGGTTACCTGACAAATAAGGGCTGCCCACAACGTCTCCATTGGACAGAAGCTCTTTCTGGAAGTACGGCATGGGAACCATCAAGTGCGTGGTGCGCTGGCCCACGTAGCCGACTTGCAGAGTTGTGGTGTTGTTGAGTTGATGCTGGAGGGTCAAGTTCCACTGATTGGCGACTGCCGGGCGGATATTCGGATCCCACAGGCGGATCAGAGCTCCGGAAAACGGATTGGACGAGGGAGCTAACGGAGTGAAGCCCTCATCCAGCGTGGTTGTCGGCAGCGAAAGCGAGGTGTAGTTGGCATCCGTTTCGTGCGCGAAAGGTGGGTTGATCGGCAAACGCAGGTTGGTGCCGGTTCCCTCCAGGTAGTTGGATAGAGTGTACGCCGCGCGGACCACCGTGTTTTTCATGGCGTTCCAGGCGAGCCCGACGCGAGGCTGGAAATTTGTGATGCCGTTGTACTCGTTATAGAGCGCGCAATTGTTGCCATTCTGATTCGGGTACTCCACCGTGCCGGAAATCAGCCCGAAGTTCACCTGGCGGTTGTCTACTTCGCACCAGGGAGTGTGCAGTTCCCAGCGCAAGCCGAGATTAAGGGTGAGGGTAGGCGAAACGTGCCAGTCGTCCTGTAAGAAGGCGGCGAATATATTGGCGCGCTGGCCCCACGTGCCACCATTGACGCCGCCACCGATCTGGGAAGCCAGGCCCAGCAGGAAGTCCGCCTCACCGGCTCCGCTTCCCGAACCAGCGGTCGCCAGCGGATTCGGTCCGGCGGTGTAGCGGCCATCGAAGGTGAACGTTCCAGCCTCGCCGTTGTTGCCGGAGTAGAACGTATCGATACGCTGGCGCCAGCCCTCGAAGCCCATATGGAAGGTATGCGTGCCCTTGGTAATCGAGATGGTGTCTTCATACTGAATCACGGCATCGGCGAATAGCTGGTATACGTCGGAATTGCCGATGCTCGAAGCGTAACCACCCGAAAAGCTCATGGCTGGAAGAATGCTCGAAACCACGCCCGGCAAACCCACCGCGGTGCCGAAGTTGCTCAGCCCGTTCTCCGCTGCGCCGTTGTTGATGAATACATAGTTCACACCCACACGGGCATCATTGACGACTGAGGGCGATATTGTCCGCACCCAGTCCAGAACGCCGTTGTGGGTGGGGTAGTTGGCGAAGGAGTTATAGAAGATCGGAAGGGTATTAGTGGATGGATTGCTGGTGGCGCTCTGCGAATAGCGGCCAAATATGCGGTCCTTGTCGGAGAGGCTCCAGTCGAGACGGACGTCGCCCTGGTCGCCATCGATGGATGTGCGGGCGCCGTACAGGTAATTGTTCACCAGCCCGGGCCCGGTCGGCAGCGGATAGGCGCTGGTGTTGGTTACGATCTTCTGCGCCACCGTGCTCAGCAGGCTGGCCGGGATGATATTTCCCGGAAATGGAGCGCGTGCCCCGCCGGAAACGCTGAAGGGATTATAGAGCTGGATCGGACTAGATCCCTGCAGCAAAGCCGAGAAGTCGCCGCCGCGCTCGGCCGCGGTCAGTACGCTGGCGGCGCCGACACTGGTGGGCGTGTCGAAGCGTTGCCCCTGATAATCGACGAAGAAGAACAGCTTGTCCCGCTTGATCGGGCCGCCGAGTGTCGCGCCGAACTCGTTCCAGCGCAACGCCGCCTTCGCGGCATCCTCGAAATTGCCCTGCCAGGTGTTCGAATTCAGAACGTTGTTGCGAAAGAACTCAAAAGCATCGCCATGGTATTGATTCGTTCCCGACTTGATCGAAGTGCTGACGATGGCGCCCATGAAGTTGCCGAACTCCGCCGGCCCATTCTGGGTAATTTCATTGAATTCCTGGATGGCATCCACACTGGGGGCGTAACCCACCAGATTGTCGGAGACTTGGTTGTTATCCAAGCCATCCAGCATGAAATTGTCGGCTTGTTCGCGATTGCCGTTCACGTATGGGCGTCCACTCCCGCCAGTGGTAAGACCGCTCTCAAAAGTGGAGGGGTCCGGGTGGACGGTTCCGGGCGCGAGCAGCGTTAATTGCACGTAGTTGCGGGTCGCCAGGGGCAGGGTGGTATCGGTCCGCGAATCGATCACCTGGCCGAGCAGGGTTTGCTCGGTCTGCAGGACGGGCGCCACCGAGGTCACCTCAACCGTTGTTTGGACATTACCCACCTGAAGCTGAAAGTCAAGCTTGGCCACCTGGTTCATTTGCAGCGTAAGGTTGGACTCCGTGGCCGCCTGGAAACCAGAGGACTCCACCTTTACGTTGTAATCGCCAACCAGCAGGTTGGACAAATTGTAGTAGCCTTCGCCATTGGTGCTGGCGGAATACGGGATGCCACGATCTACGGAGGTGGCGGTTACCTTCGCGCCGGAGACAGCGGCGCCTGAGGGATCGGTGATCCTGCCGGTAATGGTTGCGGTGACCTGCTGGCCCCAACCGGTACTCGCCAAAGCGCATACCGCCATCACCAAAGCTAACCATCTGCTACTGTTGTGCAGCGTTGTGCGTAATTTCACGAAATTCTCCGTTCGTTAAGGAGAAGCGGGGAGCCTCTCCAGCCTCTATTACAGCGGCGGAGTGCTATAGGGCAGCAACCCGCCCGCCGAAAACCCCAAATCAACAGCTATATAGCAGAAATCTGCTATTTCGGCAGTATAAATCCGGTTGTAACCATACGTCAAGTGAAATTTTAGAAGAAACGCTGGAATTCCGCGAGCCTTTGGCGTTAGAATAGAGCCGATGGCGCTCTATAGCACCCGGCCGGGCATCGCTCTATAGCACGCCCACCCGTGCAAACTGCTGGTATTATTGCCCAAAGTCACGGAAACCGAGGACTGATGCTCGAAAAAACCGAAACTGACGGCCCCGTCTACCGTCGCATCCAGTACGCGCTGCAGAAGCGTATCGAGGCTGGCGAACTGCAGCCTGGGGATGCCGTGCCTTCGGAGAGGGAATTGGCCCGCACCTATGAAGTCAGCTTGATGACCGCGCGGCACGCCCTCGCGGAACTGGAGCATGAAGGTCTGGTGGACCGTCGCCGCGGCGCCGGGACCTTTGTGGCCCTGCCCAGAATCCACTTCAATCGGTTGGCCAGCTTCACCGAGCAAATGGCCAGCCGGGGACTGCCCGCTCGCTCGCGAATTCTGTCCGCCGGCATTGTGGAAGGCGAGCAGGAGCCGGCGGCCCGCCTGGCGCTGCCCGCGCACAGCCGGTTGGTGAAAATAGAGCGCCTGCGGCAATCCGGCGAGCAAGCCTTTGCGCTCGAATGCTGCTATCTGCCGGCCGAGGAATTCACCGGCCTGTTGACCCTGCCGCTGGAGCGCCGCTCGCTGTTCGCGACTTTGGAGCGCGACTATGGCGTTGAATTGCTCTACGCGGACGAGGAAGTAGATGCCACGCCGGCGAGCGCGCGCACGGCGGAGTTGCTCGGAATCCATGCAGGCGCCCCGGTGCTCCGCATTCGGCAGGCGCTTTACTCTACCGCGGGCAAGGCCACCGTTTATGTGATCGGCTTCTACCGCAGCGACCGCCATACCTTGCTGATCCGCCGCTTCAGAAAGTAGCAACGCTACCGTACAACATTTACTTGCACAGTTTGCGTGACGGTGTGTCCTGCCCCGTCGTCGGCGGTCAATTTATATTGCGTGTCCAGGTGGGGAGCCACTTCCAGGCAATGGTTAATGGCCGGATGGAGGTCGCCCACGCCGGGATCGATGCGAACGTGCTTTGCGGCATAGACGCCAAAGCAAAGCTGCGTTGGCCGGCCCCGCCGGATAGTTTGCGGAACGGCATAGAAGTTGAGGATGCGGAAGCTGGTTCCGCCTAGCCGGTCGATGGTTTCCCGATCCCTCCGGATTTCTTCCTCATACGCGGCCCGTTCGGCATCCCGCGCGTTTCTCCATCGCGAGTAGAAAATCCAACCGTCGTAGGCAATCGCTGCTGCCGCCGCCAGGCTCAGGAATGGTAGAGTTCGGCGCAGTAGACTTGCAGGCTGACCCATTTATTCCATTTTGCCGGATTTGACGGCGTCGAGGATGGCCACGCCGATTTGGCCATGCAAGTTCTCGTCAGGGGAGGGCCGGTCACCGCCGCCGAACCACACGGCGAGTTTTCCGCCCAACACCTCGATGGTGGGGTCGCACATCACCGCGCTATTCCACGGCTGGTCGCCCGCGAGGACGATGGGTAATTTCTCCCAGTGGACGCCGTCTTTGGATCGGGCCATGCCGAGGCGGCGATTCTCGTGCGCATCGCGGCCGGTGTAGAGCATCCAATAATAGCCGTACCCAATCCACACCGCGGGCTCGCCCAAACCCATTTCGTCGAAGCTGCCGTAGGGGCCGAGTTCCAGGACAGGATTGGCACGGAGCTTCTGCCAGTTCTCGCCATCGCGCGAGCGCGCCACGCCCAGACGCTGCCGCCGCGCACGATCTTGCCCAAGGTAATAAAGATAGAAATACTCGCGCAGTTTGATCACGTAGGGATCCGCGATGCCGCGCTCATCCCAGCTCCCACGCGGGCCGTAACTCAATACGGGAAACCGAGACTTGTGCCAGCGGCGGGCATCGTTCGCGCGGGCCAGCCCGATACGAGGCGCATCCTTGGCGCCGGCTTGATACCAATACCAGAACTGGCCGCCGTCCAAAAGCGCCGCTCCATTCGCGGCGATGTAGTCTCCCTCGCCGGCGCCCGGTTCCGGAGCCAGCACTAAGCCTTCTTTGCGCCAGACCAATCCGTCGGCAGACGTTGCAAGACCCGTTCGCCAGACGCGGCCGTCGAATCCGGAATAGAGGTTGAAGTATGCCGCACCCCGGCGCACGATGGATGGGTTCAAGGCATCGTGCGAATCCCATTCGCCGGGGCCGCCATGGGGAAGGACCGGCGCGGCGCGAGGCTCCCATACGTACCGCATCTCGGCGACCGCGGCGGCGGGCTCGGGAAGCTTGAAATCGGCGTAACGGCCGCAGCCGCAGGCAAAGAGAGAGAGCAGAATTCCGCCGGCGGCGGTGGTCCTCACGGCAGCGGCACCCGTACTTTGATTCCGGCTCCGCGGCCAGGACGCGACTCCAGGGTCATCTCGGCATTGAGGGCGCGCGCGCGCCGTTTAAAGCTGGCGGGCCCCAGACGCAGCAACTCCAGCTCGTCCAAAGTATAAACGCCGCTGAAATGGAAACCATGGCCATTGTCGTCGACCGACAGTTCCAGCGCCTTGCCCACCTGCTCCAGGGCGACCGCCACACGCGTCGCGCCGGCGTGCTTCAGCACATTATGTAATGCCTCGCGAAGCATTTGCACGATCTCCGAGGATGCCTCATCAGGCAGTTTCAGGGATCCCTCGCCACCCACGAAGGTAAGCGGGATGCCACTCTCCTTTTGAAAATTCTCACAAATCCGGCGCGCCGATGCATAGAGGTTGGGCCCTCCCACGTCCAACGGCCGCATGCTCCGCACGAATGCGCGCAGCTCTTTCACTTGCTGCTGCGCGAGATTCTGCAGGTCGGCGAGGTCTTCCATGCCGCCGCGAAAGTCCCTTTCCAAAAGCTTACGCAGGATCTCCAGGCGCATTTGCAAGGCGATAAAGCTTTGCAGCGGACCATCGTGGAAATCGGAGCCGATACGCTGGCGCTCCGTTTCCCGCGCGCGCAAAGCGTCGGCCCTGGTCTGGGCCGCCTGCCGCGCAATCTGTTCCATACGCAATTCCAGTTTCTTCTTGTAGACCGAGAACGCATACGCCAGTGCTCCCATTAGCAGTGACGTGCGACGCACCAGGAACACATTTTCGGACTGCACCGCGATGCAGAAAGCCGCACTGACAACGGCCACGATCAGAACTTCCGGCGGACGATAGAGGAACACCGCTTCGCCCATCAGGTACAGGCAATAAAAGGCCGGCAGCCAAAACACTCCGCCAATACCCGCCGCCACTAAAACCAAGAAGAAGACGGTATCGGCAAACAGCACCATCAGGGCGAACGCGCCTCCATGGCTGGATTTTCGAAACGGCAGCAACAGCGAAAGGATCAGGAACGCAGCGGCTACCGCAATAGCCCACGGCGTACAGCGCGGCAAGAGCAGGATCCCGCTGGCGAGCCCTAAGGCGGCGAATAGGGCGCGCGCCCAAAGCACTATGCGCCGGCCAAGAACGGACGAAGCAGGCATCTCAGCCGTCACGTTGAGTTCGCCACATGGCTAACGCCGGTATAAGAACAGCGTGTGACTGCGACCCTCGCCGTCATTATCGATGTCTTCCACCTTTACTGGAGTCCAGTTGCGAAATTCGAAATCGTGCGCGACGACGCGCGCCCCTTTTCGCAGTTGCCGCTCGAGCAGCGGTTGTATCTTATCGTTTGAGTTGGGCAACAGATACACCGTGACTAAGTCAGCCGAGCTGTAATCCTGTTTGAGGATATCACCATTGACAATCTGGGCGGACTTCTCCAGTCCCAACTTTTGGATGCGCTCCAGGCTTTGCCGGCACAGATCTTTATCCAGTTCGACACCTACCGCATCGGCATGGAATTTCTGGGCCGCCGCGATGACGATACGGCCATCGCCGCTTCCCAAGTCAAACATTTTCTCGCCCTCTTTTAGCCCACCCAATTCGAGCATTTTGATAACTACGGCTGGCGGCGTTGGATAGTAGGGCGCCAGCTTCTGCGAGTCCTGCGGACACGATACGGTTGCCCAAAGTCCTAATAAGAGAAGGCGTACGCGCATGGAGATTTACCTCAAGCTGGGTGAAGACAAGTGTAACAAACTATACATTGCGCCAATCATCATCCCACTGTTCGTTGGTTAACACTTATTAAATAAGGGCAAGGCGGCCTCGATCCGCCGCAAGCTGGGCACCTCTTATGCTCCCACGAGGTCACCGTGGCATGGTGATGCGCGCGGCGCCCCAGACTGGCCTCAATTGAGGTAGCCGCCGGTCAGGGCGTTGGACTGGGAATCGGAGGGAGCAGGCCGGAGGCGCCAGCGCACCCGAACGGCGCGGTAGAATGCGCCTATGAACCGCCGTGACCTTTTGAAGACCGCCGCCCTCGCCGCCGGTGCGTCGTCGGCGCAAACTCGTGGCGCCGCCAACGATCGCATAGGCATAGGTGTGATTGGCTGCGGCGGCATGGGCCGCATGGATCTGGCCGATTTTCAAAAACAGCCAGAGGTGGAAATAGTCGCCCTCTGTGACGTCTACCAGCCCAACCTCGACGCCGCCCTCAAGCTCACAGATGGCAAAGCCCGCACCTACAGCGATTTTCGCAAGCTGCTGGAAGACCGCGCCGTGGATGCCGTGGTGATTGCCACGCCCGATCATTGGCACCCACTCATCACCGTGGCTGCGTGCGATGCCGGCAAAGACGTCTACGTGGAAAAACCGGTTTCCAACGTGGTTCACGAAGGCCGTCTGATGGTCGCGGCCGCGCGCCGCCACCGCCGCGTGGTGCAGGTGGGCTTGCAGCAGCGCTCCGGTTCGCACTTCCAGCGCGCCGCCAATCTCGTGCGCTCGGGGCAGATCGGCGAAATCCACTATGTGCAAACCTGGATTCACGAAACCGATTCGCCGGACGGGCTCGGCACGCCGCCGGATTCCGAGCCACCCGCCGGCCTGGATTACGATTTCTGGCTCGGTCCCGCGCCGAAGGTCCCGTTCAATCCGGCGCGTTTTCTCGGAAACTGGCGCTCCTTCTTTGCATACGGTGGCGGACGCATCACGGATTGGGGCGTGCACCTGGTGGACGTCGTGCACATGGCAATGGGTGTGGACCGGCCCACCGCGGTCACGGCGTCCGGCGGAAAGCTGTATGTCCACGACCGGCGCGACACGCCCGATACGCAAGAAGTCACCTGGGAGTATCCGGGTTTTCTGCTGCACTACACCTGCCTGCTGCACAATTCTTACGGCCACAATGGCGATGCTGGCCACAAGCCCTTCGGAAGCTATGGCATCCAGTTCCATGGCACGCGCGCCACCTTGTTCGTGGATCGCGCAGGTTACGAAGTGACACCGCAGATGAAAAGTCACAGCGAGCCGGGTGGCATCTCGTTCCGTGCGGCCTTTGACGATTTGACCGGCACCAGCATGTACTATGAACTGGAAGGCGTAACGGGCCGTGGCACGACTTCGGTGCAGCATGTGCCGCACGTGCAGAATTTCCTGCATTGCGTGAAGACCCGCGAAACACCGGTAGCGGATATCGAGATCGGACACCGCACGACCACCGCGTGCCACCTGGGCAACATCGCGCTGCGCCTGCGGCAGAAACTACAATGGGACGGCGAGGCGGAGCGCTTCGTCGGCAATGACGAGGCGAATCGCATGCTGGTGCGGCGCTACCGCGCACCATGGAATCTGGAAGGCATGGAAGGATAGTATGACTGACCGCCGTCAATTCATGAAAGGCGCGGCCCTGGCTACGGCCGCATCTTACGCGCGAATTCTGGGCGCGAACGATCGCATACGCATCGGGGGTATCGGCACCGGGGGCCGCTGCCAGTATCTGCTGAGCCTGCTGAATAAGGGCGGCGGCAGCCAGATTGTGGCGGTGTGCGATGTCTACGAGCCGCATCGCCAGGAAGCCATGACGAAGCTCGCGCCGGACGCCCGCGAGTTCACCGACTACCGGAAAGTGCTGGAGCTATCCGACATCGATGCGGTGGTGATCGGCGCGCCGGACCATTGGCATGTGCCCATGACCATCGACGCGGTGCGCGCGGGCAAGGACGTCTACGTGGAAAAGCCCGTCACGCATCGTCCGGAAGAAGGCCAGCCCCTGATCGAAGCGGTGAAGGATACCAAGCGCGTCGTGCAGACCGGCATGCAGCAGCGAAGCTGGCCGCACTTCCAGCAGGCGCGCGAGATCGTGGCCTCGGGCGGCCTGGGCCAAGTGACGTTGATTCGCACCTATTGGTATCAGAACCACCTGCTCGGCCGCGCCGGGCAGCACAAGCCCATCGACACCGCCAAGCTCGATTGGAAGATGTTCCTCGGCTCGGCGCCCGATCAGCCGTTCGACGAGGAGCGCTACCGCAATTGGCGCTGGTTCTGGGATTTCGGCGGTGGCTCGCTGACGGATTTGTTTCTGCACTGGGTGGATGTGGCACACTGGTGCATGTCGAGCGACACGCCCATCGACGCGCAGGCCATCGGCGGGAAGTATCTGATCCCGGAATGGCAGTGGCCTGACACTGTGAATGCCGCATTTCACTATCCGGGAAACTTCCTGGTAAATTTCGATTGCAGCCTGATGGGATATCTGGAAGGGGGCGGCTTGATTTTTCATGGCACCAAGGCGCTGATGCGTCTGCATCGCGGCGGTTTCGCGGTTTACCCGGAGCAGGCTAAGTACACGGAGTTTCCGGACCTGAAAGATGTCGCGCAGCAGGTTGAATCGCAGCACGACGGGGGCATCGAGCACGTGGCGAATTTTCTGGATTGCGTGCGGTCCAGGAAGACGCCCAATGCGCCGGTCGAGGTGGGCTTAGCGGCGGCGCGTGCGGGACACTTGGGCAATCAGGCGCTGCGCAGCGGTCAGCCGGTGCGGGCGTAGAGAGTCCCAATGGACAAACGCGAAGCCCGCAGGGCATCTAAAGAAAAGATAACGCCGCGAGGCATCTTCGCTATCCGGTGCCGAGCGTCGGGGCGGGCCTGGCTGGGGCCATCTACGCATCTAGACTCGGAACAGAACGGAGCCTGGTTTCAATTGCGCCTGGGTGGGTATCGCAATGCGAGTCTACAGTCGGCGTGGAATGCGCACGGCGAATCGGCGTTCACGTATGAGATTCTGGAAACGTTCGATGAAGACCTGCCGCCGCTGTTGTTGAAGGACACATTTGCGGAACGGCTGAAGATCTGGGAGGGCGAAGTGGTAGGGATAGAGCGGCTGGATACATGGCGGGCCTAATGCTTGTAACACGACGGCAGTGGGTGCTGGTCTGCGCCGCCGGTCTGCGATCGGCGGCTGCGGACACGCTCGCCGCACAATGGCGCAAGATTGCTGCCGACACCGATGGGACCGTCGGCGCCGCGGCCCTGCACCTCGGCTCGGGACGGCATCTCAGCCTCAACGGCGACGATCACTTCCCCATGGCAAGCGTCTGCAAGCTGCCTATCGCCATGCATATGCTCGCGCTGGTGGATGAAGGCAAGTTCTCGCGCCAGTCCATGATCGAAGTGATCGCGCCAGACGTGACCCTGGAGGTGAGCGAGGTAGGCCATCGCTGGCCCAAGCAGAAGCAGTTTCCGCTCGACGAACTAGTGGCGTTGATGGTGGCGCGCAGCGACAATACGGCTGTTGAAACGTTATATCGGGTTGGCGGCGGCTCACCGGCTCTGATGGCGCGGCTGCGCGCATGGCACATCGAGGGCATCCGTCTCGATCGCAACGAGCGGCTAAGCGAAGGCGATTTCGCGAAGAACCCGCGGCAATTCCTCTCCGATCCGCGCGATACGGCCACACCCGATGCCACGGTCGGCCTGCTCGCGCGGCTCTATCAGGGCGAACTCTTGTCGGCGGCATCCACGGCGCGACTGGTGCAGATTCTGGAAACCACCAGCACGGGCCCCGCGCGTATTAAGGGAATGTTGCCTGCGGGCGTGGTGGTCGCGCACAAAACGGGCACCACCGGCACGTCTCACGGGTTCAACGGCGGCACCAACGATGCCGGCGTGATTACGCTGCCCCCAAGCGGCGACAGGCTGGCATTGGCGATTTACCTGAAGGGCGGCAGGCACGATTTGCCGGCGCGTGAGCGCATCATCGCCAGAATAGCGCTGGCGGCCTTCGAATCCCCCGGCTTGACTTGATTGGATCGGCCGTGGTTTACTTGAATGATCGTTCAAGATAGCACACCGACCGCACGAGATCTGCTGCTGGAAGCTGCCCGCTACCTGTTTTGGGAGAAGGGCTATGCCGCCACGGGAGTCGCCGAACTTCTCGCACGGGCGGGCGTGAATAGCGGCAGCTTCTATCACGTCTTCCCCGGCAAGGAGGCGCTGCTGCTGGCCGTCCTGGATAGCTATCTGGAAGGCCTGGAGCCGGCCATCCTGCGTCCCGCATTTACACGCGAGCGCGATCCGATTGCCCGCATCTTCACGATTCTGGAAGGCTATCGCCAGAAACTACTGGCCACCGACTGCCAGTACGGCTGCCCGATTGGCAGGCTGGCGCTGGAGATCGAGGCGGAAAACCTGCCGGTCCACAGCCGCATCGCCAATAACTTTGCGGCCTGGACGTCCGCGATCCGCGGCTGCCTGGAAGCGGCTCGCGACCGGTTGCCGCCCAAGTGCGACCTGGACGCGCTGGCCACATTCGTGTTGACCACCATGGAGGGCGGCGTGATGCAATCCCGCTCCTACCGGCGCATCGAACCGTTCGATCAATCCGTGGCACAGTTACAGACTTACTTTCAATATCTATCTACCCAACGAAAGAGAAATCCAAAATGATGAAGACAGTTCTGAAGATCGCCTTGTGTCTGGCGCCGCTGGCGGCCGGCGCGCAGGAGGCAACCAAGAAGAAGACACCGGTGGAAGTCACCAGAGTGACCCAGCCGGAAAAGGCCTTGAAATTCGAGGTCGTGGTAGCGGCCAAGCCCGCCCAAGTATGGCAGGCATTCACCACCAGCGCGGGTCTGGATACGTGGCTATGGCAGGATTGCACTGTGGACCTGCGCGAAGGCGGCGGCTGGACGGTGCATTTCCCGGGTGGCAAGACTGGCGGCGGGACCATCGTCAGTTTCCGCGACGGGCGGCAGTTAGTGGTGCGCGCTCTGGCCCCCGAACAGTTCCCCGAGGTGCGGCGCACCGGCACCACGGCGATCTTTGATTTCACCCCCGAAGGGGACCGCACGCGTGTTACGTTGACGCAGACCGGATGGAAAGAAGGTAAGGAATGGGACGACGCCTACGAGTATCTGGCGGGAGGCAACGCGCAATTGCTGGAGCAACTCTACGTGCGCTTCGAACGCGGTCCTTTGCAATGGAAGTAGGCGCGCGCCCGTGAAAGCGGCCGTTCTGCACGCCCTTGGCGAGCCACCGTTTTACGAAGAGTTCCCTGAGCCGGTAGCCGGCGAAGGCGAAGCGATCGTACACGTGCTGGCCGCCTCGCTGAAGCCCGTCGACCGTCTGGTGGCCGCAGGCACGCATTACGCCAGTCCGCGCGAGCTTCCGGTCGTATGCGGCATCGATGGCGTAGGCCAACTCGACGACGGCACGCGGGTGTTTTTCGGCGGACCGCGGCGGCCGTATGGCGCCATGGCGGAACGCACCGTGGTGGCGCGAGCGCGATGCTGGCCGGTGCGCGCGGGTCTGGACGACGCAACGGCGGCGGCCCTGCCTAACCCAGCGCTATCGAGCTGGCTGCCGCTGGTCTGGACCGCTAAATTGGCGCCCGGAGAAACCGTGCTGATTCTGGGAGCGACCGGCATCGCCGGCAGGCTGGCGGCACAGATCGCCAAGCTGCTGGGCGCCGGCCGCGTGGTGGCGGCGGGCCGCAATCCGGCGGTCCTGCGCACGTTGCCGGAGTTGGGGGCGGATGCCGTGATCCACCTGACCGGGGAAGATGCGGACATCACGCAAGCATTTACGCAAGAGGCCGGCGACAAGGGCTATGACGTGATCGTAGACTATGTGTGGGGCCGGCCCACCGAACTTTTGCTGGCCACCCTGACCCGCGGGGAATTTTCCATGAGACCGGCCGGGCCGCGCCTGATCCCGGTGGGCGAAAGCGCTGGACCGGCCATCTCGCTCCCGGCCGCCGTGTTGCGCAGTGCGGCGCTATCCATCTTGGGCGGCGGATTTCCGCCGTTCCACAAATTGATGGAAGCGTTCCAGCAGGCGTTGGATTATGCGGCCAGTGGCAAGCTGCGGATTGAAACGGAACGCGTGCGGCTTGCGGATATCGAACGGATGTGGCAACGGCCGCAGCAGACTGCGCGCCTGGTGGTCATCCCATGAAGGACGGCGGCCGGTGACGCCGGTCCATCGCGCCGGGAACCAATTCCAGCGCCATGCGCAGATCCGTCACCTTGGTTACCAGCACCTCGTGATCGCCGGGCGTGAGGCCGTCAATCCTCGGCAGCACGCTCCGCACCTGCTGATAAACCTCCTCCGCTTCCGCGAAGAATAACGATTCCGCCGTGGCGGCGACGTTGGCCAAGGCGATTCCGCGGTCCAGTTCCCCGGCAATCATCGGGAGACCGACCAGCGCCGGAACAGTGATTTCGGCGGCGACCGCCAGCAGGAAGAGGAAATGCAGTAGCCTCACAATTCCAAGCTTACCGCAACCGGCCTCACGCGCTCAGGTCGCAATCATCGCTGCCTCCACCGGTTGGATTGAAGCGCTAATATCGTTTCGATGGACTGTCTGTTTTGCCATATTGTTGCAAGAGAGGTTGCGTCGGCTGTTGTTTTCGAGGACGAACTGACGCTGGCGTTCCTGGACCACCGCCCGCTCTTTCCGGGACATTGTCTGCTGATTCCAAAAGCACATTATGAAACGCTGTCTGACCTGCCGGCCGATCTGATCGCGCCGCTGTTCGGAAATGCACGCTTGTTGGCCGGAGCCGTGGAGCAGGCGATGGGCGCGGAGGGATCATTCGTCGCGATCAACAATCGTGTCAGCCAGAGCGTGCTGCACTTGCACATCCACATCGTGCCGCGGCGCAAGAAAGACGGGTTGCGCGGCTTCTTTTGGCCGCGCGGAAAGTACGTGAGCGCCGCGGAGATGGAGCGCGTGCGCGACAGCCTGCGCCGCATGATCGCACGTTAGAATTCAAATATGGACTATGTGAATCTCGGTTCGGCGGGCGTGAAGGTGTCGCGCATCTGCCTGGGCGTTATGACCTACGGGTCGAAGCGCTGGCGCGAGTGGGTGCTGGAAGAGGAGGAGAGCCGCCCATTTCTGCGCCGTGCGCTGGAGTTGGGCATCAATTTCTTCGATACGGCGGACATGTATTCGGATGGCGTGAGCGAGGAGATTCTCGGCCGCGCTCTCAAGGATTTCGGACCGGGACGCGATCGCGTGGTCATCGCGACCAAGGTGTTCAACCCCATGGGTGACGACCCCAACCAGCGCGGCCTGTCGCGCAAGCATATTCGCCACGCCATCGACGATAGCCTGCGGCGGCTGGGCACCGATTACGTGGACCTGTACCAGATTCACCGGTTGGATACTGAGACGCCGATGGAGGAGATTCTGCTGGCGCTGGATGATGTGGTGCGTGCAGGGAAGGCATTGTACGTCGGTGCGTCGTCGATGTTCGCATGGCAGTTCGCGAAGATGCTGTATCTGGCCGATGCGATGGGCGTGGCGCGCTTTGCCACTATGCAGAATCACTACAATCTGATCTACCGCGAAGAGGAGCGCGAGATGCTTCCGTTGTGCCGCGAGGAAGGCATCGGCGTGATTCCGTGGAGTCCGCTGGCGCGCGGATTCTTGGCCGGGAACCGGCGCAAGGAAGACTTCGGGGAAACCGTGCGTTCGAAGACCGATCCATATGCGCACGGGATGTACTATCAACCGGCGGATTTCGCCGTGGTGGACCGCGTCACTGAAATCGCGCAGGCGCGGGGCGTACCGAATGCGCAGGTGGCGCTCGCGTGGATTTTGCAACAACCGGGCGTGACCGCGCCGATTGTGGGGGCGAGTAAGATGCAGCATCTGGAGAATGCGGCAGCGGCGTTGAATATTAAGCTGGATGACGCAGAGTTGAAAGCGCTGGCGGAGCCGTACCAGCCGCATCGGGTGTTAGGGCATTCGTAGGCTGGCTGGGGACAGCATGTCGTAGAGAAGAGCGCGGAAGTGCGGGCAGCGCTCATAGGCGCGCTCTGGATCGAGTTTTTTGAAACAGCGCTGCGCCGTTCGGATTCAGATCGGTACGACAATCCTCGGATCCCAGGCTGGCTCCACGCCCCTTCGTAGTACTTCTGAAACGCCGCCGCGTGCGGAAGTTCGCCGGACGCCGCTTCCAGCACGGATGCAATCGGCGCGCGCGCTACCGAGACGATCGTTGCGGTAGTTGGTTGGGTCGTTTCGTTTGCGATCCAATCCGGAAAGTACACATATAAATACTGCCCGTCGGGAGAGTCAACCAGCCGCGGGGACGCTAAGTCAAACTCGCCAGGTCGGTTTCGTAAGCCTGGTTAGGTCGAATGATCTCGCTCAGGTCTGTCCAATGCAGGCTGTCGTCCTTAGACAGAGCCAACCCAGCATCGGTGTTGATCTCAGCGTGATACGCGTTTAGCAGACTTCCGGCCCCCGGCTGGCCCTTGGGGACACGATAAATCCTTCCGGTGCCCAGATAGGTATAAGTGTCTGTCTGAGCATGGAATTGCCCAATCCGCATCATCAGTTCCTCTTGTCCGCGAAAATATCACGCTCAATGAACCCTGCCCCAGGCAGAAAGTTTGGCTCCGCTGTATGGCGATTCGGCCTCGCAGAGCGCCATCGCGAAGGGCAGTGCAATCGTACATCCGTGGCGCCACTTAAGTATCTAAGGTCACAATCTTGCTCACTGCGCGGGTTTTGTTCCTGCCCCACGCATAGAAGCGTTTGGCGCTTTTAATGTTCAGATGTGCGCCAGGCGGTCCACGGGGCTGGCTTCGGAGTACGGTGACATCAGGAAATCCGCGAATTCGCGGGCCTGCACGCGAATTTCTGGAATGGCGATGGATTCGATCAACGTCCCCATGCGCAACGGACCCAGGGCGAAAATCGGGAGGTGCGCGTTCGCGTGCGCCTGTGAGAGCGCACCCCGATCGTCGACCATTGCGCCCAGCCGGTGCGGATCGGGGAGCAGCCAGCCTTGCTCCACGAGGTTGCGCAGCAGCGGATTCGTGCTGCGGCTAAGATCGGTGTCAAAGCCGGTGCAGTTGACAACCCGCTCGGCGTGCAACGTTCTCATTTCCGCGCGGCCACGCCTGGCGATGTTCACCTCCACGCCGTCCCCCAGCAGTCGAAAGCCGCGGGTACGCCCAGCCAGCACTTCGAGGCTCCCGTCGCGAATCGACTGGTGGACCACCGCCCCGATCTGCGGGGCCATGCGGTGACGGTGCGAGTCCCAAAAAGGCCGCAAATGTCGGAGAAAACGGCGCTGGTCTGCGACTTCCAGGGACTGCCAGTGGCGGTTGGTTTCCGGCCGGATCGAATCCACGGCTTCGCGCCAGCCCGCCGGCATGCCGGCTGCCTGCTCGGCCGCCGTTCGCATACGGTGCGCCAGGTCGCGCAAACTGGAGCAGATCGGGTAGGTGATACAACCTGTGACCGGCAAGAGATGCGTTTGCGGCAGAAGTCCCCGGCGCGAAACCATATACACCTTGCCGCGATGCCCTTGATGGCGCAGCGCGAGCAGGGCATCGACCGCCGTTAGTCCGCTTCCGAGCAGCAACACGGGAGCATGGCGCTCGTGCAGCTCGAAAGCGCCCCGCATCCAGGCGGTCTTGAAGAAGCGCCCGCTGGATGCCACATCCTCGGGGAGACCTGGCCACGCCGCCGGCGCGGCAACCCCGGTCGCCAGAATTACAGCGTCGCCGGACAACGCGCCGCCCTCTTCCGTCTCGACCACGATTTTCCCGGCCCCCGCGCGTGCGCCCACGGCCCGTGCGCGCAGATGCCGGAACTTTCCGCCGCCGGCTTGCAGCGCTCCACCCAGGAAGGATTGAATATACTTTCCGTAAAATCCGCGCGGAACGAATGAACACGCGGTATATTGCCCCGGCCATGTCTGCTCCAGCCAACGCAGGAAGTGCTCCCGATCATCCGGCAATGCAGACATGTTGCCGGCGGGCACATTCAGAAGGTGTAGAGGACAATTAGTTGAGTAAGCCGTTCCCAACCCCAACTCGGCACACGGCTCCAGCAGTGTGACTTCCGCTCCGCGAAGCAGTAACTGCGCTGCGGCGAGCGCGCCACTCGCTCCTCCTCCCACTACGATGACTGTCATTCTCAGCGTTCTCCTAGACGATATCCGCGGCCAAACGGTCCCAATGTGTTCATAGTACACACACCCAATCGATGCCTTCTGGAATATTGCCGGATTAGTCCGGTGGGAAACAAACGTTTAATCCCAGTCGACAAGGTCGGTCCAGATTCAGGTAAAGAGAGAAGTATACCCTTGACTCATCATAACCAACCAAGTTACCATCAACTCCGAGGAATCACAAAAGTCCATGTCCGACAAAGCAGAATCCAAGGATTCGATGTCCCCAATCCGTCACACGCTTGGGGAAGCGGCCGCGCGCCAGCTTGCGGTAACCACCAAGACTGTTCCCATGATGGAACAGATCACGCCGCGCTGGCTAGTCATGTTCCTTTCATGGGTGCCCGTGGAAGCGGGCACATACCGGGTGAACAAGGTGAAACCCACTAGCCCGGGGACTCGCACAGTCGAATGCAGTCCCGACCAGGAGGTGGAACTGCCCGAGATCTTCGTGGACTATGAGGAGAAACCAAGAGAGTACACCTTGAGCGCGGTGACCACCACGCTCGATGTGCACACGCGCGTATCCGATCTGTATCGCAGCCCGCACGACCAGATCAAGGAGCAGTTGCGGCTCACCATCGAAAAGATCAAAGAACGTCAGGAGAGAGAACTCGTCAACCACAAGGAATACGGGCTGCTCAACAACGTAGCGCCCGGCATGCGCGTAAAAACCAGGGCGGGCGCGCCCTCCCCGGACGATCTGGACGAGCTGATCGCGAAAGTCTGGAAGGAACCCTGCTTCTTCCTGGCGCACCCGCGAGCCATCGCCGCTTTCGGGAGAGAGTGCACCTTCCGCGGCGTCCCGCCACCCACCGTAGTGCTGTTCGGTTCCCCGTTCCTCACCTGGCGGGGGATTCCCCTGGTGCCGTGCGATAAGGTGCCCATTGGCGAGGAAAAGACGAGCATGCTGCTCCTGCGCACGGGTGAAAAGAAACAGGGCGTCGTGGGCCTCTTTCAGCCTGGGCTGGTGGGCGAAGTGTCGCCCAGCCTCTCCGTGCGTTTCATGGGGATCGACCACAAGGCGATCGCCTCCTATCTGATTTCACTATACTGTTCGGTGGCGGTCCTCACTGAAGATGCACTCGGCGTGCTGGAAGACGTGCATGTGGGCCAATACCATGAATACAAATGAGACCGAAGCGGTAGATCCGCCCGCGCACGTGCCGGATGCGGCGACCATCGCTAGACTGGCCAACGAGTTCTTCGCCGCACTGCCCTCTTACGGCGCGTTTCCGGCAACTTCAGCGGAACCGGCTTCGTTGACACCGGAGAATCCCGGCGCTGTTCCTGTCGTTGGATCGCCCGGTTCCCCGGCCTACATCCATAACGCCGCGCAGCCGCCGCTGAATCCGGGACTCGCACCTCCGGAACCCAGCGGTCTGTTTTCGTTTCCGGTCGTCCCCGCGATGCAAAGCGCGCCTGCGTCTCCGGCCCATCTGGGCGAGGCGGCGGATCCGGCGCCATGGAACGCGCCCGCATCCATGCCGGCCGTGGGCGACCTATTCTCGTTGCCCGGCATGACCGGCATGCCGTTAGTTCTGGATCGGCCTGTGCCGATGCCGTCCACAACTTCGCCCACCATTGCGACGGACGCCGCGACGATGGAGCGGCCAGCATGGTTAGAAACCGTAGCGAGCTTCGCCGGACCGTTCAACGCCGCGATTTCGTTCCCGGTAACCAGCGACCTGTTTGTTATGCCCGGACTGCCCGGTGCGCAGTCTCCGCCCGGCGCGCCCGCCATGCCTTCATCGCCTCCGGCCCAGCCGGGCGAAGCTTCTCCGGCGGGTGTTCCAAACGCCGGCTCGGCAGGCCAGCCCACGGAGGTCGATTACAGCCCCGAGATGACGCCGGACTTGGGGCGCGCGAAGCGCCCCTTCGATCCGTATTTGATCCGGCGCGACTTTCCAATTCTGGAAGAACGTGTGCATGGCCGCCCTCTCGTCTGGCTGGATAACGCCGCCACCACGCAAAAGCCCAACGCGGTCATCGATCGCATATCGTATTTTTACCGGCACGAGAATTCCAACGTGCATCGCGCCGCCCACACGCTCGCCGCGCGGGCCACCGACGCCTACGAGAGCGCGCGCGAAAAAGTGCGGCGCTTCCTCAACGCTTCTTCCGCGCGCGAAGTTGTCTTTGTGCGCGGCGCCACCGAAGGCATCAACCTGGTCGCCCAGGCCTGGGGCGGCCGCCATGTAAAGAAGGATGACGAGATCGTCATCACCTGGCTCGAGCACCACGCCAACATCGTGCCCTGGCAGCAACTGTGCGCTGCGCAGGGCGCCCGTCTGCGGGTAGCGCCCGTGGACGATCGCGGCGAGGTGATTCTGGAGGAGTACGAGAAGCTTCTGGGACCGCGCACGCGGCTGGTGGCGTTCACCCAGGTATCCAACGCGCTGGGCACCGTCACGCCGGCACGGGAAATGGTGGAGATGGCGCACCGGCACGGCGCCCGCGTGCTGGTGGACGGGGCGCAGTCCGTGGCCCACATGCGAACCGATGTGCAGGCTCTCGATTGCGACTTCTTCGTCTTCTCGGGCCACAAAATCTTCGCTCCCACTGGAATTGGCGTGCTCTACGGGAAAGCCGACATTCTCGACAACACCCCGCCCTGGCAAGGCGGCGGTAGCATGATTGTGGACGTGACCTTCGAGAAGACCGTTTATCAGCAGGCCCCGGCACGCTTCGAAGCCGGCACGGGGAATATCGCCGACGCCGTGGGACTGGGCGCCGCCCTGGACTACCTGGATGAAGTCGGCATCGAGAGCGTCAATCGGCACGAGCACGGGCTGTTGATTTACGCTACCGCGGCGCTGCAGGCGATACCCGGCTTGCGCCTGATTGGGACCGCGCGCGAGAAAGCCGGCGTGCTCTCGTTCGTGCTGGACGAATTTCGCACCGAAGATGTAGGCGTGATGCTGAATCAGGAAGGCATCGCGGTGCGCTCCGGGCACCACTGCGCGCAGCCCATCTTGCGCCGCTTCGGCCTGGAAAGCACGGTTCGGCCGTCGCTGGCGCTTTACAACACCACCGAAGATATCGACGCCCTGGTGGCTGCTATTCTGCGCATGCAGGCCGGCCGGCGCCACGGCAGCTCTGACCGTTAAAATTAGGTTGGATACTCGACCCGATGATCTTCAAACAGTATTACCTGAATTGCCTGGCGCATGCTTCGTACCTGATCGCCGACGAAGGCACGCGCGTAGCGGCCGTAGTGGACCCGCAGCGCGACGTGGATCGATACCTGGAGGATGCCCGGAACGAAGGGCTCGAGATTCGCCACGTTTTTCTGACGCACGCGCACGCCGACTTCATCGCCGGCCACCTGGAATTGCGCGACCGCGCCGGCGCCGCCATTCATTTGGGCGCGCGGGCGAAAACGGAATATGCCCACACGCCGATGGCAGACGGCGACACCGTGCGGCTGGGCGACAGCGTCACTCTACAGGTACTGGAGACTCCCGGGCACACGTCTGAATCCGTTTGCATCGCGGTCTTCGATGCCGGGCAGCATCCCGAGCCGTGGGCCGTGCTCACCGGTGACACGTTGTTCGTGGGAGACGTGGGCCGGCCCGATCTGCATGCCTCTCTAGGCTGGAGGCCGGAGGACCTGGCGGCCCTGCTCTACGATTCGCTGCATGCGAAACTGTTGATGCTCCCCGACGCCACGCGAGTTTACCCCGCGCACGGCGCTGGGTCGCTGTGCGGCAAGGCGCTCGGTTCGGAGAGTTTTTCCACCATCGGCATCCAGCGCACGCTGAATTACGCGCTGCAACCGATGAGTAAAGACGAGTTCATCCGCTTGGTGGTGGCGGACCAGCCCGACGCGCCATCCTATTTCGCTTTTGACGCCGTCCTGAACACCAAGGAGCGGCCCACCCTCGACCAGGCGCTCGCACAATCCCTGAAGCCCCTGGCTGTTGACGATGTTCTGCGGTTGCAAAAGGAAGGCGCGCAGCTTCTGGATGTCAGGGAAGCGCCGTTCTTCGAGGCGGCGCACCTGGCGGGGAGTCTGAACATCGGACTGGGCGGCCAATACGCCACCTGGGCCGGCACGGTGATGGACCGGGAACGTCCCATCGTCGTGGTGGCCGAGCCTGGGCGCGAATACGAGGCGGTGATGCGGCTCGGCCGGATCGGATTCGATCGCATTGCCGGTTATCTCGCCGACGGAATGCTGGCGCTGAGCGGCCGGCCCGACCTGGTCGCCGCGACCGAGCGCACCAGTCCCGACGAACTGGCGGAGGAACTCCAGGCTGCGGCGCCGTTTGTGCTGGACGTGCGTGCGCCGCGCGAGTGCGTGCAAAACCGGATCGCGGGCAGCGTGAATATCCCATTGAATCAACTGCCGGCGAGAATTGCGGAGATTCCGCGGGGACGGCGCGTGGTGGTTCACTGCGCCGCGGGCTACCGCTCCGCGATCGCCGCCAGCCTGCTGCAGCAGCATGGTTTCGAAAACCTCGCCGACTTAGCCGGCGGCATGCAGGCTTGGGTTGCGGCGCAGCACACCGCCCGGGTAAAACCGGTTGACCCGCGCGAAGCGCTCGTTTAGAAGGGGCCTAGGGCTGCTTGACCCACAAGGGAACCATCTGGCTCGCCGTTCCGCCCGCGGTGACCTGCAAGCTCAGCGGATTGCCCGCCGGTAGAGTGGCGGGCAGTTGGATTTGCACTTGGGCCAGGCCGATGGCGCCGTAAGTCAGGCCCGCGTAAGTCACGGTAACGCCGAATCCCGAAAGCGTCGCCGTGGGTAGCGTGGTCACGGTTGCGCCCAAGGGACTTCCGAAGCCGCTGTCGGGAACCACCGCTACGTCGCCGAAACCGGTCATCCAGACAATGATCTGCTCCCCGGGCACGGCGGGCTGGGCCGCGGACACAAGGCTGTAATCGGCATGCGTAATCACGCCTTCCGTGTCACCCACCGCCTGCGAATACTCGAAAATTCCAGGAGCGTAGGGCGAGAGCATCACCGGAACCGCCTCGCTGACTCCCAGCCCGTTGTAGATCTGAATAGTGGAAGTGCCCGCCAAGGCCGCCTCCCAGGGCATCTGAAAATTGATCTGCCCCGAAGAGACGTACCAGAGCGGCGCGGGGAAGCTGTCGACCGTGACCATCACACCGTTCAAGCTGGTCGGCAGCGGTACAAACGCCGCCCCCGTCCCGGACCCTTCCGGAGCCAGGTTGGCGCCGAAAATCGTGGCTACCGATCCGCGCGTCAATCCGTCCGCGAAACTGGCGCCATTCGTCACCGCATTCGCGGTAAAGGCGGGCACGGCCGGAGCGGAAGCTGGCAGAGTGCCGTACCAGATGCCGCGTCCCGCGACCGCCAGGTAGAGCAGGTTCGGTGTGCGCATGTCGCCCTCCATCTGCGCCACATTGTCCATGGCCTGCGTGTCCGGGTTCGTGATCTGAATCCATGTTTGACCGCTATCCGGCGACTGATAGATGGCGTCGCG
The DNA here is from genome assembly GCA_049511415.1 of Bryobacteraceae bacterium. Taxonomy (GTDB): domain Bacteria; phylum Acidobacteriota; class Terriglobia; order Bryobacterales; family Bryobacteraceae; genus Bog-159. Next base: position 119,343 of record JBEKYC010000002.1, on the reverse strand, counting down.
CGCCGCGCCGGCAGTGCGGCCCAGGATATAAATGAAAGGCGTCTGCGGGCTGTTGCCCATGCCGAAAGCGATCTTGTCGCAGAAAGCGATGCCGGCCACGGTCGCGAACGTCTTTCCGCCGTCCGTCGAATGATACAGCGGATTGCCGTTGACGTCCGCGGTCCCACAGCAGCCGTTGCGCGCGAACGCCATCCATACATCCCCGTAAACGGCCGGGTTGGAGGCAATGGTCACGTTCACAATGTTGGAGGGGAAACCCGTTGCCGCGCTGGTCGTCCAGGTTGCGCCTCCATCGGTGGAGTAATAAAAGAAGGAGTTGTCCCAATAGTAAAATGTCGTGCCGTTTGGATCGTTCCGGTCCGCCGACAGAATATTGCTGGTCACATACGGGCTGATGCCGATGGCCCACGATTTAGGCAGCGCGTTATAGTGCACCTCGTTATTGTTTTGCGGATCGTAAGGATTGGGTTGCGCGGGTGGATTCGCCAGCATGCACAGATTCCAGGTCCTGCCGCCATCGGTGGTGTAATGCGGCCAGGGTGCATTTGCCGAATTGGCCGTGTCAAATCCGCCATCAAACGTGCCCCACGCCGGCGCCCACACCATGTTCAGCGGATTAGTGGAAGACATGGCGATCTGTCCGCTCACCGGAGTGGATAACTGCTCGACGCCGCCCGACCAAAGCTGCTCGGAAGGCACGGCGGCGAACGCCTTCCATGTCACGCCATTGTCGCTGGACGAGCCGTAGAGCGACCAGGCCTGCCATTCTCCATTGCCCACAAAGGCCAGGTTATCGGGCTGATAGTAACTGTAATCCAGGCTGGCCCCCATGGACACATTGGGCCATGGCACCGGATAAGTGGTGCCGCCGTACATGTTAGTCTGCCAACTGAAGCTCGGATTCGGATCGAACGGCACGCCGGATGGACTAATCTTGGTGCTTGGTACCTGGTCGCGGTCGGCATGCCGGAATCCGACCATGTCTTCCACCATGCTGACGAGGTCCGCGCCGCCGCTGGCCTTCGCTTTCGGCGGAACCCGCACCATCACGCCCACCAGTTCCTCCAGATTCTGCATCTGCCAGGCCCAGAACGGCGGGTTGGCGGTGACATCCGCGGTGAGCGCCACTCCCCAGCCATTGGTCCACCAGGCCTGTTTGGCATTCGCGGGATCGATGTACAGAGCGGCCATACCGCCCGAGGCCCCGGCTGTGGAAAGGTAATAGTTGGGAGCCGAAGAATTCGAGGTGGCGACAAACGGATCGCCGGCGCCGTTCATAGCCATCACCTGCTGGCTCCAGGAAGCGCCCGCGTTCGTGGAACGCCAGACGGAAGTGTCGCGCCCGACCATCACCGTCGCCGGGTTTGTCGGATCCGCCGTGATTCCCGTGTAAGGTGTGGACTTATCGCCGGGAGTGATATCGGTCCACTGGCCGTTCGCATACCGCGCCACATTCCCCGCGCCGGGGCTGGTCACGCCGCAACTCACGTACAGCGTGCCGTCGCCGGCAACCACCCCACGCAAGGGATTCGTAGGACCGCCCAGGCTGGCCCAAGTCTGCCCGCCGTCCGCCGAGCGCCACACCGCACTGCCGTGTACACCCACATAGATGGTTTGCGACACGCCGTTCAACGTCTGCCGGGCATCATACAGCACGAACGTGTAACCCGCGGCGTCGGTGGTCGGATTTGCAGTCCACGCTGGCAGGCCACTGGAGACCGGAGCCCAGGTATATTGCGCGTTCGCCTGCCGCAGACCTTGCCACAATCCGTTGCGGCGCGACGCGAAATAGAGCACGTTCGAATTATTGGGATCCACCGCCAGCCGCTCGCCGGATTCCACGCGGTAATCGTCATTCGGCCCGATGTATACGCCATATTGCACCAGGCCGGTGCCGCGCCATGTGACGCCGCGGTCTTCGGAGACCATTACCTCACCGGTGTATTGGTATTCATTACCGGCAATCGAATTGGTACGCGGTATGACCACATAAGCGCGTCCCGGATTGCCGGGATCGATCGCCATTGACTCGGTCCCAATACCTGCCTGCGTCGCCAAACCATCCAACAACGGAATCCAACTGGAGGAGGGGCGATCGAAGCGATAGGCGCCGCCCACGTCCGTGCGGATGTAAACGTCAAACGGCGCGGCCGGCTGCACCACCAGGCCCGTAACGTAGCCCATGCCGTGGATATTGACATTCTTCCATTGGAACAATTGCACGATTTGCGGGCGGGCGGCGGGCACCAGGCAGGCAAGTAAGACAACTACCTTGGCTGGCCGGGAAAAACGCCCGGAAAGCCAGCGGCGGGTTACATACATGGCTGCACTTAGTTTAGCTAAAGGCGCGGTCTTCGGCTGCGGGCCGTCTTGCCTTACCGAACTCGGCGGCAAGTTTTCTGAAATCCAGGTTCTCGTAAAAGCGCTAAAATGAATCATCGGTGAGGGGATCGGGCAGCTTTTCGCCGCGGTTCATATTGTCCCGGAATTTCAGAGCAAGCCGGAGGAATTTCATTGTGGCGTCGAGATCGTTCCTCTCCGCGCAGACATCCGCCGTGATGAAATAAAACATCGGATAATCTGGTTCCTTCAACGCACCGTACTTCAATACTTCATCGGCCGCGTCCAGTCTTCCGGTGATACCGTACGCCATCGCCAAGTTATCAATGAGGGCCCGCCACTGAGGCTGAGGGAGCTTCGGCGCTGCCTTCTCTCGATCCAGCGCTTTTTGATATGGTCCAATTGCCTTCTCGTATTCGTCACGCCCGAAATATGCGCTACCTTCGTCGAAGAGGAGAACAGCATCCGCGGCTGCACCGGTAAACATTGCCGTAGCCAAAATGGCCTTCAGCGACGGTTCGTCCTCATCCCTGAATCCCGCCTTGGAAAGATGAATATCCGCGTACACGTCATCCTTCACCAAACAACCGAACAGATTCTTCTGTCTTAATGCGACGCCGTTGGCCACGGGAATCATGTATTCCAGTACGGCCATTTCGCCGATTTTTGATTCGCTTATCTCTGCGAGCTTAAACGGACCGCCCGGCACTGTTCGACCGCGAAATACGTCGCGGCAACCGTCGAGAGTCGCTTTTCCTATTACGCTCTCGAGTTTAATTGACAAAGCAGAGTTCGACAATTCATTCGTTGCCAGAAGATACCTGCGACCATCCGGCTGAGTGACATTCTGCGTCACGGCAAAACCCGGCGCAGTCATCTGAAATACCAATGCCTCTTTTTGGAGGGTGAGGCGTAGAGGTCCGGAATCTTTTTGGGACTGAGTCTGGCTTGGGCTCGCAACCGGTGATTGGTTCCTGGTGTAAATTTCAGACCAAGGTTCAATCACCTGGAATCCGCCGAGGCCGGAGTTCGGGAAGTCCACGTCGCTGCGGATTATCAGCGTCCTTAAATCGGATGATAGCGTCCACCGTTCCCTGGTGTGGATTTGAACTGCCGGTCCATTTGCCTGTGGACGCGTGGTCACCTGCGTATCAATAATCAGCGCCTTGCCCTTGAACCGGGCTGTAGAAGTCCCTTGTGCGCCGCCTTCACTTCTGTATTCGCCTTCCGTGCCATCGAGTTTCAGGCGATTCAGATACGCTTTTCCGTCGAACGTCCTGCTGACCTCAATTTCGGCACCTGTCTGGATGACCTGCAAAAGCGAAGCCGTGGCTCTCTTTGTTTTGGAAGCGCCTTTGGTGCCGGTCAAGGTGTAAGATCCCGAAAAGTCGGGTCTATCGGTGCCGGCCGCTTCCGGGATGACAGCGGACAGGGCACCCAAGATCAGGAGTTTTCCGAGACCAGAAAGAGTACTGCCACTCACAAGCAGAAGCGTAGCACTACGCACCGGCCCCATTGTGCGCCGCGAGTCTTCTCAGCTTAGCTCAGCGTGCGCCCCACCGGCCAACCCAGGCGAATGCCAAACTACGCTATAATTCTGGACCTCCCATGCGAGGCCACATAACCAACGCGGTTGCCGCGGCAATCCTGTTCAGTTCCGTCTTCCACGCCGCGGCGCAAGCGCCAAACGTGCCCACTCCGGAGTCCGTCCTAGGCCACCGCCCCGGAGATGACTTTTACCTCGCCACCTACGACGAGTCGCAGGATTATTTTCGCAAACTGGCCGCGCACTCCAAACGCATCAAACTCATCACCGTCGGCAAGACCACCCGCGGCGTCGACTGGGAGATCGCCGTCATCTCATCGCCCGAAAACCTGGCGCATCTCGACCGCTACAAGGAAATATCGCGCCAACTCGCCGACGGTCGCGGCCTGTCCGACGAGGCCGCCCGCGCCCTGGCGCATGAGGGTAAGGCCATCGTGCATATTGATGGCGGCCTGCACTCTATCGAGGTCGCCGGCGCGCAGCAATCCATTCTTCTGGCCTACAAACTGGTGTCCGCCGTCAATGATCCCGAAGTCGATGCGATCCTCAACAACGTCGTCCTGATGCTTTGGCCGACGCTCAACCCCGATGGCCAGAACGAGATCGCGGCTTGGTACCGGAAAAATGTGGGTACCACCTTCGAAGTAAGCCCCCTGCCGGATCTCTACCAGGAATATGTGGGCCACGATAACAATCGCGACGGCTACATGAACAACATGCTGGAGTCGCAAGCCGTCACGCGCGCCGAAATCGAATGGGATCCGGTCATATTCTATTGCCACCATCAGACCGCTCCATTCCCCACCCGTATCTTCATTCCACCCTTCGTGGAGCCTATCTCCTCCAACATCCATCCGCTGATGGGGCGCTGGCTGAGCGTGATCGGCACCGACATCGCCGCGTACCTCGATGCCCACGGCATGCCCGGCGCCGTGAACCGTGTGGGATTCGACAACTGGTATCCGGGCTTCCTCGACTACACCCATATCTTCCGCAACAGCATCGCCTTCTTCACCGAAACCGCCCTCTACCGCTACGCCACGCCGCGGTTCTATACGGTGGATGAGTTTCCCGCCGATCAACGCGCCCTGCGCGCGGGCGTCTTCTACAGCAGCCCCTGGAAAGGCGGTTGGTGGCGGCTCGCCGATGCCGTCAGCTATATGGAAGGCGCTTCCATGGCAGTGCTCGATACCGCCGCGAAATACCGCGAGGAGTTGCTCTTCAACCGCTACCAGGCCGCCCGCGACAACGTCGCCCGCTTTCGCAAGGAGCCGCCCTATGCTTATGTCGTTCCGCGGGATCAGCGCGATTTGGGCGAAGCCGCCACGCTCGTCCAGAAGCTGATCATCAACGGCATCGAAGTGCACCAGGCCGTCCAGCCATTCCATGCCAATGGGCGGGATTATCCGCCGGGCGCCTGGGTCGTGCTCATGGATCAACCGTTCTCCGCATTGGTGAAGGAGTTGTTCGAGCCGCAGCAGTATCCCGACCTGCGCGACACGCCCACGAGTCCGCCCAAGCTGCCCTATGACGTGACCGGTTGGACGCTGCCGATGCAGATGGGCGTCCAGGTGGCGCCCGTGCTCGAACCAGTGGCGCCGGCCCAGCGCGCCGCCCTGCAACGGATCGAGCAGTTCACTCCTCCGGAAGGACACATCGATGGGACCGGCAGTGTGTTGATTCTGAGCCACAAGCCCAACAACAGCTTCAAAGCCATCAACCAGATCCTGGCCGGCGGCGGCCATGTCTCTTTTGCTGGGAAGGAAATCGAAGCACCCGAAGGCACCGAGATCGGCGCCATCGTGGTCACCGGCGGGGATCGCGAGCGCATTGCGAAAATTGTCCGCGACAATTCGCTCGTAGCGAGAACCGCCGCCGCCCCGCCGAAGGATGCCATCGAAGTGAAGAAGCCGCGTCTGGGTCTGTACCGCGCCTGGGTGCCGTTGATCGACGAAGGATGGTCGCGCTGGATTCTGGAAAACTACGATTTCAACCCGGTCACGATGCGCAACGGCGATATGCAAGCCGGCGATTTGCGCGACCACTTTGACGCCATCATCTTGCCCGACACGTCGCCCGAAACCCTGCGCAACGGCTTTGGTCCCGGAACCATCCGCGGCGAGTATACCGGCGGCATTGGCGTGATGGGCGTAGCCGCGCTGCGTGACTTCATCCAGGCCGGCGGTATCCTGATCACCTTCAACAACGCTTCTCTGTTCGCTATCGACGATCTGGGGCTGGCGGTAAAGAACGTCCTGGCCGGATTGAAGGACGAACAGTTCTTCTGCTCGGGGTCGCTGCTGCGGTTGGAGATGCAAGACTCCAGCGACGCCGCGGCCTGGGGGCTGCCGCACGATCCCATCGTGATGTTTGAGCGGGGGCCGGCCTTCGAGCCGAAGGAAGGGTTTCGCGGCCGCATCATCGCCGCCTATCCCAAGGAGCAGAGTCCGCTGATGAGCGGCTATCTGTTGCATCCCGAAAAGATCCAGGGGAAGGCCGCCGCCATGGAAGTGCAATACGGCAAGGGCCGCGTGTATCTGTTCGGCTTCCGTCCCCAGTGGCGCGGCCAGTCGCATGGAACCTATCAGTTCATCTTTAACGCGATTTATGAATCGCAAGGACTCTCCAAGCCGGCTCCGATTCCTGTTCCGCCGGCCAAGCCTCCGGCAACTGCGCCCGAAGCGGCCAACCAGCCGCGGGCCGCGGAATAGGCCCTGATGCCGAGCCTGAGCGAGCAGTTTGGCCCAATCGACATTTATCTGTTTGACCAGCTTCTGCGCGGCCGCATCGTGCCCGGAATGCGGGTATTCGACGCCGGTTGCGGATCCGGGCGCAACCTGGTCTACTTTCTACGCGAAGGGTATGAGGTCTTCGCCGTGGACGAGGATCCGCAGTCCGTGGCAAGCCTGCGCCGCCTTGTCGCATCGGTGGCGCCGCATCTCCCCGCCGCTAACTTTCGCGTGGAAACCATCCAAGCAATGTCCTTTCCTGACGCCTGTGCCGACGTGGTCATCAGCAGTGCCGTGCTGCACTTTGCGCGCGACGAGGATCAGTTCAACGCCATGTTGCAGGGCTCCTGGAGGGTCCTGCGGCCCGGCGGACTCCTGTTTTGCCGCCTGGCCTCCTCGATTGGCATGGAAGACCGCGTCAAGCTCCTGGGGGGACGGCGCTTCCTGTTGCCGGACGGCTCCGAGCGCTATCTGGTTGACGAGCCGCTCCTGGTTCTACTCACCGCTCAACTGGGCGGCCAGTTGCTCGATCCGTTGAAGACCACCATCGTGCAGAATCAGCGTTCCATGACCACCTGGATCGTGCGCCGGTTTGCGGGCTGCTAGTCTAGACTGATGCGCTTTCTATTATTAATCGCGCCGGCTCTGCTGATGGCCCAAGCTCCCGCGCCCACGGCCGCTCCCGCGAAGACCAACCCGGCCGCTCCCAAACCTGCTGTGAAGAAAACCGTGAAACCCGCACCCCCAGCTCCTGTGGTACTGAAGACCGACGAGGAGAAAACCATCTATGCCTTGGGCCTGTCGGTCTACAAGTCTCTGGGCCAGTTCGATCTCTCGCCGCACGAGTTGGATCTCGTCAAGCGTGCCCTGGCGGATGCCGCGGCCGGCAAGCCCGCTCTCGATTTGAACGAGTGGGGGCCGAAAATCGGTCCTGTGGCAAAGGAACGCTCGGCGCGGGTAGCTGAGCACCAGAAAGCCGTGTCCAAGGCTTTCCTGGATAAAGCGGCGGCCGAGCCAGGCGCGGAACGGACGGCATCGGGAATGATATATCGTCAACTGCAGGCAGGCTCCGGCGACTCACCCAAAGCCACCGACACCGTAAAGGTGCAATACCGTGGCACGCTGGTGGACGGAACCGAGTTCGACAGTTCCTATCGGCGGAACGAACCCGCGCAATTTGCCCTCAATCGCGTGATTGCATGCTGGACCGAAGGCGTGCAGAAGATGAAGCCCGGCGGCAAAGCCGTGCTGGTTTGCCCTTCCGACCTGGCATACGGAGACCAGGGCCGGCCGTCGATTCCCGGTGGCGCCACGCTGATTTTTAACATCGAACTGCTGGAAATTGTGCCCGCCGCAAAGTAGCGGCTTAGTTGGCGCAGGCCGGGGGATTCTTGGTGCAGTACACCCAGGCCGAGCCGCCACCCGACGTATTCGGTTTCACGTTGTCCAGCACCTGGCGCGGCTCCGTTGTCCCCGGCAGTGCCGCGCTGGGAGCCAGGATAGGCGTCGCCAGCGGATTCGCCGATTGATTCGCGCCGGTGAAAGTGTGCAATATCCGGAATGTGGTGCTGGGAGCCCGCGGCTTGTACGAGCAAGCCTTGGATATCGACCGGGAGATCGGCAACGACGGCACGGCCATGTGGGAGCGGAACGGGCTGGCCACGGTGTTCTGGCAGCTCACGCGATTCCAGGCCATGGGCGACAAGGCCGGCACGGGCAGCGTGTGGAACAACCTGGGCCAGACGTTGTATTTCGCGGGAGACCTGCCCGCGGCGGCGGACACATTGGCCAAGGCGCTGGCCGCCGATCGGGAGACCGGCTACCAGCAGGACACCGCGGACGTGCTGGCGTGGATGGGGCGCATTCGCCTGGCGCAGGGCAATTGGGATGACGCGCGGCGGCAGTTCGCGGAGTCGGTGCGGATCGCGGGCGAGACGGGCAATCAGGTTTTTGCGGCCCAGTGCCGTGTGGCGATGACCGGTCTGTCGCTGGCCAACGGCCGCCCGGCGGAGGCCGAGAGTTCCGTGCGCGATAGTCTGGCTCTGTTCGAGAGGCAGAATCGCCGGCAGAGCCTGGAGGCGCGCACGTTGCTCGCCGAGGCGCTGCTGAAACAAGGCAAAATCGCGGACGCCCGGCAAGAGGTGGATCGCGCGGCCGCCCAACCCAAAAGCAGCCAGCAACTGGCCGCGCGCCTGGGATTCGCCATCGTCGCCGCGCGTGTGGAAGCCGCCGAGGGCAAGGCGCCGAGCGTCAATAACGCGCTGCGAGACTTGCGGGAGACCATCGCCACCGCCACCCAGCACGGCATTCTGAGTGGAGCCCGGCTGGCATTGGGCGAGATCGAAGCGAAGCGCGGGGGCCGCGGCGCGGCGCGCGCATTGGAACAACTCGAACGGGATGCCCGCGCCAGAGGTTTTGCGGCCCTGGCAAGCCGTGCAGCCGCGGCCCACACCAGTGCCCACGATGCCGGCTGAGAAAAAGCGGTTACTCAATCCGCACACCGCGCCAGAATGCCACTCGTCCGCGAATCTGGCTGGCCGCCGGCTTGGGATTGGGGTAATACCAGGCCGCCGCGGGGTTGGCTTTGCCGTTCACCTCGATATCGTAATAGCTGGCGGCGCCTTTCCACGGGCAGATAGTCGTTTCCCCACTGGGCTTAAAATATTGCCGGTGCAGCGCCTCCGCCGGAAAATACTGATTTCCCTCCACGATGACGATATCGTCGCTTTCCGCGAGCACGGTCCCTTCCCAGATCGCACGTGTCATACTTCAATTTTACCGGCTTACGGATAACCATTGCGGCTCCCTATGCGCCATTTTGCAGTGCTGCGAAATCTCGCGTTGGTAGTGTATTTGGCATGGGTCGCTCTCCACGCACAGACCATCGAAGCGGTTCCCAGGCGCGTCATGGTGGACCAGTCCGCTTCCATCCGTGCGGCCGGCTTACAACCCAATGAACACATCACCATTCGCGCGGAACTGGTCGATGGCAACGAGGCCCGCTGGACATCGCACGCCGATTTCGTCGCGGATGAACAGGGCCGGATCGACACATCCAAACAACCGGCCACCGGCGGCTCCTATAAAGAAGTTTCGGCGATGGGTCTGGTTTGGTCCATGATGCCGTCTTCCTCGCGCACGGTTCGCTACCGCTCTCCCGAGGACTTCGGTCCGCAGACCATCGAATTTCAACTGATGCGCGGACATGCGCAGCTTTCGACCGCCCAACTGGAACAGGTGTCCCAGGCCGCAGGCGTGGAACGCGTCACCGAAATGCATGGCGTGCTGTTCGTGCCGCCCGGTGGTGGGCGCCATCCTGGCGTCCTGGTGCTGGGCGGATCGGAGGGAGGTTTGCCTTCGCGCCGCGCGGCGTGGCTGGCCGGTCACGGATTCGCGGCGCTGGCGTTGGCCTATTTCCGCTACGCCGATCTGCCGCAGGAACTCGCGGGCATTCCGCTGGAATACTTCGGCAAGGCCGTCAACTGGATGACACAACGGCCCGAGATCGCGCCGGACCGCATCGCGGTCATGGGCACTTCGCGGGGTGGGGAATTGGCGCTGCAATTGGGATCCATGTATCCCACCTTCAAAGCCGTGGTCGCGTATTCCCCGGCCGACGTGCGCTATCCGGCCTGTTGCGGACTTACCTCGGTGCCCTATGCCTGGACCTGGCACGGAAACCCGCTGGCATACGCTCTGTTGCGCCGCGGCGGGGAACGCGATCCGGAGACGGCTCTGCAGGGAGCCATCGAGGTGGAGCGCACGCAAGGTCCCATCCTGCTGCTTTCAGGCAATGCCGACGGCATTTGGGAATCCACCGGCATGGCCAATGCCATCGTCGCGCGCCTCGAAAGGCATCACTTTACCTACCAGGTCGAGCATCTGAGTTATCCGCACGCCGGGCATCAGGCGGGACACCCGGAAATCGTTCCGGCGTGGGTGGGAGAGAGCCGCAATCCCATGTCCGGCCGCGACCGGCATCCGGGCGGATCGCCCAAGGGGAACTTCGAATCGTCGTTGGATGCCGGCCCCAGAGTCATCGCGTTCCTGCAGCGGAGCCTTTCCGCTACGCGCTCTTCGCCTTGACGCGCCAATACACGGCATAGCGCTGGTCCACAACCTGGTTGAACGGAACCATCTGGATCTTGCGGCTCTGCCCGTGCGTTTCAAACAACAATGAGCTCCTGGATGATCCCGGGCGTTGCACGGCCGGCTCAATCCATGTCGCCGGATCGGCTGAATCGGCAATGAAGTCCGGCGTCTCGGCGGGATTGGTCAACTCCGGCGGATTGTCGCCGCCGCGGCGCAGTTCGTCGGTCAGGCCCTCGCGTCCCAATAACCCGGCCAATACCAACGGCCCATACATCATGGCCTGCAGCGTATCGTCGTCCGGCATCGGCTGCGCATGCAGCTTCATGGGTAGTGTGACGCGCACCTCATCCAGATTCTCCCAGAACCGGTCGATCACCCAATATCCGGCCGAACGCTGCGCCTCCAAAGACTTGCCGTTCAACGTGACCGACATCGTCTTCGCATCCGTCCAGTAAGGCTCGCGCACGCGCAGCGCGAACTTCACCGGCTTGGCGGTGCGAATATGCAGGGTGGTTTCTCCGCGCTTCGGAAAGGCGCTGTCCTGCTGAATGTGGACGCCCTTGTCCTCCCAATCGAGCGCGGATGGCAGGAACAGATTCACATACAGGTTGTTGTCGTCGTGGAAATAAATGCTGTCCGCGAGTTTCGAGAACGATTCGACGCCCGTGCCGGTGCAGCACCAGAACGAACCCCGCGGGCTGGCGAACACCTTCCAATAGCCCGAAGCCAGCGGCACGTAATACATGGTCAGTCCATCCTTCGGGTTCATGGTGCCCAGGATCCCATTCAGATAGGCGCGTTCGTAATAGTCGAAGTAACGCGAGTCGGGCGACCACGCGAACAGGCGCCGTGTGAGCTTCAGCATGTTGTAAGTGCAGCAGCATTCCTGCGTGGAGTAACTGAGTTCCCCGGCCAGTTTGTCGGGATCCGCGCGCCAATGCTCGTCGTTGCTGGTCCCGCCGGTGGCGTACGCCCGGTGCTGGGTGACCTGCGTCCAGAAGAACTCCGCGATGCGCCGGTAGCGCTCGTCTCCGGTTAATTCGTAGCGTCGCGCCGCGCCGATGACTTGCGGGATGTGCGTATTGACGTGCAGGCCTTTGAGTTCGTCGCGGCCTTCAGCTAACGGCGCGTAGAAACTCTCGTGGTCGAAGCGTTGCGCGGCGGCCGAGTAATCCTTCACGCCCGTGACGGCGTACAGATTATAGAGGACCTCATTCATGCCGCCGAATTCCACATGCAGCACGCGCGCCATGTCGTCGTCGCTGAGCGTGTCGGTCCAGCGCTTGGTCCAGCCCGCCATGCCTTGGACCACGTCCAGCGACTGCTGATTGCCTGTCAGCGTGTACATATCGAGCAAACCGGCCATGATCTTATGGATCGTGTACCACGGCGCCCAAACCTTCTGGCCGGCTTTCAGGCGATCGAAGAACGACGGCGGGAACGCACTGATATATCCATTGCCGTTGGCTTTCTGGCATTTGGCTAATGCCGCCACCACCGCGTGGCCCTTACCGCGCAGCAGGCTGTCGCCGTCGCTGACGGACATCTGTGCGCAGGCCGACAGGTAGTGACCGGTGAAGTGTCCGCGCAGTTCCACGTCGGGCTTTTCCCATCCGCCCAGCGGTTGCGCGTCCGTGGGCAATCCGGCGGTGAGACGAAACGTGTGTAAGAGCCTGTCGGTCTCCAGGCTTTCCAGAAATTCGCGGTTGTGCGCAATCATTTGCAGCAGCGCGCTATCCAGCAGGCGAACGCTGCCCAGGTCGAAAGGCTGAACTTGCGCATGCACGGCGTCCTTTACAGGCGCCGCGACGGCAGAGGCGAAAGGCGCCAGAGCCGAAGCAGCCAGGAAACGGCGGCGGGAGAGAGTCATGGTGCACCGGCTACTATTGTAGTCGCTGCCACTCTTTCGCCAGGGATTGAAATTGTGCCTCTGTGAGGCGCACTTCCCCGCCCAGCGAAATCCACAAAGCGCCTTGCGGGCTGCCGGCAAATCGTACGTCTTGGATGGAGGCTACGCTCTCCACCGCCGGCGGCAGACTCGATTTCAAATCCAGGCTCTTGCGTACCGCCGATTCGATACTCGCCGCGATCTTCTGTTTGATTGCATCGCCCAGCGAACCCGAACGCAGCAGTTCGCCGAGCGATCCGTCGGCATCGATCTTCTGCACATTCGACGCCATCGCGATGCCGTCCCGCCCGCACGACGGGGTCAGCTTGACCGTCACCACCGCATTGCCGCCCACCAGCCGCTTGGCGTTCTCCTTGCCGAATGCTTTGATGCAGGCGAACCTTTCGTAGTGCACGTTGGCGGTGAGCATGGCCGAGGGCGCGGCTGGATCGAGCGCCGCATGCTGCACCGAAAGGCGCTCGCCGCAGCGTTCGGAGCGGTCCAGTTGAGCGGCCAGCAGCGGGGTGAGGTTTGCCTGCAGATCCGCCAGATCCGCGGTCAGGGTCAGCGCATATGCGCCCGAGGGCGTACGCGCCACCCTGCCCCAGGCTGTGATCTTCACCGGCGTGCCTTTCACGTCGAGCGAGGTGCTGACCGGCGGGATCTTGAGGGCCAGGTCTTCCGCGTTGCCCAAGGCCGCCAGCGTGAGAGCGAGGAATAGTCCGTGAAATCGCATGAAATCCAGTGGACGCCCTGTTCCGGCAGGCAGTTACAATCATGTATCACGTGCCATTCATCACGTCCCAGCAACGCGCCTTTTTGCAGGCAGTCTCGAAGCTGGCGTATTCGAATCCGTTCCTGCCCGAACGCATCGAGTACGAGCGCGCCGCGCTGGGCGAAGAGTTCGCCGCCGGTGAGCCGGTCTGGAGTCAGCAGGTGCGCGATCCGGAGCGGCCGCGCGCCAACGCCTGGCGCATCGTGGAGCGCACGGAGACTCTGGGCGAGGAACTGCAGGCGCGCCTCCGCAGCGGGACCGAAGCCCGCGCGGACGATCTGCTGCTTTACGAAGGCGCCATCCTGCACCTGCTCTATCAGCGTTATTACCGCCAATTCCTGGCTGCCGGTTTCGGTCCCGCGGCGGCCCAGAGCGATCCGGGGCGCTGGCGCTTCTACAACAACTTTCTGGCAGATTGGCGCCATTTCTTCCACATCGATGGCGTGCGTTTCCCCACCGGCCACGAGGCTCGCCACACCTTCGCCTGTTTCCGCCAGATTCAGCGCGCCTTCGAACAGATCTTCCGCGACATCATCGGCAGCTCCCTGCCCGCGGCCCGCCTGCGCGGCTCCATCTGGCAATCCATCTTCACGCACGATTTCCAGCGCTATCGCCGCACCCTGTATGCGCGCATGGGCGAGTTCGCCACTCTTGTCACCGGCCCTTCGGGCACCGGCAAGGAACTCGTCGCGCGCGCCATCGCCCTTTCGCGCTACGTGCCGTTCGACGATCAACGGCTAGCTTTCGCGAACGATGGCGGCTTCTTTCCCATCAATATTTCCGCGTTGTCGCCCACGCTGGTGGAATCGGAGCTTTTCGGACATCGCCGCGGCGCATTCACCGGAGCCGTGGCCGACCGCAAAGGTTGGCTCGAAACCTGCCCTGAATTGGGTTCCGTGTTTCTGGATGAGCTCGGCGATCTGGACCCGGCCATTCAGGTGAAGTTGCTGCGCGTGATTGAGACCCGCACCTTCCACCCCGTCGGCGACACCGCCGGCCGGAGCTTTCGCGGCAAGCTGATCACCGCCACCAATCGCGATCTGGCCGCCCTGATTTCGAAAGACCGCTTCCGCGAGGATCTGTACTACCGCCTGTGTTCCGATCAGGTAGTCACGCCGTCGCTCGCCGAACAGATCGCCGATTCGACCGCCGTGATGCCGGAGCTGGTCTTCTATATGTCGCGGCGTGTGGCCGGCGAGGAAGCCGAAGCGCTGGCGGCGGAGGTGCTGGCCTGGATCGCCGGCCACCTGCCGCCCGATTACGCCTGGCCGGGCAACTACCGGGAACTGGAACAATGCGTGAAGAACGTGCTGATCCGCCGCGATTACCGGCCGGCCGCGCCGCGCGCCCGTGACGCCGTGGCGCAGTTCGCCCTGGATGCCCGCGCCGGACGCCTCACCGCCGACGAGTTACTCACCAGCTATGTGACCATCGTCTATAGCCGTACGCGGAGTTACGAAGAAACCGCGCGCCGCCTGGGTCTCGACCGGCGAACGGTAAAAGCCAAAGTAGACCGCGACTTACTCAAAAGGGTCGGCCACTCATGAAGTGCGCTCTTATCCGTGTTCATCGGTGGCCAACAATTGCTTTTGGTTTCAATATGCCCTCCGACATCCCCTATCACGATCCCATCGACCGCAGCCCCTTGCTACAGGACGCTGAATGTCTCAGGAATCCCCGCACCGGATACTCCTACCCGATCCACAACGGAATTCCCGTCTTCCTCTCCGCGGGCGCGGTCGAAGGTCCGAATGCGCGCTACCAAAAACTCTACGACCGCATGGCGCCCTTTTACGACGTCGCCACGCGTCTCTACTCCTGGCTCAATAGCGGCGCCGAAACCAAACGCCGGAAAGCATACCTCGATCTGCTAGAGATCCGCGCCGGTGCCAGCTTCCTGGAAGTCTCGCCCGGGACCGGCTCCAATTGGCCTTACCTGGATCGCGGCCTGAATTTCTACGGTCTCGACCTCTCGGCGGGCATGCTGGAGCGCTGCCGCCGCCGCGCCCAACGGTTGGGTCTGCGTGCCCGTCTATGTCAGGGCCTTGCCGAACATCTGCCCTATCCGGATTCGGCATTCGACTGTGTCTTCCACATCGGTGGCATCAATTTCTTCTCCGATCCAGAGGGCGCCCTGCACGAAATGGTGCGTGTCGCCAAGCCCGGCACCCGCCTGGTAGTGGTGGATGAAACCGAGGAGGTGGCCCGGCGCAACGAAAACCGCCTGATCGCCGGAGCCTTTTTCAAGAACCGGCCCCGAAAGATCGTGGCTCCGTCAGGTTTGCTGCCGGCAGGCATGCAGGAAGTAACCGTGCAGGAGATCTGGGACGGCACGCTCTACGTCCTTACCTTTCGCAAGCCTTAGCAAAACACCCGTTATCAGCATGTTGGGCTTTGATCGCCACAATTGTTCGTCGCGCGCCGGCGCAAAACCACCCCCACCACACCTCCGCCGCAATCCGCCGGCCGTCCCTTATTATCATTACCTTGGGCTTTGATCGTGCATTATTTCGCACTCGCGCCGCCCTCCACCTCGCCTCGGAGATTTGGCTTCCTGTGCTAATATCCATAGTGAAGCTTGGAGATTTTCCAAAACCTGTAACGAGGCCGTAGTCTGTTGCGTCGAATCGGGTGAATAGTTCGCCCGCGAGTGCCAGAGCGGTCCATGGGCGATGATGTCTGAGAACATGGAGAACACCCCGTCACCAGATCCGAATAGCACGCCGCAGTTCGATCCCGCCGAGCACTTAAACCATCTTCTGGCGCCGGAGTTGGAAACGCCGTGGTACCGGTCGCTGATCGATAGCGTTCGCGAAGTGATACATCCGGTCGTATTGCCACCCTTGCAGCTCACCTCCAAGCCCGTCGCAGTAAAGGATATTTGGGGGCAGTATGGGCGCAAAAAACAATCTGGGGCCTACTCTCTGGCCATCCATGTCACCGTAATCGTGCTGCTTTTTACCCTCGCCTCCACCAAAGCGGTGCAAGACAAAGTCAAAGAGGTTACATCTTTGATCGCTCCCGTGGACGTGTCGGCATATCAGCCGAAGCCTGGACCGCAAAAACCATCGGGCGGTGGTGGTGGTGGCGGTGATCGCTCTCCGTTGCCGGCTGCCAAGGGCCGGTTGCCCAAGGTCTCGCTGAAGCAGTTCACTCCGCCGGTGCAGGTGTACAACAATCTGAATCCCAAGCTGCCCATGGAGCCGACCATCATCGCGCCTCCGGATGTAAATTTGCCGAATGTGAACATGGCGCAATATGGCGATCCGCTAGCCAAGATCGGGCCTCCCTCGAATGGCCCTGGATCGGGCGGCGGCATCGGATCCGGTTCCGGCGGTGGCGTCGGCTCGGGTAAAGGCGGCGGATTCGGTCCCGGTGAAGGCGGTGGTTTTGGCGGCGGCGTTTTCCGTGTCGGTGGAGGCGTTACCGCGCCTGTGCCGCTTTACAAGCCGGAGCCGGAATATTCCGAAGAGGCGCGCAAGGCCAAATATCAGGGCACGGTGGTGCTCTACATCGAAGTGGATACCAGCGGCAAAGCACGCAATCTGAAAGTCGTGCGCAGCCTTGGTCTCGGGCTGGACGAAAAGGCCATGGAGGCGGTGGAAAAGTGGAAATTCCGCCCCGGCTACAAGGACGGTAAGCCCGTGGTAGTGGCCGCCACCGTGGAAGTCAATTTCCGCCTCTTGTAGCGCGTGTTTACTGTTTCGTGGCGGTCCAGGTTCCCTCTCCCAGGTCGCCGAATTCGACTTTCCCCTTCATCTTCTTGTCGCTCTCGACCGTGCCGGTATAATGCGCCACGCCGCTCGTGCCCGAGTATGAGAAATCGAACTTGAAATCGATCTGGTCGCCCTTCACCGTTCCAGTCAGGTCGGCTTTGCCAAACAGCCCGGAGTACGTGCCGGTCAGTTTCTCTCCGGCTTGCTTGAAGACGAATGACGGGCTACCGCTGCCCGCCGAAGTATCCACGCTGAACTCCCAGTTGCCGGAAATATCGCGCGCCAGCAGCGGTGTGCAGACGATGCCGGCCAGTAATGTGATCCACAGCAGTTTCGACATGCTGTCGAGGATATCACAGCAAACTCGCGCGCGCTCTCACGCTTTTCGCTCCGGTCCGTCCATTCCAGTTACAATCGAAGAATCCCCATTCAAATGTCAGACACCATCGTTCTGGGTTCTCATCCTCTCACTATTGAAAATGTCGCGAGCGTTGCCCGCGCGGGAGCCGCCGTGCAGTTGGCCGAGACGTGCCGCGCGCGCATCGAGCAAGGGCGCCGCAGGCTGGAAGAACGTCTCGCCGGCGGCGACCGTATCTACGGGGTCAACACCGGCGTGGGCGGGAATATCAAATTCTCGCTGACGGCCGAACAGACCGAGATCTTCCAACACAACCTGATGAATCACCTCTCCTGCGGCACCGGCGCGCCTTTGCCCCAGGACGTCGTGCGGGCAGCCATGCTGCTGCGGCTGGCGACGTTCTCGCGCGGCTCCTCCGCCGTGCGTTGGGAACTCGCCAACGGCTTGGGCGCGCTGCTCAACCAAGGCATCGTGCCCGTGGTGCCGCGCTACGGCTCTGTGGGCGCGAGCGGCGACTTGATGCCCTCGGCTTACATCGCGCGCACCCTGCTAGGCATTGGGCAGGTGGATTATCAAGGTCGGCGTATGCCCGCCGCGGAAGCCTTACAGTCGGCCGGGATCGAAACCCTGCGCTTCGCTCCCAAGGAAGGTTTGGCGTTGATCAACGGCACCACCAGCATGACCGCTTTCGCGGCGCTGCTCTTCGTGGATGCCTGGCGCGTGTTGCGCGCCTTGTTGGGAGCTGTAGCCCTGGCCATCGAAGCGCTGCAGGCTCCCGCCGAGCCGTATCGGCCGTGGATCCACGAGAGCAAGGGCCATCCCGGACAAATCGGTGTGGCCGCCTATGTCCGCGGAATGCTGGAAGGCAGCGCATACACCACCGAATCAAGTTCCCAAAGCTGCTATTCGCTCCGCTGCGTGCCGCAGGGCATCGGACCGGCGTGGGAAGCCTTGGATGGGTCGCGCGCCGTGATCGAGCGCGAAGTCAATTCCGCCAACGACAACCCCCTGATCGATCCCGAGACGGGCAACTTGTACCGTGCAGGCAATTTCTACGGCGGCCACATCTCCCGCCTGCTGGATACCTGGAAACTGGACTTCGCCATCGAAGGCAACTGGGCCAACGCGCTTTTTGCCGTGCTGGTCGACGACCGCTTCAACGGCGGTCTGCCGGCGAACCTCGTGCCCGATCCGGGCCTCAATTCCGGGTTCAAGGGCATGCAGTTGAGCATCACCAGTCTGACTTGTGCGATTCGGCAGATGGCCGGCCCCAGTTCCATTCATTCCCTGCCCACCGAACAATACAATCAGGACGTGGTGAGCCTCGGCATGCACTCTGCCGTTACCGCCGCCGAGACGATCGAGTGCTTGCGCAACGCCACCGCTATGGTGCTGCTGGCGGCCGCCCAGGCGGTGGACTTGCGCGGCGGTCCCGCGCGCCTTGGCCCTGGCAGCCGCCGGGTCTACGATGCCGTGCGCCAAACCGCCGCCTTTCTCGACAAGGACCGCCCCATGGAAGGCGACGTGGCCGCGCTGGCGGAGTCGATCTGGAACGCGGGCTTGCCGCAGGATTAACTAAAGCAGTCTGGAATTCCCCCCGCCTAAAATGCGATTCTGTACGTTTGCTGGCGAGCTACGAGATCAAGGCCGCCGCCGCGGGGCTGGCCCTCTGCTTGATCGGCATCACCGCGGCGGTTCATCGCGCTTCCACAACGTTGGTCGACAACGCCCGCTGGGTAGCCCATACCCACGACATTCTGTCGCAACTGGAAGCCACCGCCAGTGGTGTCACCGAAGCCGAAACGGAACTCAAAGGGTTTCTCTTGACCGACCAGGAAACCTATCTGGCGCCCTATTCCGCCGGCCTGACCGAAACCCGCAACCGGCTCAAGGCCGTGCGCCGGCTGACTGCCGATAATCCGCATCAGCAGGCCCGTCTGGACAAACTGGAGCCGCTGGTCCTGCGCCGCCTCGATCTGCTGGACGATCTTCTGAAATTGGGCCACGAGCAGGGCTTCCAGGCGGCGCGCCGCGTCCTCACCTTCGACCGCGGCCCGCAGTATATGGACGAAATGCGCCAGGTAATCCAAGAAATGGAGCACGAGGAACAGGAGATCCTGGCCGCGCGTTTTTCGCAGCAGGAGCGTAGCAGCAGCCGCCTGCAGAACATGGTCTTCTTGAGCTGCGGCGCGGCCTTGTTTCTGCTGTTGGTGTCGCTGGCAATTTTACTGCACGATCTCAACAACGTGGAAGCGGCTTTCCAGACGGCCAAGTATCACGTGGCGCACGACACTCTCACCGGATTGTCCAGCCGGCACAGCCTCATGACGCAACTGGATTTCGCGATTGCCGGCGCGGCGCGCAGTAGCCAGCCGCTTTCCATCTGTATCTGCGATATCGATCGCTTCAAATCCATCAACGATACGCATGGCCACGCCGCCGGTGACGAGATTCTGGCCGCGTTCGGCAAGCTCGTGCGCACTGGTATCCGGCAGGGTGACATCGCCGGCCGCCTGGGTGGCGATGAATTCTGCATCGTGTTGCCCCACACCACCGGGCGGCAGGCCGGTCCGCTGCTGGAACGTCTGCGCGAACAATGGGAAGGCCTGCAATACCATTCGCCGGACGGGCGCGCGTTCTCCGTAACGGCCAGTTTCGGCGTGGTCGAGCTCCATCACGAGAGGTCCGCCAAAGCCTTGCTGCACGCCGCCGATAAGGCCCTGTACTGCGCCAAGGGTGACGGCCGCAACCGGATTCACCTGGTGGCCTAGAGTCGCCCTTCACTCCCGGCGCAACGCCGACACCGGATCGAGGCGCGTGGCGCGGCGCGCGGGGATGTAACTGGCGGCGAGCGATACCAGCCCGAGCAAGGCGGCAACTCCAAAGTATGTTGCCGGATCGCCGGCCTTCACCGCGAACAGCATGCTGGTCAGCAGGCGCGTGGCGGCCGCGGCGGCAATTAAGCCGATCGCAAGTCCGGCACCCGTCAGGGTCATACCCTGCCGTAATACCATCCGGAGAA
The DNA here is from genome assembly GCA_049511415.1 of Bryobacteraceae bacterium. Taxonomy (GTDB): domain Bacteria; phylum Acidobacteriota; class Terriglobia; order Bryobacterales; family Bryobacteraceae; genus Bog-159. The sequence continues at coordinate 98,877 of JBEKYC010000002.1, read as the reverse complement.
CATCGCCTTGGGTAGCGCCCAGTGCCATGCGCAGCCCGATTTCGCCCGCGCGTTGGCCCACCGCGTAGGACACGACGCCATAAACCCCGGCCATCGCCAACAAGACGGCAGTGCCGGCGAAAACCACCAACAGCAGGGTGCGGAATCGCGGCGCGGCGGTGTTCTCGGCGAGCAGTTCCGGCATGCTGGTGAACTTCACCGGAACATCGGCGGAGCGCTCGCGGACTTTGCGTTGGATCGGTCCCCAAAGCGCGCCGCCGGCGGCTGTTCGCACCACGATGTTGAGCTCGGTGGCCGTCTGCGGATGTTGCTCGTAGGGCATGATGATCTCGGGCCACGGCGTAACCGCTGGGCCGTATTGCCGGATATCGCCCACTACGCCCACGATCTTCATGATCTTCGCCGAGTCAAGCCCGCAATAGATCAACCGGCCGAGCGGGTCCTGGCCGGGGAATGATTTCCGTGCCAGAGACTCGTTGATGATCGCCGTAAAGGGCGCGTCGTATGTATCGCCCTCGTTGAAGTCGCGCCCGCGCTTAAGCGGAATCCCTAGCGCGCCGAAGGTCCCCGGAGTCATCACCGAGAGGACCGCTTGCGGCGCGTCCGGTGTCACATTGTGGGGAATCTGATCGATGTGGTAGGAGCCATACGACCCTTCGGTTCCGGGCGTGGTCCGCGTGGCGCCCACCGCCGACACACCGGGCAACGCCGTCAGGTCGCCCAAAAGGTCCTTGTAAAAGCTCGTGGCGCGCCGCGCGCTTGCCAGATCCGCCGCCGGCACGCTGGTCTCCATCACCATGACGTGTTCGGGATGAAAGCCCAGAGGCACATTCTGAAGAGCCACAAAGCTGCGGATCAACAGTCCCGCGCCGCAGAGCAGCACCACTGCCAGCGATACTTCGGCCACCATCAACACTGCGCGCATGCGGCCGGAACTGCCACCCAGCGCCCGTCCCGCGCTCTGCTTGAGTATTTCGTTCAGATCCACACGCGCGATCTGCAGGGCCGGCGCAAGACCAAACAGCAGGCTGGACGCAACGGAAACGCCCAGCGTAAACAGCAGCACTGGACCGTCGATACCGCTTTCCGCCAGCCGCGGAATATTACCGGGAGCCAACGCCACCAGAAAATCGGATCCCCACTTGGCCAGAAGCAAACCGGCGCCCGCGGCGATCAAGGCCAGCACCGCACTCTCGGTAATCAATTGCCGCACGATGCGCCGGCGGGTGGCGCCCACCGCCGCACGGATGGCGATCTCGCGCGTCCGGCCGGCAGCCCTGGCGAGCAAAAGATTGGCCACGTTCGCGCAGCCGATCAACAATACCAGCGCCACCGCGCCCAGCAAGAGCAGCAGCGTCATGCGAACGCTCCGGACCATCTCGTCGCGAACGCGGATGACCGCCACCGACTCGCCTTTATTGCTTCCGGGATATTGTCGCTCCAGGCGCGCGCCGATGGCCGTCATTTGGGCTTGCGCCTGTGCCAGGCTGACATCCGGTCTCAGCCGTCCCACTACCAGGTAGTTGTGCGCCGAGCGCGAGGTGGTCTCGCCGACGACCACATTCGCCGGCATCCAGATGTCCGTCGTGTTCGGGAAGTGAAATCGCGATGGCAACACCCCGGCGATCCGAAAGCTGCCGCCCAGCATGTGTACGCTTTGCCCCAGAGCCTGCGCGTTGGCGCCGAAGTGGCTCTGCCAATAGGCATAGCTGATCAACACGGCGCCCGTGCCGCCCGGCTTGACCTCCTCGCTGGTGAACAACCGTCCAATCGCCGGCTCAACTGCGAACACCTGGAAGAACTCCGGCGTCACTTCGGCGACGTGCGCATATTCAGCCGCGCTGCCCGCCCTGACTGCGGTGGAATCGTCGTCGTAATACGCCATGGCGCTGAACGCAGTGCTCTGGTTGTGCCAGTCGTGGAAATCCGGAGCGGAGACTGGTCCGTGCCCGCCGCTCTTTTTCCAAAGGGAAGCCAGTGTGACGATGCGATCCGGGTCGCGATAGTCGAGCGGCCTCAGCAGAACCGCGTTGACTACGCTGAAGACCGCGGTGTTGGCGCCGATCCCCAAAGCCATGACCGCTACAGCCAGGAATGTGAAACCGGGGTTCCTACGGAGAGACCGGAGGGCGAATTTGAGGTCCATGCAGCTAGCAGGTGCGTCGCCAAAATACGGCCATGATTCCTCAGCGATTTATGGCGGCTCGCGCCGAAAGGGTGTCCGCAATTGGGATAAGGCCGCCCGCAAACGGATTGACAAACCCATGGAGAATGGCTAGGATGTCGGGTAGCTGTAGCCTCGCGGCTTGGAGGACAACACGATGTCTGTTCGCTTCCCGCTTCTGCTTCACTCCCTTGTTTTATTGGCGCTCCTCATCCTGGTTTGCCTGCCGGCCTTTCCGCAGGCCAGTCTAACGGGGGCCGTCTGGTTCGCGGCAACTCCCACTGGCGGCACCAGCGTTCAGCAAGCCCGCGCGGACGGGGCTTCGAATACGCTGGGGGGCGATCAGTGGTGGGATCTATGGCTGGCGCTCGATCCGGACTCCACTTCGCCGGTCAACGGTCCATCCGATGCCGAAGCCGGCATTTCCATCCCCTTGCTGGCAGGGAACACCTATAAGTATTACCTGTTCGCCCAAGGGCCCTGCTGCACGTTGAGTTATAGCGGCTTGAATCTGTTTTTCAACGGCAACAATTCCACACCGGGTATCTCGGTATTTGGTGTTGTCGGTTCTACCGGCTTTCTGCCGAACCCGAACAGCGACACGTTCACGCTCGAAGTGGGCATCGCGCCGGGTTCGGGGGTCGGTTTCTACACCTCGAGTGGTGTCAACGTCGTTTTGACGGGCTATGAATGGATCGGCTCCGGAACCACCGATGTGTGCCGGGCTTTTGCCTTCTCGCCGGGAACGGATCCGAGCGGGCTGGGATACGTCACGCTGCAGGTATTTCCTGCAGCGGCTCTGTCCAGCAGCCTGTCGAGCGCCACCCCTGGGTCCAGCACAACTCTTACAGGGAGCGGCTTTACCTCCGGCGAAAGCATCGAGGTCTATTTCGGAGGTTTGGGTTCCAGGCCGATCGCCACCGCGACTGCGGATTCGAGCGGCAACTTCACCATCGCGCCACGCGTGCCGGAGCACCCGTACGGCCCGGCGGACGTTTACGCGCTGGGCACCGACAGCGGCGCTCTCGGCGCTGCGAGTATCCACGTGACACCCGGCCTTCTGGTCACTCCGCATCGCGTGGATCCTGGCGTCACGGCGACAGTGCAAGGCTCCGGTTTCGGCGCAGGGGAATCCGTGGAGGTCTACTGGGGCAACCCTCGGGAGTCGCTCGGCACCGCACAGACCAACAGTACCGGCGACTTTATCGGGAGCGCTGCTCTCAGCATCACGATCCCGGCGAACGCGGCGCCCGGCAGCGATGCCATCGTGGCTATCGGGAAAACGACGGCCGCCGTAGCCATCGGCCAGATTGATGTGGAGTGACCCGGCTTAGCGGCCTTCGCGCAGACGCACACCTACCTCAATGTTGTGCGGTACATCCAACTCCAGGATGCCGCCGGGATCGGTCAGGCCTTCCGCCATTTCTTCATCGTCCACCTCGATGAGATATCTGTGCCGCGGTTTGAGGCCGATCACGAAAACAGGGGCCTTTCCCTCCGCTCTCACCTTGAACTTCTGTGCGCGGGCCGCGAACACGATCACGGCGCGGCCCAGATCCAGCGGTTCTTCAGCGCTGTGCGGATCGAGCCTGGTAACCCCGCCTTCGTGAAACAGTTGCAGTTCGCCGTCGAAGGAACCCAGCCAGACGGCGGATTCCTCCCAACTGGAACGCACAAAGAGCCGCCCAAACCCGCTATCGTGGAAAAACAACGGCGCCTGCAGGTAGCTTAATCCGGGCTGATACGGATTCGCCCACATAAACTCATAGGGCGCGCCAAATGTTCCGCGCAGCAGGAAATTATCGTTCATCAGCCAACCCTGCAGAATCTGGCTGCCCGGTCCATTGCTGTCGTAGGCCACCATGCTCAATTCGGCCGCCCGCGAAAGCGCCGCGCGCCGCAGATCCGGTTCGCCGCCGGGATGCGCAGCGGCCGGGATGCGGTAATCGTTTTCGCCGGCGGGAAAGGTCGCCGGGTAGTAGCTCAGAAGCTGCAGATCCGGCAGATCGCGGAAGAACCGCGGCGCAGCCTCACGCAGATCCAGGACGAGATTGTCGCGCACCACGTGCAGAATTTCCATTAAGGGATACGTATCGTCGTGCGCCAGTGCCTCGCGGCCATCATTCAGCGCCGGCACGGTCTGTCCTTCCCACCACTTTTGAACCACGTTCGTCAACTCGCGCTCCGGCGTTTCCGGCACGTGTCCGGAGAGTGCCACGGCAGCCAGCAGGCGAGAGCGAATCGCGGCCACGGATGGATCGCGGCGGCTTTGGTCAATGCCGCGCGCGACTTTGCTGGCCAGAGCCTTGGACTCCGCCTCGCTCATAAGATCTTGGCACCAGTCGAAGATCAGAGCCAGTTGGCGGAGATCCGCGGCCGGGCCCAGCGCCCAGGAAACCGCCCGCCGGCCGGCGTCGCGATCGCCGGCGACTTGATAGTAAAGCGCCGCGGCGAATCCAGGCTCGGGCATGGGCGCTTTGCCCGCCATCAGCAGATGGAACTGGTTCCAGCGCAGCGACTGGCGCTCGCGTTCCCGCCGCAACCGTTTGAGGCGCTGCGCGCCCAGGAATAGCCGGGGGTGCGGCGCGTCCACATGCAGGTTCTCATCCTGTGCCGGCGCCAGCCCGGCCCCGATCATCCCCAGACACGCGGCGATGCACATCCGAAAACGCGGCACTCCACCTGATTGTGTCATAGCGACACAGTGCCCGCCCACTCCGGCCACGGCCGCGGAAAAGGTATTTCCAGAACGTTGCGCGATTTCAGCATGATACAGAGCATTGACACTTGGTGATCCGGTTGCTATTTTCGGTGATGAATTGGCGAAGTAACTTTTAACCTGCCCTCTGCTGCAACAGGCAGGCGGAAGAGGAACGAGCGCAACAAGACAACGTGCTTGCGGGAGCCGCTGTTCGTAACAGGTTTTGGGCTCGGTAGTCTTCCCTTGTTGGTTGCAACAGAGGGGTTTTTTTGTAAACCGCAATTTTATTCTCCCCGGGGATCTGCGGTTGCGGTAATCATCTGGCATTCGTGGCGAGGAAGCTTGGACGCGGACCTTGCCAGGGATGCCGGTTGAAATTGTTATCCAGATGGTCCGCCGCCCGATCCCAGCCCTACCAGGGCGAGCCGCATCGGTGGTAGCTCTAGCCGGTCCTAAGAGCAGCCCCGATGCGGTTTTTCTTTTTAATGCGCCACCAGGCGGCGTAAATCCCTAGTACCCCTCCATCGAGAATCCATTGACGGCCACGCCTTGTCTCCGCTAGACGCGCATTAACCGCCGGAGGCGACATCGATGCAGGTTTTTCCGGGGAAGGTTCTCTATGCTCGCTGCAATGAGCCCCACGCCGAGAGCCTTTTCGGCGCCAGCTACTTCGAAGGCGTCTGCGAGTTAATTCCTCCCTCATCACTTCTTCGCCACGCTGGACGAGCACTCTCATTTACAATTTCACGGGCGGCCTCCAGCCGGGCCAGCCCAGCTCTGAAGACGGCGGCTTCCCGACGGAGGGGGCTTTCCCTAAGCTCAATGACGCCCCCCAGCGTCCCCTGGCGGAGCCTGGACCGAAAGCCTGCTGCACAGCTTCACGGGCAGCGATGGCGCATTTCCCGTTGCAGTACCGTGCGTGGGCCAAACGGCACGGTCTACGGCTCGACCATTGCGGTCACAGCGGCGAACGCGGCACGCTTTACGCGCTGGCGCTGGACATATCCAAGGCTCGCTGCTCCTGGACGCTGCCGGATCCTCCTCGGCGTCACACCGATCGGTGGAACCATCAACGAATCGTGCCTGTCTGGCTGCGGCACGTATTCCGCTTGGAGCATTAGCGCTACAACCAGTCGAGTTGTGCGTAGCGCTCGCCGGTCAGGTGTAGGAACAACTGCTCCAGGGTGCGGAACTCTTTGCCGTCGTGCGCAATCACGCCGTCGCGATCGAGCGCCGTAATGTCGCCCTGCCATACCAGTTTGCCCGGACGCGTGATGATGGCCACCTGCCGGCACAACCGCTCCACGGTTTCGAGCACATGCGTGGTGAGGAAGACCGTGCGGCCCTGCGCAGCGATCTTGTGCAGCCACTGCTTGATGGATGCCACCCCGGCGGGATCGATGCTTTCGAAAGGCTCATCCAGAAAAATCAGCTCGGGGGCGTGAATCACGGCGGCGGCGAACGCCACGCGTTTGCGCATGCCCGCGCTGAATTCCGACAGGCGTTTCTTGCCGGTGCCCTCCAGTTCCATGGCTACCAGCAACTCGTTCACGCGGCGGCGCGCGGTCTCTTCGTCGAGGCCGAACATGCGCGCCTGGAAGAACAGAAACTCGTGCGCGTATAGTGCGTCGAACAGGCCGAGCGATTCCGGCATCACTCCCATGCGCCGCTTGAGCGAAACGGCGCCATCGCCGAACGGCTCGCCCAGAATCCGGACTTCGCCCGCCGTGGGATCGAGCAGCCCAGTGAGGCAGCCGATGGTGGTGCTCTTGCCAGAGCCGTTTGGTCCCAGAAAGCCAAACAGCGTTCCACTCGGAACGGTCAGGGAGAGATCGGCCACGGCGACCGTCTCTCCATACTTCTTGGTCAGGTGAGCGACTTCAATGGCAGGCGTCAAGGTCTCAGTTCCGCCCTTCGATGGTATTCAGCAGCGTCTCCCGGCGGTTCACGAAAACCTGTGCGCCGAGCCGCAAGGAATAAGCGTAGAAGGCGATTGCCAGGATGGCTCCCAGTAAAGCGGTCCACCAATAACCCAGCACCGCCTCCTGGCCGGCAGTTTCACTGAGGTACATACCGGAGAACATGGCGCCCAGAACGCCGCCGATCAGCAGCACGTTGGCGCCGAGCGAAAGCTGGTTTCCAAAAGTGCTTTCAAAGTCGGTGCGGCGCGGCGAAAGCAGCGAAGTCCAGATGGCGAGCGCATTGAACAAAAACAGCCCTCCCACGCCGGCGCCGAGCAGCATGGGCGCCATGCGCGCATCGAACCGCACGGGCGCGAAAAGAAACCACAACAGCAGCGAGAGGGTGAGCAGTGCGCTTCCCAGCAGAAGCGCGGTGTAACTGCTGGCACGCAGAATCGCGGCCGGGGGCACGGGCAACAGGAAATAGCGCCGGAAGCCGGAGGAATCGAAACCAAACTGGTTGGTGGACATCACCGCGGTTCCCAAAAATCCGACCAGCATGAAACAACCCAGTGCGCGCACGAAGTAGTTGGGTGTGGCCTGGTGCTGTCCGGCGACGAAAATGAACAGGCCCAACGCCGGGACAGCGAAGATATAGTTGAAGCGCACCTTGTTGGAGCGCACGTAATAGCGCAGCGACCGGCCCACGAGAGGCGCCAGGGAAGGCCCAACTATGGATGCCACCCGCTCATAGCGATCGTCCCAGGTGACCGCCGCGGCGGCCTGCCCCCGCGGGCGCGCGGCCAAGCGCTCGATCAACGCCAGCAGCACCAGGAGGGCCGCGATCCAGACAACCAGCAGGCCCAAGGCATTGAGAGCGAGGGTGGACCGCACCATTAATGTGGCGGCGGCAAATGGCGGCGTATATGCGAGCGCGGCGAAGAGCGCCTGCCGGGCGCCATGCGCGTGCTCCAGCCGGGGGACCAGCAGTGCGGGCAGCAGGCATGTGCCCATCAACAGCAAGAACAGAATCGCCGTGCCGCCCCGGACGTGCGAAAGCCATTCGATAACGGTAGCCAGCACGCGCGCCAGCAGGTAATCCGTCATCAGGAGCAGCACGGCGGCCACCGAGCCCCACCAGAAATTGCCAGTGCCGAAAATATACAGGCCGGTGGCCAGCCCCACGAACAGGCCCAGGGCGAACAGCCAGATCGGCTCCAGTATGCCGGTGAGATGCCGCGCCGCCAGCCGTTCGCCGGAATTGAGCGGCAGGCGGCGCAAAGCTTGGTCCGTAAAGGCCGTATTGATGCCGAAGCCGGTGACCACGGAGGTGAGAAGCGCATTCAAGAACAGGCCGCCGAGCACGGCTTGCGCGATAGTTTCCGACTTGCCCGAACGCACGGCGATCATGGCAGCCCCGTATCCGCCAGCGGTTAAAAGAATAACGATGAGAATGGCAAGCGCATAACCCACCAGGAAAAGTGCGATGCGCCCGTTGCGGGTGCGTGTCTGGGCCCACAGCAGCTTGTAGCGCAGACCTACCAATCGCAAGATGAGTTGGAAATTCATCTGAAGATCATTCTATCTGGTTCGGCCCGCGGAGGCACGCTGATCCTGCCTCGCGAAAGAGGGTGCGCTCTAGCGCGAACAGCAGATCTGGGTGGCCAGCAGAGACGCCGGTGTGATCATGCGATCGGCGGCGAAATAGTTCTTCGTGGACAGGCTGCGATAGAATTCGCCGGCCACCTCGGCGGCAAGGGAGCCGCGGATGGGCCCGCCGCCGGTGAGCATGACGACCACCACCAGTTTGTTCTTGCCGACGTCGTTAAACGAGCCAAACCATCCCATGTGGGTGTGACTGTCGGTGCAGGTTCCGGTCTTGCCGGCGATCGGTTCATCTTGCTGCGCGCGGTGGGCGGTGCCGCGATCGACCGCGGCCAGCATGCCGGGCTTTACCACCGGAATCAGGTTTTCGATGTCGAGGCGGCGTTTGACGCGCGGCACGAACTGGCTGATTTCCGCCGGTGTGCGCGGGTATTGCAGGTAATATAATGTGCCCCCATTAGCCAGGGCGGACAACAGAGCGGCCAGTTGCAGCGGCGTTTGGGAGATCTCTTCGCCGAAACTGGAAAGCATGCCGACACCGCCGTTGACCGGTGGCTCGCTGGGGAAATGCCCCGCGCTCTCGCCCGGAATGCTCAGGCCGGCCTTTTCACCGTAGCCGAACAGATGCGCGTAATAGCTTACCCGGTCGAAGCCGAGCTTGCTGCCCAACGTAGCGAAATAATAGTTGTTGGAGTGCGCGATGGCATCCGTCAGGTTGTAGCCGTGCTTGAATAGTTTGCCGTCCGGCCCCAAGATCCTTTCGCTGAGCCCGGCCAGCGCGATGGTGACCTTAATCGTCGAACAAGGCTGAAATCCGCTGCTCAGCGCCAGTTTCTGGTTCACGACCGTCAGAATGCGGCCCGTGCCGGGCTCGACGACCACCACCGAACCGTTGTAGGCGCCCAAGGCTTCCACGGCCGAGCGCCGTATTTCGAGATCCTCGCCATCGGCGTTGTCACCGGCGGCGGAATCGGCGAACGTCGGCTCAGTCCAGGGACCGCCGCGCACGATCGCGCCGACGGTTCGCGGGAGATGATAGGTGGCGCGGATGATCGGGGCATGCAGGACATGGCTGACCGTGCGTGCGGCAACCGACCGGTGGCGCACCGAATGGTGCGCGCCGTGCCGAGGGCGCCGTGCCTCCACGGCGAAGACTATCTGGGATAGGAGCAGAAAGAAAACTGCGAAATGTAGGAAACGAGGCAGCCTAAATGAATACCTCATAGTAATCGCACACGCGCTTTCGCCGTGTTACCGGGTGATTCGCCAGAGAAAGATACAGACACTGGCCGGAGCTGCCAGCTACTCTGATTGTGCATGGGTTGACACACGTTCGTCAAGTTGACACAGATTAAGGTGGATTAATCGTGTCACCGGATTTAGATGCAAACCGCACAGGCAGGGGGCGAAAGACACATGGACAGCGCCAAGATCGTGGCAGTCTTTGGCGGTCCGCTTTGCGTCTATATGTTAGTCTGAATTTTTGGAGACGGTTTGACGCCTGTAGAGCCTGCGTTCCTGCTGCAGATCGACATTTGGGACATGATCGGCCGGGGCGGCCCGCTGACAATCGCGGTCCTGGCCATTCTTTTGATTTTTTCGGTTTTCTCCTGGGCGATTATATTCTCGAAGTGGGGCGCCTTGCGCAAGGCGCGCACGGCGGACCGGCGATTTTTGCGCGCGTTTCGCAAGGCCGGCGGCCTGGACGCGGTGATGGTGGCGAGCGAGCAGTTCAAACCCGCGCCGCTGGTGTCGGTGTTCGAATTCGGCTACGAGGAAGTGCATCGCCAGATGAAGGCGAGCGGCTCGGTGACCAATAAACTTTCCCTTGAACGTTCCTTGCAACTGGGCACAAGCGAGGAGATGGCCAAACTGGAGCGCAACATGAGCTGGCTCGCCACAACCGCCTCCGTCAGCCCGTTCATCGGTCTGTTCGGCACGGTGCTGGGGATTATCCGCGCTTTCCAGGATCTCGGCATGCAAGGCAGCGCCAGCCTCCGCGCGGTGGCGCCGGGCATTTCGGAAGCGTTGATTGCAACAGCCGTGGGACTGGCCGCGGCGATCCCCGCCGCCATCTTCTACAACTACTTCGGCCATACCATACGCGAAATCGGCGCGCGTCTGGACGATTTCGCGCTGGAGTTCCTGAACCTGGCGGAGCGGAGTTTCGGAGAGTAGCCGCGTGCCAATCGTGATCAATGGCGGCGGCAACTCCCGGTCGCGCCGCCGCAACTCCTCCCCCGCGCTCTCGGAGATCAACGTCACGCCGTTCGTGGACGTGATGCTGGTGCTGCTCATCATCTTCATGCTTACGGCGCACGTCATGGAGTTCGGCATCCAGGTGGATGTGCCCAAAACCCGCACCGTGCAGGACAGCGCCAAGGAGTTGCCGGTGGTGAATATCACCAAGGACGGCAATCTGTACCTGAATGACAAAGAGGTCAACTTCAATGAATTGGCGGCCGTGATCGCGCAACGTTTTCCGGGCGCCACGGCGGTTTACCTGCGCGCGGACAAGGAAACGGTCTGGGAGCCGATCGCGCAGGTGATGGCCGAGTTGGGCGCGGCCAAACTGCAGGTGAACGCGGTCACCAAACCGGAGGACGCCGCCGACAAGCGGCGCAAGTGATGTCACCGCACGTGGACATCCTGGACCATCAGGAAGCCCTGGGCAAGCAACTGCTGGGATCCGTGGCGTTGCACGCCGCGCTCTTCGGATCGCTGCTGCTGTGGGGGACGGTGCTATCGCATCACGACGTATGGGGCGGCCCCAACCAAGGCGGTGGCAGCGTAGCGGTCAACGTGGTGAGTAAGATTCCGCTACCCTCCCGCGGCGGAGCTGTCAATCCGTTAGCCAACAATACGGACTCATCGATACCAACGCCTCCGCCCGCTCCCAAGCCGCTCAAACGGGCCGAGCCGGATGAACCGGACGCCATTCCGATCAAGGGAAAGTCCAGGCAAAAGGCCCCCACGGTGGACCGGTCGGCGCAGAACAACTGGCGGGCCAAGCAGCAGTATCAGCCGAATCAGCTTTACAGCCAGGCTGGACAAGCGCTGGTATCGCCCATGATCGGCCAGGTCGGTTCGGGTGGGGTGGGCGTCGGACAGGGCACCCCGTTCGGCAACCGGTTTGGCAATTACGTTATGATCCTGCGGCAGAAAGTGGCGGAGAAGTGGCGCACCAGCGACGTGGATCCGCGCATCCACAGCTTGCCTACCGCGATTGTGACTTTCGTTTTGCTGCGGGACGGTTCCGTGCGCGACGTGCGCATCGCCCAAAGCAGCGGCAATGCCGCCCTGGACTATTCCGCACAGCGCGCCATTTACGATGCCAGCCCTTTTCCGCCTTTGCCCGCGGGGTACGAGCGTAACGATGCCACGGTCGATTTCTGGTTTGACTTGAGGCGATAAATGAAAAGATTCGTTTGCTTAGTCACCGGCCTGGCCGGGTTGCTGCAGCTCCTGGCAGCCCAGCAGAGCGACATTCACATAGAAATCAAACAGGGCGACCGCCCCGCCATTGCCGTGCCCGATCTGCGCGGCAGCGGGGCGGCGCAGTCGTTCATGAATGCGTTCAACGAGACGCTCTACGGCGACCTGGACGCCTCGGGGCTGTTCAAAATGGTCCCCAAGAGCATGTACCCGCTGCAGGTTCCGCAGCAGCCACCCGATTTCCGGGAACAGCCGGCACAGCAGTCCTCCCGTCCGGGCGAGCAACCCCGCAATGGCGGGGGACTCTGGCTTTCGGACTGGGCGTCGCCGCCGGCTTCGGCCACCTACCTGGCATTCGGCTACACCGCGATCCAGAACAACGTCCTGGTGCTGTACGGATGGCTTTTCAATGTGACGCAACCCAATGTCTCGCAAGCGCAGGTTCTGGGCAAGCGCTACTTCGGCTCTCCGGATGAAACCGGCGCCCGGAAGACGGCCCATGAATTCGCCGCCGATATCATAGCCCAGATGGGGGGCACCTCGTTGCTGGGGACTAAGATTTACTTCGTTTCCGACCGCACCGGCCATAAAGAAATATGGGTCATGGACCCGGACGGTTCCAGCCAGCGGCAGATCAGCCATTTCAATTCGTTATCCATCGAGCCTACCGTCTCGCCGGACGGCACAAAAATCGCGTTTACTAGCTACGCTCGCGGAAATCCTGCTATATTTATCCTCTCAACGGATACGGGAAGGCGATTGCCTTTTTATAATCAGGTCGCGTCGATGAATGCGACCCCAAATTTCACACCGGATGGCAAGCAGTTGCTTTATTCGTCCACGGCCAGCGGTTGGGCGCAGATTTACGTTGCCAATATCGATGGCAGCAATCTGCGGCGCATTTCAAACACCCGCGCCCTGGAAGTGGAGCCGAAGGTGAACCCGAAAACGGGGACCGAGATGGCTTTTGTTTCCGGCCGGTCGGGCCCGCAGCAGATTTACCGGATGAATATTGACGGCACCGACGTGCAGCGGCTGACCAACGGCGAAGGAGAAGCCTCCAATCCGTGCTGGCACCCGAATGGCCAGATCCTGGCCTTTTCGTGGACGCGCGGCTTCGCCACCGGCAATTTCAATATTTTCCTCATGGATGTGGCCACGCGAAACTACAACCAGTTGACCCAGGGCGCGGGCCGCAACGAAGATCCCTCCTGGGCGCCGGATGGGATTCATTTGGCTTTCATGTCCACGCGGACCGGCACGGAACAGATTTGGACCATGCAGGCGAATGGCACGCAAGTGAAGCAGTTGACCACCGCCGGAAGAAATTGGACGCCCGTATGGGCGAAATGATGGTTCTGGCTGGCAGGTGACGGATGCGCGCTTCGCGCGTAGAGAACCATCCGGAACCAACCACCGATTTTCAGGAGGCTTTAGCTCATGTTGGATACACGGAAGATCAGTTCGATAGGCATATGTCTGATGCTGGCGATGTTCGCGGCAGGCTGCAAGAAGAAAGCGCCGCCACCGCCGCCACCACCGCCGCCGGCTCCGGCCCCGGCCCCCGCTCCGCCGCCCGCGGCGCCGACGATTAGCGAATTTGTGGCCGAACCGTCCTCGATCGAGCGCGGCCAGTCATCCACATTGCGCTGGACGGTGACGGACGCCAGCAGCGTATCCATCGATAACAGCATTGGCACGGTGCAGGCATCGGCCAGCCGCCGGGTATTTCCGGGCGCTTCGACCACTTACACATTGACGGCTACCGGCCCCGGAGGCACTAAGACCTCTACGGCGACGGTAAACGTGACCGAGCCGCCGCCACCACCGCCGCCGCCGGCCGCGCCCAAGGCAACCTTCGAGCAGATGCTCTCCGCTAACGTCGTGGACGCCTACTTCGACTACGACAAGAGCGACATTCGCGAAGACGCCCGCGCCGCGCTCAGCAAGGACGCCGACGCGTTGAAGGCGATCTTCTCGAGCTTCCCGGATGCCACCGTCACCGTCGAGGGGCATTGCGACGAGCGTGGATCGGCTCAGTACAACATCGCGCTGGGCGACCGCCGCGCCACCGCCGCGAAGGAGTTTCTGGTTCAGTTGGGCGTTCCCGCCGACAAGCTGAAGCCCATCAGCTACGGCAAGGAACATCCGCAGTGCACGGACCACGACGAAGCGTGCTGGCAGAAGAACCGCCGCGCACACTTCTCCACCGGGCAGTAAAATCGGTTAAGGGCCGGGCGACCCGGCCCATGGGAAACCGGCGGGACGGCACCCCCGTCCCGCTCAAAAGGAGATCGTATGACCATCCGCCAGGCACTGCTGCCAGTCCTTCTGCTATGTCCTACGTTGAGTTTCGCCGTCAGCAAGGAAATGCTGGACTTGCAGCGGGATGTAGCCTTGCTGCAGCAGCAGGTGCGGGATCTGCAACGATCGCAAGACGAGAAACTGGCCGCTATACAAGTGCTGGTGCAGCAAGCGCTGGACGCCGCCAACAAAGCCAATACCTCGGTCGCCCTGTTGCAAAGCAACCTCCAGCAGAGCAGCCGCGACCAGCAGAGCAAAGTCGGGACGGCGGTGGTCGATATGGGGGCCAAGATTGATACGTTGTCAACGGACTTCAACGCCGTGCGCGAATCGGTAACGGACATTTCGAGCCAAGTGGGCAAGCTGCAGCAGCAGATGGTGGATATCGGAAACGCGGTGCGCACGATTCAAGCGCCGGCGCCTGCCCCGCCCACGGGTCCGGCTACGGGCTCCGAAAATGGCCCGAGCACGGCTGCCAGCGTGCCGCCGGTCCAATCCTCAACCCTTTACGCCAATGCCATGCGCGACCGCAGCGGCGGCAAACCGGATCTGTCGTTGCAGGAGTTCAATGATTATCTGAAGTATTACGGAAACACGGATTTGGCTCCGAACGCGCAATACTACATCGCCGAGATCCATTTAGGTCAGAACAAGCTGGATGACGCCCTGCAGGAGTTTGACATGGTCCTGGAGAAATACCCGGACAACAACAAGACCCCCGACGCGCTCTATCAGAAGGGGATTACTCTGGTGAAAATGGGCAAGCGCACGCAGGGTAAACAGGAGTTCTGCGAGTTGGCCAAGCGCTTCCCCTCCAACGATCTGGCCGGCCGGGCAAAGACGCAGGTGAAGAACTTGGGACTGACCTGCGGACCCGCCAGCCCCGCCCACCGCAAAAAATCCTAGAAGCCGCCATGGTTCCGCCCAGCGAGCGGGTTCGTCCGCCATTGACCCGCTACGAAGATCTGGCGCAAATGATCGATCATTCGCTCGTGCGGCTGGAACTGACCGACGACGATGTGATCGCCGGCTGCCATCTGGCGCGGCGGTATGGCGTGGCCGGCGCCAGCGTGCGCCCGTGCGACATCGAGTTGGCGTTGCGCGAGCTACAGGGCAGTTCCGTGAAGGTGGGCAGCGTGGCCGGATTTCCGCACGGCTCCAGTACCACCGCCGTCAAGCTGTACGAAGCGCGGGATGCGCTGCGGCGCGGCGCGCGCGAAATCGATATGGTGCTGAACATCGCGCGTCTGCGCTCCCGCCAGTTTCAATATGTGGAAAGCGAATTGTTGCAGATGGCGGATGCCTGCCACAAGGAAGGCGCGCTACTGAAGGTGATCTTCGAGAGTGCCTGGCTAACCGACGAGTTGAAGATCGTGGCGTGCCGCATCTCGGTTCGTGCCGGCGTCGATTTCGCCTGCGGCGCGGCGCCCCAGGATCTGCGGCTGATGTGCGCGCATCTGCCGGAGAGCATTGGGCTGAAGGCTGCGGACGTGAGCACCCTGGAGCAGGCCAAAGAGGTCTATGCCGCGGGCGGCACGCGCTTTGGGTCTACGGCGACCGCGGCTATTTTGGATGCCTGGAAAGGGGAGCTTAACCCAGCATGACCCGCAACATGATGTACATCAACGGCGAGCGCGTGGAAAGCCGGCGCGGCGCGTGGTTTCCCGTATATGATCCGTCCACCGAAGAGATCATCGCGGAGGCGCCGGATGCGGACGCCGGCGACATCGATCGCGCCGTCGAGGCCGCCGTGGCCGCCTTCGACTCGGGACCGTGGCCCCTAACCACGGCGCAGGACCGCGGCCGTCTGCTGTACAAGCTGGCCGAGCGCATCCGCGCCCACGCGCCCGCACTGGCCGAACTGGAGTCGCGGAACTGCGGCAAGCCCATCGTGGAAGCGGAATACGACATTAACGATACGGCTACCTGTTTCGAATATTACGGCGGCCTGGCGACCAAGGTGATGGGGCATGTCAACCCGGTACCGGACAACGCCCTCAGCTTCACGCTGCGCGAACCGGTTGGCGTGGCCGGCCAGATCATCCCATGGAATTATCCGCTGCTGATGGCCGCGTGGAAGCTCGCGCCGGCGCTGGCCGCGGGCTGCACCTGCGTTCTGAAGCCCGCCGAACAAACGCCGCTCACGGCGCTCGAAATTGCGGACTGGTTCGGCGAACTCGGCTTCCCGCCCGGCGTGGTCAACATCGTGACGGGCTTCGGGGAAACGGCGGGCGCGCCGCTGGTGGCGCATCCCGCGGTGAACAAGATCGCCTTCACCGGCAGCGCGGCCGTGGGCAAGCTGATCGCGAAAAGCGCGGCCGACACGGTGAAGCGCGTGACGCTCGAGCTGGGCGGCAAATCGCCCAATATCTTTTTCGCGGATGCCGATTTCGAGGCCGCCATCGACGGCGCGCTGTTTGGTGTGTTCATCAATCAGGGCGAAGTTTGCTCGGCGGGAAGCCGCATCCTGGTGGAGAAGGCGATCTATAGCAAGTTCGTCGAAGCGATGGTGGAAAAGTCCAAACGCATCCGCGTAGGCGCGCCGCTCGATCGGGAGACCAAGATGGGGCCGCTCGTCAGCAAGGAACAGTTCGACCGCGTGCGCCGGTATCAGGAGATCGGTAAGTCGGAAGCCACGCTAGCGGCGGGCGGCGGCCGTGCGGCGGCCTTTGAGCGCGGCTACTATGTGGAACCGACCATTTTCAGCGATGTCGACAACAGCGCCCGCATTGCGCGCGAAGAGATCTTCGGACCAGTGGCTTCTATAATTCCTTTCGATGGCGAAGCGGAAGCACTTCGCATCGCCAATGACACGCCGTACGGTTTGGCAGCGGCGGTTTGGTCGCGCGACATCTTCCGCGCCTTCCGCATTGTGAAAGCTCTCCGCGCCGGCATTGTGTGGGTGAATCACATGCAGCCGACGTGTGTGGAAGCGCCTTGGGGCGGGTATAAGCAATCGGGCTTTGGGCGCGAGTTAGGGCCGTGGGGCATCGAGGAGTATCTGGAGACCAAGCAAGTTTACGTGAACCTGAACGAGCAGCCCATCGGCTGGTATTGAAGTTCCATATGCGCGAGGTCCGTTACGCCTGCCGATCGTTGCTCAAAAGCCCCGGGTTTGCCGCGGCGGCGATCCTGACTCTGGCGCTGGGCATCGGGGCGAACACAGCGATCTTCAGCGCGTTGCAAGGCGTGGTGCTGTCACCGCTGCCCTACCCGGAACCAGATCGCCTGGTTCTGTTGGGGCTATACAATCGATCGCTGAAGTATGTGACCTATAGTTCGTATCCGGACTTCCTGGATTGGCAGCGCAATTCCCTCTCGTTCGAACGGATGGCGGTGTTTAGGTCGCGAGGTCTCGATGTGACGAGTCCGGGCGCGCCCGAGCATCTTGACGCCGAGGAAGTCTCCGCGACCTTCTTCGATACGCTCGGCGTCCGGCCGGCACTCGGACGCGGTTTCACGCCCGACGAAGACCGCTATGGCGCAATGCCGGCAGTCATCATCAGCGACCGATTATGGCGGGAGCGGTTTGCCGCCCGCCCGGCCGTGCTTGGCCAGTCCGTCACTTTGAACGGAACCGCTTACACGATCGTCGGCGTGCTGCCGCGCGGGTTTCTCTGGACCGCGTATGCGGATGTCTATACGCCCGCCGGGCGCGGCGATCCGCTGATACTGAATGACCGCACCATACATAGTCTGGCTTGCGTCGGGCGAGTGAAGGCTGGCGTGACCATTGGTCAGGCGCGAGCCGAGCTGAACTCCGTGCAAGAGGGCATCGATCGGCTCAATCCCGCCACGGAACAGGGCCAGGATGCGCACGTCGAACCGCTCCAGGAAGCCATCGTCGGAAACGTGCGCGGGACGCTGCTTTTGCTCCTGGGCGCCGTGGGGCTGGTCCTGCTGATCGCCTGCGCTAATGTCGCGAATCTGTTGCTGGCACGCTCGGTAGGCCGCGCGCGCGAGTTTGCTATCCGGCTGGCGCTGGGCGCGAAACGCAAACATATCGTACGGCAATTGGTTACCGAGGCGCTGGTGCTCTCGATCGGCGGCGGCGTTCTGGGGCTGGTGATCGCCAAATGGGGACTTCGCGCGATCCTGGCTGCGGTACCCGGAAGCCTGCCGCGTAGCGAGAACATCGGGTTGAATCTTCCCGTGCTCTTATTCGCGTTGGGCGTTTCGGTCCTGGTTGGTCTCGCATTTGGCTTTCTGCCGGCATGGCGGAGTTCGAGTGCCGATTTGCAGGAGTCGCTAAAAGAAGGCGGCCGCGGTTCGGCCGGCGGCCATCATCGTACGCAGAGCCTGCTCAGTATGTTCCAGGTGGCGCTGGCGCTGATCCTGCTGACCGGCGCGAGTCTGCTGGTTCGCACCATCCACAAATTGTGGGAGGTGAATCCGGGTTTCGATACGCGCGGCGTGCTTACTTTCAAGGTGGGTCTCTCGCCGGCGGCCACCAAAACCGCGGCTGATATGCGCACAGCGTACCAGCAGTTGATCGAGCGCATACGGCGGATTCCCGGCGTACTGGCGAGCGATCTCACGGCGCTGGTCCCGCTCGGTCAACATGCCAACAACGGTCCCTTCTGGGTGGACGGCCAGCGGCCTGTCTCGATAGCGGAGTATCCGCGCGCCAGCTATTATTGGACCGGTCCGGACTATCTGCGGACGATGCGAATCCCGCTTCTGCGGGGCCGGTTTCTCAGCCCGCGGGACACGCTCCATGCGGCGCCGGTGGTCGTGATCGATAGCGGACTGGCGCACAGCTACTTTCCCGGCCGCGACCCGGTGGGACAAACCATGACGATCCCGCATTGGGGCGATGTCCGAATTATCGGTGTCGTGGGCCACGTGACGCACTGGCGGCTGGATGGCTCTCTCGACTACTATTCGCAAAATCAGATCTACGCTTCCTTTTACCAGCTTCGGGATGAATGGGCGCCGGCGTTCCGCAGCGACATCACGATAATTATTCGTACGCAGCTTGACGCCTCGGCCGCGCTTCCCGCGATCAAGGCCGCCGTGTACGGAGCGGGCAATGACCAGCCGGTCTACGACGTTCACACCATGCAGGAGCTGGCTGCGCGGTCGATGGCATCGCAGCGCTTACCGATGGTCCTCCTGGCCGCGTTAGCTGTTCTGGCGCTGCTGCTGGCCTGCATCGGGATATATGGCGTGATTTCTTACGCGATGAGCTGGCGCGTCCGCGAGATCGGGATTCGCATGGCGCTAGGTGCGGTGCGGGTGGACGTGTTGCGTCTGGTGATGCAGCAGGGTCTACGGTTGGCGCTGGCCGGGGTTGCGGTTGGGTTGGCGGCGGCTATGATTCTCACGCAGGTTTTGTCGAGTTTCTCGCATTTGCTCTATGGAGTGCGGGCGAACGATCCGTTAACTTTGCTGGCAGTATCGCTGGCCTTGGTGAGTGCGGCACTGGTAGCGTGCTACATTCCGGCACGCCGTGCGGCACGGACGGATCCGATGGACGCGCTACGCCACGAGTAAACGGGAAGCAATTACAGAGTCCAATTCTGGATCTTCAATCCCTTAAGGTGCTTGAAGGCTTGGTCGTTGGTAACCAGCACGGCTCCCAATGCCAAAGCGTGCGCGCCGATCATCATATCGAGGGTTCCAATTGGGTGCCCCCCCTTTTCTAGAGCCGCTCGAGTCTGCCCGTATTGATGCGCGGCTTGCGAGTTCCACGGCTCAATCGTGACTCTCAGCAAGAACTCATCGACGATGATCCGCAAGCGCGTGGCTTCCGGCCGGCGGGCGACTCCAAAGCGCAACTCACCCTCGGTCAGAGCTGAAATCGTCACTTGGGCCATCGGCACTTGTGCAAGATGCTGCCGCACTGCGGGCACATTGCCCTTGATCGCGTAACTCGCGATGTTGGTGTCCAGCAAGAACTTGGTGATCATCCGAAGAGTTCGCGCTTCGGGGGCGGAGGGTCCTGACGGTCCGACATGAAGTCATCCGGCACGCCGAGTTCGGCAGTCAGTTTGAAAAAACCCTCCCAGGAATCCGGTCGGCGCGACAGAATGACATCGCCCGTCGCAGGGTCTTTTCGAATGTAGACCTCAGTACCTTCGAATCGACAGTCGGCCGGCAGGCGCACAGCCTGGCTCCGGCCATTACGGAATAGCTTGGCTGTAGTTGGCATCCAACCTCCTGGTCTATACCATAGTATATTACAGTCCGTTCCCGGATTCTGTCTACTCCAGCGCCGCGGCAGCCTCCTCAATCATCGCCGCTTCCTTTTCGAGCACCTTGCCGACCCGCACGATCTGCTCATCGGCCACTTTCCATTGCTTCTGCTCAATCGCTTCCCGCACGCCAGGCAAAGTCTTCACGCCGTACCCCGTGTAGAATCCCGGCGCGTAGATCTGATGCTGGAACCAGGGCCGGCCGGGCAAGCCGTCGGGGAGGGTCAACGCGCGCTCGATCTGAACCAGTTTCTCGTTCACCGGCTGAAGTCCGGTTTTGTTCAGCGCGGCCTTCTGGAAGGCCTTGTCGTAGCGCTCCGCGCTATGGGTCAGCGCGGCCAACCCGTTTTCGAGCGGCGCGAAATTCAGAAACGGCGGCTGCTGTTCGACCGGGGGCGGCACGCTGACCTTATGCGGATCGGCGGTCGCGCTGAACAGGCCCTCCTCAATCTCCTTGTTGCGCTCGCGGATCTCATCGCTCTCCGTTTTCCAGAGCTTCTGCACTTCATCCACGTAGCGCTTCACGGTGTCCGCAAAATTCGAGAAATCGTATGGCAGTACATCGGAGTCCGCGAAACGCATCATGGCCGTGCCGGCGGTTTGCGCCAGCGCCCGTCCGTAGATGAAATCGCCGTCGGCGAAATGCGTGTACCAGTAGAAATCGTCGTATATGGAGTGGTAAATGCCACCCCCATCCTCGCCGCCAAAACCCAGGTTCATCGAGGCGATGCCCAGGTGGTCGATGAACGCCGTGTAGTCGGAGCCGGAACCCAGCGCGCCCAAGCGCAGGTCGGACCGCCGGCGCACTTCATCGCGTTCGGCGGCCGGAGCGCGGGAGATACGCTCCAACTCATCCCGCTTCCACACGGTGATCTTCTTCTCCGGATCTTCGATGTCGCGCGCCACGCCGTTCATGAATTTCTCCAGCGAATGCGAGCCGGCCATGCCCAGAAAACCCCGCCCGTTGCCGTCCGAGTTGATGTACAGGGCCGCATGACGGCGCAATTCCGTGTCGTGCTCTTCGGCCCATTCGGTCGATCCCAGCAGGCCCTCCTCTTCGCCATCCCACACGCAGTAAATGATGGTGCGCTTGGGCTTCCAGCCCTGCTTTTGCAACTCCGCGAAGGCGCGGGCCTCTTCCATCAGGGCGACCGCGCCGGAAAGCGGATCTTCCGCGCCATTCACCCAGGCATCGTGATGGTTGCCGCGAATGATCCATTCGTCGGCATATTGCGCGCCGGGAATGCGGGCCACCACGTCGTAGATCCGCTTGGTGTCCCAGTTGAATTCCAGTTTCAGGTGCACGCGCGCCGGGCCGGGGCCGACGTGATAGGTGATCGGCAATGCGCCGCGCCACGCCTGCGGCGCAACCGGACCGGTGAGGGCCGCCAGCAGCGGCTGCGCATCGCCGTAGGAAATGGGGAGCACCGGGATCTTCGTGAGCGTGACCGCCTCTTTGAGGGAGAGTCGCTTCGCATTGGCATCGGCGCCGACTCCGGGCGTCAACGGATCGCCGGGATAGACCGGCATATCCATTACGCTGCCGCGTTGCACGCCATCCTTGTTGCGATAGGGACCTTGGGGGAAGACTTCGCCCTCGAAGTAGCCGTCTTCGCGCGGATCGGAATAGATGATGCAGCCGATGGCGCCGTGTTCGGCGGCGACCTTGGGCTTGATGCCGCGCCATGATCCGCCGTAGCGCGAGATGACGATGGCGCCCTTGACGGAGATCCCCAAGCGGTCGAGATCCTCATAATCGGCCGGCACGCCATAGTTCACGTACACCAACGGAGCGGTCACGTCGCCGTCGATCGAGTAGGCATTGTAAGTCGGCAACTGCTCGTCGTGCTGGCCTGAGGTCGGATCGACCGACTCGGTTGGTTCCATCAGCTTGGCGGTGAAGTGCTGGGGCGCGACCAATTCCACCAGGCGGCTCTTGGGCGTGGGGAAGAGGACGTCGAAGGTCTCAATGTGTGCGTCCAGGCCCCATTCCTTGAATTTGCCGAGGATCCATTCGGCATTGTCCTTGTCGTACGGCGAGCCCACGTGGTGCGGGCGCGCCGAAAGCCGCTGCATGTAATCATGCAGGTTCTGCGGGCTGGGGATGGCGCGGAACATCACCTCCCAATCATGCTCGGTGTGGGCGGACTCGGATGTGTATCCACGCATTACAGGCACATCGGCGGCCGGCGCCAATGCGGCAGTCAGCAACACGGCCAGGCAGGCCTGGGGAAAGCGAATTGTCATGAAGGAAAGGATAACAGCAGTTGTGGCAAATGACGAAGCGGAATCGGAACTGCGATGCTGGCGCTCGCTCGGCGCGTGGTTGGTTAGTTCCGCCGGTTCTGCCACCAGGCATTGATTACTGTCGCCGACAGGATCAGCACGCCGCCCGCAATGGAGCGCCCGGCGGGATGCTCGCCTTGGACGAGCCAAACCCAAACGGGATTCAGCGCCGGCTCCAGGAGCAGCACGGTGGTCGCTTCAAATGCGGGCACCTGGCGTATGGCTCGGGTGACGAAGGTGTATGCCAGGCCGATCTGAAACACTCCCAAATAGAAGAGGACCGTCAGATTGAGCCAGCCGGCGTGTGGCGGCGGCAGGGCCATGGGGAGAGCCACCAGGAACGCCATGAGGTTTCCTAGAACCACGGTCGCGGTGGCGGCATTGCCCGCGCCTTCGCGCCGGCCCAGCCAGCGCAGACCGGAAACCGTCAGAGCCCAGGTGAGTCCGGATACCGCTCCCATCCAATTACCCAAACGGGGATTCGGGGCGGTGGCCACCGGCGCCTGCGCCGAACTGAAACATAGCAACATGCCCGCTGCCACGGCGGCCAAAAACAGCAGGTCGGAGCGGCTGAGCGGTTCCTTCAGCAGCAGCGGTCCGATCAGCAGTAAGTAGAGGGGCGCGGTCGACTGCAAGTAGATGGCATTGGCCGATGTGGTCATCTTGGTGGCCATGGTGAATGCGAGGAGCGTGGCGGCGTACGCCGCGCCCACGGGAACCAACGTCCAACTCCAATTGCGCCGTCCATCGGACACGAACGCAGCCAGCGCCAGCGCCGCGATACCGGAACGGAAACTGGCGATCTGCCAGGACGTCATGGAGATGGCCTTGATGGCCGCCCCGCCGGTGGAAAATAAAAATGCGGCCGCCATGAGTAACAGCCAATTGCTGGCGCGTGAACGCAGGCTATACAAAATCGCCTCCTCCAGTTATCCTAGTGTTTCGAGGCCTGTAATTGCGAACGATCTCCAAAAAGACTAAGTACGCCCTGGAAGCTTTATATTCACTCAGCCGGCACTATGGGGAGGGTCCCATCCTGGTGCACTCGATTGCGACCGAGGAGTCCATTCCGCTGAAGTTTTTGCAAGCCATTCTGCTGGAACTGCGCAATCGCGGCGTGGTGGCCAGCAAGAAAGGACGCGCCGGCGGATACGAGTTAAGCCGGCCGCCGGAGGATGTCACGGTCGGCTCGGTGATCCGCATGATCGAAGGACCGCTGGCGCCCCTGCCTTGCGCGCGGGAGACTAACTATCGCCGCTGTGACGAATGCCAGGACGAAAATACTTGCGGCACGCGCATTGTGATGCGGCGCGTGCGCGATGCCGTCGCCCATATCCTGGACAGCACCACGCTTGCGGATGTGATTCAGGAAGTGGACAAAGCCAAGGAAATCGAGTCTCACGGTCCCAAAGTAACATTCAACATTTAGGGCAGGAGTCTTTCCACTATGACCACGTCGCGCCAGACGCCGTCCAGTTGGCCGTGCCGTTGGTAGACGCCGACTTCGCGAAAGCCGAGGGACGCCACCAGGCGCAGGCTGGCAGTATTTTCCACAAAGATGCGCGAGACCAGCTTCCAGAATCCGGCCGCCGTGGCGGCGTCGATCAGGGCCGCCAACGCCATACGTCCGGCGCCCTTTCCGCGAAACCCGCGATCCACGTAGACCGAGGTTTCGGCGATACCGGCATAGCAATCGCGCGGGCGATAGTTGAAGGTCGCGCCAAAAGCAGCTACCTGGCCCTCCTCCTCGACCACCACAACCGGGTGGATTGCATCGAACCAGGCGCGGATGTCCTGCTCGGTGCGTGGACGGGTCTCAAACGTGGCGATCCGTTCCGCGATTCCCTGGTTGTAGATTCGCGTTATTGCCGCGGCATCGCCGGTCTCGGCAGGTCGCGGGCGCATGTTTACCAGCATGGCACGGGCGCGGCCGGCGCGCTATAATCCGGACGTACGGGAACTGCGAACTCCAGCATCGTGCAGGCGGATTTGACCGCCACTTTAGCCGCGCACCGCCAGGCATTTGCGCGCGAAGTGCCGGATCAGCGGAAACGTTTGGCATCCCTTCGCGCGTTGCTGCGCGCTGTCCGCGATCGCCGCGAGGAATTCGTAACCGCCATTTCCGAGGATTTCGGCGGGCGCGCGCGCGAAGAGACTCTCCTGCTGGAGGTCTTCCCGCTCGTTGATACGATTCGCCACGCCATCCGCCATCTGCCGGAATGGATGCGCCCGCACCCCGCCCAGACGGGTTGGCAGTTCCTGCCGGGAAACGCGCGTATTGTGTGCCAGCCTCTCGGCGTGGTAGGCGTTATCGGCGCCTGGAACTACCCGTTGCTGTTGTGCCTCTCGCCTTTGGCGGGCGCTTTGGCGGCGGGTAACCACGTCATGCTGAAACCATCGGAACTGGCGCCGCGCACCGCGGATTTGCTCGCGCGCATGCTGGCGGAATTGTTTCCCGACAACTATGTCACGGTGGTCACGGGTGGCCCCGAGATCGGTGCGGGCTTCGCGTCTCTGCCCTTCGATCACCTCTTATTTACAGGCTCCACGCGGGTAGGCAAGCTCATCATGCGATCCGCCAGCGAGCACCTGACGCCCGTTACTCTGGAACTGGGCGGCAAATCGCCCGCGCTGGTGCATGGCGGTTTCCCGGCGAAAACGGCCGCTGAGCGGATTGTGGCCGGGAAGCTCTATAACGCCGGGCAGACCTGCATCGCACCGGACTATGTGCTGGTGGAATCCGGCGCGCGCGAGGAATTCGTGCGGCTGGCGGCGGACGCTATCACGGCGGAATATCCCAAGCTGGTGGAGAATCCGGATTTCACGCGCATTATTAACCGCAGCCACTATCAGCGGTTGCGCGGCCTGGTGGAGGACGCAGTCCTGAAAGGGGCCGGGATGCTGGAAGTGAATCCCGCGCGCGAGGCCTGCAACGAGCAGAACCGCGTCTTTCCCCCTACCTTGCTGTGGGGCGTCAAAGACGACATGGCGGTGATGCGGGAGGAGATTTTCGGCCCGATTCTGCCTGTAGTCGCTTATAGCTCGCTAGACGAAGCGATCACGTACGTGAATACGCATCCGCGGCCTCTGGCCCTGTATTATTTCGATTACAATTCCAAGCGCGT
Source organism: Bryobacteraceae bacterium (assembly GCA_049511415.1). Lineage (GTDB taxonomy): Bacteria > Acidobacteriota > Terriglobia > Bryobacterales > Bryobacteraceae > Bog-159. The sequence goes on along the minus strand of JBEKYC010000002.1, from coordinate 73,159 downwards.
TGACCGCGTGCTGACGCAAACCGTATCGGGTGGCGTCACGGTGAACGACACCATCCTGCACATCGCGCAGAACGATTTGCCCTTTGGCGGCGTGGGGCCGAGCGGCATGGGATCCTATCACGGTTACGATGGCTTCCTGTCATTTTCCAAGAAAAAGGGAGTTTTTCTGCAAAGCCGGTTTAACACGCTGGGGCTGCTGCGTCCGCCCTACGGCAAGCTGGCGCGCCGTATGGCCGATTTTCTGATCGGCGGCTAAAACCTGGCAATGATCCGTTGCGTTTGCCTGGTCGCTTTTGCATCCGTCGGTCAGTATCTGGCCGCAGCTTCACGGGTTGAAGTCGAGCAGCTCATTCAAGCGTTTGGCCCCATTATGCGGCTCGATTCGAGCGAGCGCTATCTGATGGATGATCCCAGCTACATCCTCAATTCCGGCAGGACCGCATTGCAGTGGGGTCTGGTGCATGACGAGAAGGATTATGGCAAGTTCTGGATCGAAGGCATTCGCACGGCTAAGATTGATTCCGAAGCCGCGTTGGCGGCCGTCTGGCGGCAGGCGGCGCGCGATCCGCGGTCCGCGCGGCCTGACTTCCGGCGTTGGTTGTATATTGACGACCGCTTGGTTTTCGGGAACCAGTCGCGCGCCAAGGCGTTGGTTTCGGTGTTGGATGCGCCCGGCGATTCCCGGCTCGATCTGCAATTCTGGTTCTTCTACCCGTTCAACGGACCGGGTAAGTTCCATCTAACCATCGGCCGGGTTCTCGATGATCACGTGAAGATGGATACTTGCGGCCGGCATTACGGAGATTGGGAGCATGTTACTCTGCGACTCATCCGGGATGCCGCGGCATCCGGGCTACCCTGGCGCTTGCAGGACGTGTATCTCTCCCGGCACGCATTCAGCAAATGGCTCGGCGGGGTTTCAACGCTGCATTTTTCCGGGCGTCACCCGGTCATTTATATCGCTCGCAATTCGCATGCGCACTATCCGTCGAGCGGAATTCAGTATTATCGGCGAGTCTGGCGCCGCAACTTCTGGATAGGGACCGGCAACGTCGATCTGGAGGATTGGACGGATAATGGGCCGGTATTCGATACTTCACAGCCCAGCCACTATCAGATCGTTTTCAGCAACATTGCGGGGTGGGGCGTTGCCGCGCCAGGCTGGTACAGATTCCCTGCGCCTTGGGGTCAATACGAAAAGCTGAAATTCAGTTATGGGCACATTTATACTCACCAGGAAGTGGAATGGGGGCCGCGCGGTCCGGCGTTTCATGGTGCTGATGAGTAATTAGAGAAAACTCATTTGCCATAGATAAACCCGGACGAACGCAGATAACCGCCAGGTGTCTTATCCGTGTTTCTCTGCGTTCATCTGTGGCCTAATTCCATGCACGTGGTAGGGCACATAGTAGCGCGGATCCTCCCGCGTGCTGGTTTCAAAACCGGCCGCGGCTAGAAACTGTTTCACGAATTCCAACGTGCGAAACTCCTCACCTTCGCCGCGGGCGGCGCGGAAATCGTGCGCTGCGATGCACACATAACGTGTCCGGCGGAGTGCCTGCTCGCATCCGGGCAGCGCCCATCGCTCGGCGCCTTCGATATTCATCTTTAGGAAATCGATCCCTCCAATACCTAGATCCGCAGCCAGATCGTCGAATCGCACGCCTCTCACCGGGAAACTCGACGGCGACGCTTGGCCCGTGCGCACATAATTGGACTCCCACACCGGCAGCGTCTCGATCTGCAAGTCGGCCGCTCGGTCCATGCCCGCGCAATTGATGACCTTGACATTCGCCAGCCGGTTCAGTTGGCAGAGTTTTCCCAGCACGGCAAACGAGACCGGATGCGGCTCGATGGCCCACACCCGGCCCTCCGGCCCAAGCGCGCGCGAAAACGCGAACACGTCCTCGCCGCGACCCGCGCCTATGTCGACGATCGTATCGCCCGCCCGCGGCTTGTACAGGTGGAACCAGTAGTCGTCGGCGTCCCGGAGATATTTGCGCGACTGACCCGTCCAACGCGCCCAATCAGGCGTCGCGGTGCGGAACATATCCGGATCGGGAAAGTAATCCGGACCAACCCGGCGGACCCAGATGCCGTCCCAGAAGATCTCCACGTCCACGCCCGGCATGGCGGCGCGCGCTGCGCCGGTGGCACGGCGGGCCAGCGCCTCCCGATCCTCGCCAGGCGTCTCAGCGGCCCACATGCATATTAGCTTTCTTCAGCCGCAGCGCCAGCAGACGCCGGCGCTCGTCTGAAAGCGGCATGCGCCCGCTTACTGGGGGCCGAAACGAGCTTCTACGGGGCGATCGCGCCACGCTGGCCAGATATTGCTCAAACGGTCCGGCACTCAGGTCGCGCGCGTATTCCAGGGCCACGCGGCGCGCGCGCGCCGAGAGATCTTCATAATGCGCGCGATCCGTAAGCAGCTGGTCGAGCACGGCGGCCCATGGTCCCACGTCCTGCGGCGGAATTTCCACGGCGGGCACCATCAACTCGTCGACCATGGGCCGATAACGCGTCACCGGATTCACCGGCAACAGGTAATCCATGCCGAGCATGGCTTCCGGCAGCCCCCCCACGGCGCTCGCCATCACGGGAACTCCGCGCGACATGGATTCCAGAATCACCCGCGACCGCGCTTCAGCCCACAATGAGGGCACCAGCATCACGCGAGTCTGGCGCAACAGATCGTCGATGTGATCCAGAGGCGCGAGCACGGTAATATTCGGCGACTGCCGCAGCGCGGCGAAGTCGGCAGCGGTGGTGCCCCATGTCGGAACTGCGGCGAATTCCACAGCGGGAAATCGCGCGGCCAGAGCCAGCAAAATGGAGATGCCTTTCACCGCGCACGGATTCACCATGCTGACGAAACGGCTATCGAATCCGCCCAGCCGCGGATGGCCGCCGGGATCGAGCAGTGAGATCGGCACATGCACGGCTTCGACGGCGCCCCACCGCCGGGTATATTGCGCGACGTATTCGCTGACCGCCACGACGCCATCGGCCTGGCGTAGCGCTTCAGCATGAAAGGCGCTCGGCAGGCCGCTATCCGGACCGAAGGGCAGGGCCACGGTCGCGCGCACCAGGTACACCACGCGCGCACGCGCCGATCGCAGAGCTATATCCAGCATCAGGTGCGCCGGATCGTCGGTGGAGGCGACGATTACATCCGGATCGAACGCGCGTAACTGTCCCGCAAAATGGGATCGCAGGCCAGGCGAACGCGTTAGGATGTTGACTTCCACGCCCTGCAATCGAAACTCGACGCCGTTGCCGGCCTCCGCGACCGCCACGTTCCGGGCGGCAAGTTCCCGGATCAGCGCGCGGTGCGCCGGCTCGCCAAAGCTCTCTACGCGAGCCACCACCCGTACCGTGTGACCCCGCGCCGCCAAGTCTTCCATCAACAGGCGGTTCGATTTGTCGCCGCCTCCGTACGACGGATAGTAGTGCGAGTTATGGGCCAACAGAATGCGCAATTCTCATGTTGCCACACGATGCTGGGCCTGCGCCTGAGGCAGCATCATCTCGACGACCGCCAGTTCGTCGCTCGTCATCCGCCACGCCGCGGCCGAGGCATTGGCGCCGGCCTGTTGCGCGGTCTTGGCGCCCGCAATTACCGAAGCCACCGCCGGTTGGGCGGCCAGCCACGAAACGGCCAATTCCAGCATCGTGTGTCCGCGCGAGACGGCGAACTCCGCCAGACGTTCGACCAGCGCGATATTTTCGTCACTGAATACCTTCGGCCCCCAACCATCCTGTCCCCGGCTGCCGGCTGGCAGGGGTTGGCCTCGGCGATACTTACCCGTGAGCAACCCGTTTGCCAATGGAAAATAGGGTATGAACGCGATCCCCTGGCGCCGGCACTCGGGAAGGACCTCCGCCTCCGGCTCGCGGTGCAGCAGGCTGTATTGGTTCTGCACGCTCACAAAACGTGCGGCGCCGCCGGCAACCGCGACCTCGGCCGCGCGCACTTGAGCGGCGGAGAAGTTCGAACACCCGATTTCACGCACCTTCCCGGCCTTCACGAGTTCGTCGAGCGCCCCCAGCGTATCCGCAATGGGAACCCCCGGGTCCGGCTGGTGCAATTGATACAAATCGATGTGGTCCGTAGCCAAACGACGCAGGCTGTCCTCCACTGCGCGCCGTATATAATCGGGACGCGCGCCCCGGTGCTGGTCGTCCATTTTCATTCCGAACTTGGTGGCGATCAGCACTTCGTCGCGCCGCCCTCCCAATGCCCGGCCCAGAAACTCTTCGCTGGCTCCGGCGCCGTAGATATCCGCCGTATCGAAGAAATTGATGCCTGCCTCCAACGCTGCTTGGACGGCCGCCGCGCTGGCCTGCGCGTCAATTCGCCAGCCGAAATTGTTGCAGCCCAGGCCCACCACCGAAACGTGTAAAGATCCGATCCGCCGCTTTTCCACCGTATCTCTCCTCTTGGACTTGGATGGTTCGCTATATTGGCTGGATGCAGTGGTTCGAGGACGAGGTATTCTGGCAGACTTTTTATCCCTACATGTTCGGAGACAAGCGAATGGCCGCGGCGCCGGCCGAAGTGGATCGGGTGCTGGCGCTAAGTGGGATCGCCAGTGGTCGCGTGCTGGACCTGTGTTGCGGTCCCGCGCGGCATTCTGTGGTGTTGGCGGAAAAAGGATTCGAAGTCACGGGAGTGGACCGCTCCGCTTTCCTGTTGAGCCGGGCGCTCGAGCGGGGCGCCGGCACAAGCGTCGAATTCGTGCACGCCGATATGCGCGCATTTGTACGCCCGGACACGTTCGATCTGGCCCTGAGCCTGTTCACCTCGTTTGGCTATTTCGAATCCCGCGACGAGGATCTGGCGGTGCTGCGTAATATTCACGCCAGCCTGAAGCAAGGCGGCGTTTTTCTTGTGGACGTGACCAGCAAGGAGTACGTCATATCCCAGGGCTGCACGACGCGACGGGAGCAGTGGCCCAGCGGGGAGATACAGGTCAGCCATTACGATGTGTTCCCGGGCTGGGGACGCATTCGGGTCCAGTGGCTGTTGATCGATGGCGAGCGGGCCCGCCGGTTTGCGTTTGAGCACAATTTGTATTCGGGTCAGGAGCTGGCGGGTTTGCTCGAACGCGCCGGATTTCGCGATGTGCAACTTTACGGGAACCTGGAAGGCGCGCCGTATGGCTCGGCGGCCACGCGGCTGATCGCACGGGCCGTCGCGGGTTAGGGCTGCTGCTTGGCCTTGTCGGCGGCGATCTTGTTGGCCTTATCCTTCAGTTCTTGTCCCAATCGCTGGATCTCCGGCATGGCCGACTGCACCTGCTGTTGTCCCACTTGCATGGCTTTCGTGGTCAATTCGGGCATCTTCTTCAAAAAGCTCTGCCCGGCGGTAGTCTTGTAGAACGCCACAATGGCCGTCAGTTCCTCTTCGCTGAACTCGTCGGCGTAGAGCGACACCATGCGCGGTTTCAACTCCGTCCAATTCAACGCTTTTTGCAACTCCGCAAAGACTTTGTTCTCGTACTCCGTAACGACCGGCTCGATGTCTTTGGAGTAAGCCTGCAGCCGGCCGTCGGCCTCGATGCTTTTCTGGATTTGCTCCTGAATCAACGTGTGGTATTGGTCCAGCACGGTCTGCATCAATGCTGCCGATTTGTTGAGCGCGAGTATCTCTTCGGCAAGTGCTGCCTTGCGCGTGTCTTCGGCAAGAGCCGGCAGCACCAGGGCTGTAAGCGCCAGCACGCCGAAATAGCGGCAATAGGCCATGCCCGATTGTACCGCCGGTTCAGAAGCGATAGTCCGGCGGGCTTATATGCGCCATCACTTGGCAAGACTCATCTCTTCCTCGTTCGGTTTGAAGTTATAGTCGGCGGCGGGCATGGCACCCGCCACGGCCAACGTAAACTCCTTGGCGGTCTGCCAATGTTTGCAAACATCGCGCCATCATCCGCCGCGAACAGGGGTGCCGCCAGCGCGACAGCAGCGGTTAGTGTAGTCAGTCTCATCAGGAAGCCTCCGGGATATAATTGTTGACGCAAAACTTCCCCATGGTGCAAATGAGCATGACTCGCAGACAACTTGGTAAACTGGCGGCCGCCGGCAGCGCGGCTCTGTTGCCTCCGACGCGCGCCGGCGCGCAGAACAGCTACAGCAGCGCCCTGGATGGCCTGGCGGACAGGGTGGATATGAACGCGTTCGACCCGGTCATTTACACGCGCAAACTTTACGAATCGGCGCCGCTGAAGTTGACTTTCAAAGCCACCAACCGCAAACAGGCGGAAGTCTGGCAGAAGCGGTTGCGCGCGAAGATCGCCAATCTGGTAGGAGGGTTTCCCGCGCAGCGGGCCGTACTGCTGCCGCAGACCTTGGAAGTCCGCGATTTTCCGGCCTACCGCCGCGAGAAATTCGTCTTCGAGAGCCGGCCTGGCCTTTTCGTGCTCGGCTACCTGCTTACCCCTCAATCGCCGAAGTTGCCCCACGCCACGATGATCTGCCTGCCGGGCCACGGGCGCGGTGTGGAAGATATCGTAGGCATCGACGCGCAAGGCCATGATCGCGACGGCAAGCCCGGTTATCAGCACGATTTCGCTCTGCAGGTTGTGGAACACGGCATGGCCGCGGTGGCTATCGAGCCCATGGCTTTCGGCTGCCGGCGCGATCCCGTCACGCGCCAGAAAGGCGCGGAGGCGACCGCTTGCCAACCTTCCGCGGGCGCCGCCCTGCTGCTCGGGCAAACCATGATCGGCTGGCGCGTCTATGATGTGATGCGCACTTTGGACTGGATCGAGACCCGCGGGGAACTCGACTCACGACGTATAGGCTGCATGGGCATCTCGGGCGGGGGCACGGTCACCACCTTCGCGTCGGCGCTGGATACACGCATCCGCGCCGCGATGATCAGTGGTTATCTGAACACTTTCCGCGACAGCATAATGAGCCTGTCGCACTGCATTGACAACTACTTTCCCGGAATCTTGAATTGGGCCGAAATGTACGATATCGCCGGCCTGATCGCGCCACGCCCGCTATTTGTGGAATCCGGCATCAAGGACGATATCTTCCCGCTGGAAGCCAGTAAGGCCAGCTTCGCCCGCGTGAAAAGAGTGTACGAAATCTTTGATGCCGCGGATCTAGCCGGCCAGGAAGTCTTCAATGACGTGCATTCGTTCCATGGTGTACAGGGGCTTCCCTTTCTGGCGAAGCATCTAACAGCCTGATCTCCCGCGACTCGCGCTTTTTCATCTCGGCCAAAATGGCTCCCGCGACCATCATGCCGGGCCCGATAAGTAGCGCCTCCATGGGGAGCCGTGCACTGTTTAGACACGCCAGCCAGAAAAGCGCCAGGCCCACGCCCACCAACAGGCCCGGCCGTCGCTCCTCGATCCAGGTGTAGATCTGGTCTGGCTTGTCAGTAGCCTGCATCGAATTCCGGCTCCGCTTCGGGCAGCACGTCGTCCCTGCGAGCGATCCACACATAAAGCGTCGGCAGCAGGAAGATGCTCATCACCAGATCCGCGATCAACCCGCCAACGATCACGATGGCGAACGGCCGCTGCGAGTCGGATCCGATGGCATGCGAAAGCGCGGCGGGCAGCAATCCCAGCGTAGCCACCAGCATCGTCATCATGATCGGCCGCAGCCGCAGGACGGCTCCCTCGATCGCGGAATCCTCGATGGTGCGGCCGCGCGCGCGAAGCTGGTTGATGTACTCGAGCATGATCACGCCGGTCTGCACCGACACGCCGAACAGCGCCAGGAATCCGACACCCGAGGACACGCTGAAGTTGGTGTGCGTCAGCAGCAGCGCCAGCAATCCCCCGATGCGCGCCATGGCCACATTGCCGAGAATCAGCATCGCCCATTTGAAGGAATGGAACATGGTGTAGAGAATCACGAAGATGATCAACACTGTGATGGGAACGATAATCAGCAGCCGTCTCTCCGAGCGCTTCTCGCTCTCGTATTCGCCCTCCCAGCCGATCTGGTAGCCCGAGGGAAGAGTCACACTTTGCGCTACCCGGTGAATGGACTCTTCGACCGCGCCGCCCAGGTCGCGCCCGCGTACGCTGTATTTGATCGCCACATAGCGTGAGTTGCCTTCGCGGTAAATCTCCGAAGCGCCGTCGGCGACTTCCGTTTGGCAGAGTTGGGCGAGCGAAACGCGTTCGCCCGAGGGCGCCTGCAGACGGATGTCTTCGATGGCCTCGCGCGTATCCCGGTATTGCGGCAGATACCGCATCACCAGGTCGAAGCGGCGCTCGCCTTGCAGCACTTGTGTCAAGGCATTGCCGCCCACTGCCGTTTGAATGGCGTCCTGCACATCGGCAACGTTGATCTGGTACCGTGCGGCCTGTTTCCGGTCGACGGTGAAATTCAGGTTGGGTTGCCCGATGACTCGGAATAGCCCCAGGTCGGTGATCCCCGGAACCTGCCGCATGACATTCACTACTTCCGTGCCTTTGGCTTCCAGCACCTTCAGATCGTCGCCGTAGATCTTGGTGGCAAGTTGGCCTTTGACGCCGCTAACGGCCTCTTCCATGTTGTCGGCAATCGGCTGGGAGAAGTTCCAGATAACACCCGGCATCTTCTCCAATTCCCGATTCATGGCGGCGATCAATTCCTCCTTGTTCTGATGAAATGCGGGACGCCACTGTTCTTTCGGTTTCAGATCGACGAAGTACTCCGTGTTGAAAAAGCCGGTGGTATCGGTGCCATCGTCGGGTCGGCCCACCTGGCTGGTGCTCACCGTGACCTCGGGAAAGGAGGCCAGCGCGATGCGCGCCTGGTCCGCCACGCGGGAGCCTTCATCCGGGCCCGTGCTGGGCGCCAGTGTGCCGCGCACCCAGATGGCGCCTTCGTCGAGATGCGGCAGGAATTCCGAACCGATCACGCCGCTGACCGCCAGATAGATCACTGCGAACAGACTCAGGACACCGGCGCCGACCGTCAGCCAGCGCGCGCGTATGGCCCAGCGGACGGCCTTGCGATAGCCTTCCGTGATGAGCATCAGCGCCGGATTGTGCCACTCGCGCACGTTGCGCCGGAACAGAATGCTGGCCAGAACCGGCGCCAGCAGCATGGAGAAGATCAGCGCGCCCAACAACGCGAAGGCCACGGTCCACGCCATCGGTTTGAAGAGACGGCCTTCGACCGCTTGCAACGTAAAGATGGGCAGGTATGCCGTGATGATGATCGCGATGGCGTAGAAAACCGGACGCTGCACCTCGTGCGCGGCTTCGCGGATGCGCTCCGTGGGCGTCTTGGCGGCTGCGTCGTTGCGCCCCAAGTGCCGCACAATGTTCTCGACCATCACCACCGCGCCATCCACCACCATGCCGAAATCCAGCGCGCCTAACGAAAGCAGATTCGCCGGGATGTGCCGCAGGTCCAGGCAGATCGCCGCGAACAACAGTGAAAACGGGATGGTCAGAGCCACGATGAACGCGCCCCGCGCATTACCCAAAAACAGAAACAATATAATCGAAACCAGGATGATGCCTTCCGTCAGATTGTGCAGAACCGTGTGCGTCGTGTAGTGCACCAGGTCGCTGCGGTCCAGAAACGGAACCACTTTTACGCCGGGCGGAAGGATGCGGGTGTTCAATTCCTCGATCTTCTTGTGTATCAGGTCGAGGGTCTCGTCGGCGCGCGCGCCCTTGCGTAGCAGGACAATGCCCGAGACCACATCGTCGTCGTCGATAATCTTGCCGTCGCGCCGATGAATCGCCTTCGCAAATTGCCCCAGACGGATCTTCGGACCCTGCGCCACGCGTGCTATATCGCGGACGCGCAGGGGCGTGCCGTTCTGAGTCTTGATCACCGTTTCCGCAAGATCCTGAACGGTGCTGACCAGGCCGATCGAGCGCACGTTGATCTGCTGCAAGCCCGCCTGGATGAAGCTGCCGCCCGCATTCACGTTGTTGTTGGTGAGTTGCTGCTCCACGTCGGCGATGTTCAGCCCATAGGCCACCAGCGCATTGGGGTCGATGCGCACCTGGTATTCCTTGGTCGGGCCGCCGAAGCTGGAAACATCCACTACGTTGGGCACGGACTTGAACTGCTTCTCCAGCACCCAGTCCTCGAGTGACTTCAACTCCATCACGTCGTACTCGGGACTGGTGCTGGTCAGCGTGTAAAACATGATCTGGCCGACCGGGCTGTAATCCGTGCCCATTTGCGGCTGCAGATTATCTGGCAGAGTCACTTGCGCGAGTCGCTCCAGCACCTTTTGCCGGTTCCAGTCATTGTCCGATTCGTCGTCGAAGATGAGCATCAGGCTGGAAAGGCCGAATAGCGAAACCGAGCGCAGATGCGCCAGGTGAGGCAGGCCATTCATCACGATTTCGAGCGGGATGGTGACCTGCTGCTCGACCTCTTCCGCCGCTCGCCCGGGCCATTGCGTGATGACCTGCACGTAATTGTTGGCTACGTCCGGATAGGCCTCGATAGGCAGGTTCTTGAATGAGACCACTCCCCACGCGAATAAAAGGATGGCGAGCGCCAGCACCAGGAAGCGGTTGTTCAGCGCGAAATCTACAATTCGGCGGATCATCGCGGAAGGGGTCTAACCGTAATGTACGGTTGAACGGGAAGGGCCGTCCATCTATCTTTCACTTAGCCGCGTGGACTATCTTCTTACTTGTGATCGGTGGCCATCAGTTGATGTATGGAATCCTTTGATCGAACCTGCGGATCTTTCGGTTCCGCTGAGCCTATCTTTCAGTTTGACGACGCCTTCGGCATGGGTGGTCGTTTTAAGATGCTGAGGAAGGCGCGCACCCGCGCTGTCCATATAATGCTGGCTCCGGAACTGGGGAACATGGAGCGTATCAAGTTACTCTTACTAATCGGCTACGCTTTAGTCCGGCAAAGTCTCAGCCGCCAGTTGCGGTTGGATCCGGACCTGGAGATCGTGGCGGAGTGCGGCTCCTACGATGAGGCGCTGGAGGCCCTCGGCCGGTCCGCGGTCGATGTTCTCTTGCTGGACAGCGAGTCCCCGCAGGACGAAGCGGAATTCATTCCCATAGCCCGAAAATCCGGATACCAGGGGCAGATACTCGTGCTGGCTTCGGAGAAGGACACCGCCGGTCTCGTGCGCGTGTTGCGCGCGGGCGCCTCCGGCGTGTTTCTGAAGCATAGCCCGTTGGACAGCCTTCCCCGAGCGATCCGGCAGGTGGCATCGGGAGCCGCCTGGATCGATCTCACGGTGCTTCGATCGTTGGCCGGGTCTGTATCCAGCTCCGAAAATCCCGGATTTCGCAGTTTATTGACGAAGCGCGAGCAGGAAGTTCTGGATGGCGTTCTGGACGGCTTGGCCAACCGGGAAATCGCCAGCCGCCTGGCCATCTCGGAGGGCGCTGAAAAGGCTGTTTTGCGGGAAGTCTTCCGAAAAGCCGGGGTTCGCACGCGCAGCCAGCTCGTCCGTGCCGCGCTGACTGGTCCTACGGGGGTGGAGGCGTCCCATCCGCGCGAATGACTGGTTTCTAAGAAACAGTAGCGCCTGTCACCCAATCCGCCAGTTCTTCCATGCGGTCCACCCGCAGATCCGGCGGCGCCATCGCAGTGGTCTCCGCCTCGAAGCCAAAACTCACGCGGCAGGATTTCACACTGGCGTTGCGCGCCGTCTCTACGTCCACCGAGCTGTCTCCGACCATCATGGTGCGCTCGCGCCCGGCGGCGCATTCCGCCATGAGCGTCTCTACGCCGATGGGATTCGGTTTCTTGAAATCGAAACTGTTGCCGCCATAGATCTGCCGGAAGTGCCCCTCTATGCCCAGCCCTGCCATGATCGCGCGGCTGATGCGCACCGGTTTGTTGGTGAGCACGGCCAGCGATACGCCGGCATCGCGCAGGCGATCCAGGGCCTGGGGCACGCCGGGGTAAAGCGTCGTGCAGTCCAGCTTGTGATCTCCATAATACTCGATGAAGAATTCGAGCCCTTCCTGAACCTGCACTTCCGTAGCGTCGGAGCCTAGCAGACGGCGCACCAGCACCGGGGCGCCATTGCCCACATAAGAACAGACCCGCTCGTCCTCCAGCGGGGGCATGCCCATGTGGATACGCGTCGCATTGCCGGCATTTGCCAGGTCGCGCCTGGAATCGATCAATGTGCCATCCAGGTCGAAAATGAGCAGATCCACCCGGTTCACGCCGTGGCGGCCTTCGTGCGGCCGCGTTGTTCCGCGCGCACCGGCTTGCGGCGCGTTTTACGCGCGCCCAGTTGATACTGTGTCATCTTGCGCTGCAGCGTGTTGCGATGAATGCCCAGTAACTTGCTGGCCGCCGAACGGTTGCCGCCGGTGCGCGCCAGAGTCCTTTCGATCAGGGTTTTTTCCAGTAATTCCACCACCTCTTCGAGAAAAAAGCCGTTGCCAACCAGATGCTCCACCAGTGCTTCAAATTTTTCTTTCATCTTATGCCTTTCCCGCATCCGGCAATTCCCGAATGCCCTTTTTCAGGGCGCTGCCCCAAATCGTCTTCACCTGCTCGTAGCTCTTCCGGAACCCATCCTTCAGTTCGCGCGGCGCAATGGCCGCGCAGACGCGCGCGGCATCGATCACGTACGGCGCCACCCGCGAATGCACCACGGCGTTCGGAGGCGACTTGCCCGGCGTGAACGCCAACAGCGCTAGAACGACAGCGATGGAAATTAGCAATCCGCGGACCACTCCAAATCCCGCGCCCAACAGCCGGTCTACGAACGACAGCCCAGCAGCTCTCATCATCCGGCCGAGCAACCGTCCGATAAGTGCTCCGGCCACCAGCACGCCAACAAACACGACCAGGAACCCGCAGAAGTTCGCGATACCAGGCGAACTGACATACGGCAATAGTATCGCGCCGGCGGATCCGTAAAACCAGATGGCCAACACCAATGCGGCCACCATGGAAACCAGGCCCACCACCTCCCGCGCCAGGCCGGTTGAAAAACTCGTAACCACCGATCCCACCAGCACGATCAGCAGAACGATATCCAGCCAGTTCATAGTTCTTTGCCAGTTAGCACTTGATAGGCCTGCCGGTACTTCTCGCTGGTTTTGCGCGCCACCTCGTCCGGCAGGGGCGGCGCCGGCGGCTTTTTGTCCCAATGAATGGATTCCAGATAGTCGCGCACGTACTGCTTGTCGTAGGAAAACTGCGCGCCGCCGGGACTATAGCTCTCCGCGGGCCAGAAGCGCGAGGAATCCGGCGTCAGCACTTCGTCGCCCAGCACCAATTCGCCATCCACGTAGCCGAATTCGAACTTCGTATCCGCGATGATAACGCCCTTCGTCTCAGCATAGGCCGCCGCGCGCGAATAAATCTCCAGAGTGAGATCGCGCAGGCGCGCACCCAGTTCCCCGCCCACCATAGAACACATGGTGTCGAATGAGATATTCTCGTCGTGGCCCGATTGCGCCTTGGTCGAGGGCGTGAAGATGGGCGCGGGCAACCGGTCGCTCTCCCGCAACCCGGGAGGCAGCGGCATGCCGCAAACCGTGCCTTGCGCGCGATATTCCTTCCAGCCGGATCCGGCCAGATAGCCGCGCGCCACGCACTCGATCTCTACCATACGGGCGCGTTTAACCAGCATGGAGCGCCCCTCGAGTTGATCCCGAAAGGGCCGCAGCACAGCCGGATACTCATCCACGTCGGCGCTGAGGAAATGCGTGGGCGTCACCGCGCGCAGGAAGTCGAACCAGAAGATGGAAAGCTGGGTCAGAACCCGGCCCTTGTCCGGTATGCCGGTGGGCAGGATGTAATCAAACGCCGAGATCCGGTCGGTGGCGACAATCAACAATTGTCCGTCCACGCGATATACATCGCGCACCTTGCCGCGCGCGTGCTCTTCGATTCCGGGCAGTTCGGTATTGAGGATAATTTTTTCTGAGTTCACGGATTTTCAGGGATCGCTATCGGGGGAGTAACTCAAATAATAACGCGCCGCCACGATTTGTCAAATACCAAACCGGGTGGCAGGAGTTCCATTACGTGTGTACATCTCCGCCATCGCCGTCGAACAGGGAAGGCGGCAAGCCGCTGGAGCTGCGCTCCCACGCGCTGGTGCGCCAGTTGTCCACGCCGTGGGGCGCCGGTATCCAGGCGGCAGGGTTCAAAATAAATCGTTGCGACAGCGCATACACGTACGGCTCGTACATGCGCCGCAGCTTCGCCAGCCGGAAATCGAACTCGGCCGCGTTGGCGGGGGAGATCCCCGCCGCCGTGAGAACCTCTTTGAATTTAGCCAAAGCCTCGGCGGGCAGGCGATCCGGCTGCGGCGTGCGCGGCGCCGCGTTCACGATCTGCGCCAGGTCGACCACCGTGTGACGCGCCATGGCGAAGGTCAAACGGGCCTGCCACGGCGACAGACCGTCGATTCCGGCGATGATCACGGCGCAAACGTCCAGGATGGCGCAGAGCGCCGCCAGCCAGGACTGGTTATCGTGCTGCGACCGGAAATATGCCAGTACCGGATACGAAATATACGTCTCCAGAAGATCGGCGGACCAGATCTCCCACTCCTGCAAGAGTTGGTCTATCGCCTGGAGACCGTGGCCCGTGGCGTACCGGCGCAGCAACTCCGCGGCAGTCGGCGGCGATCCGGCCCGCGCGTCCAATAGCAGGATGTTGGTTTCGCGTCGCGCAAAAGACTGGTACAGCACGGGAAGATAACTGATCACCAGCGCCAGAAATCCGAATCCAATGCCGGCCTCGACGACCAGCACGGCACGCGCCAGACTCGTGCGCGGGATGCCCATTCCCAGGGTGATGAACGTGGTGCCGCTCAGGTACAGGTTCTCCGAAAACGTTATCCCAGGAGGTCCCACGGACCACTGCACCATGGCGAAAGCCAGAATCATTCCCCAGGCCCAGATCACGATCAGGAACAGTAACGAGAGCGGTCCGTAGAAGCTCAGATAGCGCTCGCGCCGCCGCGGCGACCGCACCCGCCGCGCCAGCCACGACCACACGGTCCAGGAAGAGAGATAAAAAAGCCGGCTGAGTCGGATGCGCCGCGCCACGCGGCGCGGCAGAATGATGACTTCGAAGCCGTCCCACAGGATGATCAGCAGGATCACGATACCGAGGATGGCCATGAATACGGTCATGCGATGCCCTTCGCTTTACCGCGCCTCGCGCTTGAGCGCTTCCCGCAAAGGCTCCGGCATAGGCTGTGCGCGCTGCCGGACACGGTCCACGCATACGGCCACGATTGTGCCACTGGCCGCCACCGCGCCATCCTTCAGCGCGTCGAATCCCAGCGTATACGACGACGAACCAATCCGCTTCACCGACACGGCGATATCCAGCTCGTCGTCAAAAACGATCGCCGAGCGGTATTCGCACTCCACCCGCACCCGCGGATAGCCGGTATGCGGCGCATCCTTGTAACTGAAGCCCAATGAGCGCAGAAACTCCAGTTCCGCGGCCTCGAAATAGCGCAACATGGCGGTGAAATGGATACGTCCGGAAGCGTCGGTGTCCACAAACGCCACCCGGATGCGGTGTGTGAAATGGGGCATGCGCTATTTTTCAGGCTTGGCGAAGGCCGTATCCTCAAGCGCGGCGTTGTTCTTGATTTCGGTGAATTTGAAGATCATGGTGTTATCGGGCGCGCGTTGCTCGATGCGTGTCGGCAGCTTGATTCCGTCCACGTCGCGGTAGTCGCCGTAAACCACCTCGTATTGCACGATGCCGTCCTCCAGCGTGACCCGCTCGAAATCGCGTTTTAGCAGCAGGCCGTTTTCGCTATCGAAGTACAATTTTTCAGACGGTCCATCTCCCACTGCCATTTCGATGATGTAAGCAGCACGCCCTTCGACCTTGTCCGAGCCGGCCACCTGCATTTTGGAAAACAGATCCTTCAGGCGAATCTCGCGGTAGAAATCATGATCGCGTTGGGCTGTCACCAGATCCGTCTTGCTCATGGCGCGCGTGCCGTTATCCGGATTCCGCTCCCAGCCGGCCGGACCATCCAACACGGTCTCCACGATCCCGTAGCCGGGGATATCCAGGGTCAAACGGAAACTCGCCGGCGCCTTCGCAATCACCCGCGCGGGGCCAGTCACGTTGTCGTCCGGGATTTCCACCGTGCCGGCCATCAGACGCGAAGTCACTTTCTCGTAAGCTGCCCTTCCCCCCAGGGCCTGCGCGTATTTCTCCAAAATCTGGTCGACACTTGGCTGGGCGCATAGCGGCGCACCGCCCACCAGCGTCAGCAGGCACAATTGCCGGTAAGTCATGTGAACAGTCTACAATAAATTATTCATGCACCTACAGGAAGTCGTCGAAGCGGAAGGCCACCTGATCGACTCCCACGTAATGGAGAACATCTTCGACAAGGTGGTGGAGCACCACGGCCGCTTCGAGGTGGAACAATTCCGGATCGGACGGACCAATAGTGAGTTATCGTACCTGCGGCTGAAGGTTGAGGCGCCCACGCCCGAGTTGATGGCGCATCTGCTGGAAGATCTGCTGCAGCTCGGCTGCGCGGCCGTCGATTCGGGGGACGCCACGCTGCGCGAAGTGGAACGGCCGTGTTGCGCGCCGGAAGATTTCTACTCCACCACGAATCACCGCACTCTGGTCCGCTTCGGCCAGCAATGGCTGGAGGCGGAAAACCAGCGCATGGATGCCCTGATCGTGATTTCCGAGGGCCGCGCGGTTTGCCGCCGGCTGCGGGATATACGCATCTGTGACCGGGTGGTGGTAGGCACCCGCGGCATCCGCGTGCTGCCGGAAGGCAAGGAACGCGACCGGCTGGACTTCGCCTTCATGTCCAACGGTATCTCCTCGGAGCGCCAGGTGGAGACCGCCGTGCGCCAGACCGCCACCCTCATACGGCAGACGCTGGAACAGAAGCAAAAAGTCGTGGTGGTCGCGGGTCCCGTGGTCGTGCACACGGGAGGCGTGCAGGGCTTGGCGGCCCTGATCCGCGGCGGTTTCGTGCATGCCTTGTTGAGCGGTAATGCCCTGGGCGTGCATGATACGGAGGCCGCGCTATTCGGCACCTCGCTGGGCGTGCGCTTGGCCGACGGCCGCCAGGAGGAGCACGGCCATCGCAATCACATGCGCGCGATTAATGCGATCTATCACGCCGGCAGCGTGCGCCAGGCCGTGGAAACCGGGCGCTTGACCGGCGGCATCCTTTATGAATGCGTGCGCGCGGACGTGCCCTTTGTGCTGGCCGGCAGTCTGCGCGACGATGGTCCGCTGCCGGATACCATCACGGATATGAACGCGGCGCAGGACGCCTACGCCGAACAGTTGAAGGGCGCGGGTCTGGTGCTGTGCTTAGGCTCCATGCTGCATTCCATTGCCACCGGCAACATGCTGCCAAGCTGGGTCAAGATCGTGTGTGTGGATATCAATCCCGCGGTGGCGACCAAGGTCAGCGATCGCGGCACCGGCCAAGCCGTGGGAGTCGTGGCGGATGTCGGCATGTTCCTGGACCTGCTCGCCAAAGCAGTCGTGCAACCATGAAAAGAGCTTATAGTGACGAACACGCCGCCGCCGGAATCGATGCGGCGCTGCCGGAAATCGAAACTTGGCCGAACCAGTTTCCGAACTATGAAATCGAGATCGTGATTCCGGAATTCACCAGCGTGTGTCCCAAAACCGGGCTGCCGGATTTCGGCAGGCTGACGCTGCGTTATGTCCCCGACAAAAGCTGTCTGGAGCTGAAATCGCTGAAACTGTATCTGCTGGCTTACCGGAACCTGGGCATTTTCTACGAGAACGTGGTGAACCGGTTTTTGCGCGACGTCGTGTCCGCGGCCAAGCCGGTCGGCGCCACCGTGGTTGGCGAATTTACGCCGCGTGGCGGCCTGCAATCGAAAATTACAGCCACCTGGAGCCGCAAACGTGGAAACCGATGAGTTGACAGCCATTCTGCGGGAGGTGCGGGAACGCGTCCGCGCCCATCCGCCCGGGGCCGATTCTTCCCCGCTGAAACTGCCGGATTTAATGCCGCTGGTGCACGCGCGCGACGCGGCCGAGTCCAAAGTCGCTTCTATCGGCATTGTGAATCCGCGCCGCGGTGGACCGCTCAACTGGCTCGTCCAGCAAATCAAGAAGGCCGTCTCAAGGGCGCTCGACTGGCATGTGCGCGAGCAGGTGGAGTTCAACCGCAACGTGATGGCGTGCGTGCAATCCACGCTGGAGGCGCTCGATGAGATGCGCCGCGATATGGCGAGTCTCGATTCGGTATGGCGCGAAATGCAAAACCAGATCCGGGAGTTCAAGGATCTCCGCTCGCACTGGGCCGAGTGGCGCTCGGAATGGGACCACAAGCTCCTGCTGAATGAGCACAAACTGTTGCGCGGCCTGGCCGATCTGAATGCCGCCATGCAGCATCGTGCCGGTATCGCCGAGAGTAGTTTCCAGAATCAACTGAAGCTGCTGCATTCCGACTTCACGGCCGTTGTGGAGCGCAATGGAACGGAAATCCAGAAACGCCTTTGGGCGGACATGGATCGCATCCGGCTGGAATACGAGCACCTGATCCACGAGGAACTGCGCCTGATCCGGCAGCGCGCGGCGGTAAGCCAACCCTCTCATGCCGCATCCGTTCCCGCGGCGGCCGGCCCTGCGCCTCTGGCCTTCGATTATGGCCGTTTCGCGGAACGCTTCCGTGGCTCCGAAGAATACGTCCGGGAAGGCCAGCGGCTTTATCTTCCCCACTTTGCCGGCCGCCGCGAGGTGCTGGATATCGGCTGTGGACGCGGCGAGTTCCTGGAATTGATGCGCGAGGGAGGCGTTCCCGCGCGCGGCATCGATTTGAGTCAGGAATCGGTGGACCTATGCCGCCGTAAGGGCCTGCAGGCGG
Source organism: Bryobacteraceae bacterium (assembly GCA_049511415.1). Taxonomy (GTDB): domain Bacteria; phylum Acidobacteriota; class Terriglobia; order Bryobacterales; family Bryobacteraceae; genus Bog-159. The sequence goes on along the minus strand of JBEKYC010000002.1, from coordinate 54,372 downwards.
ATGCCGCCGATTTATTTGTTTATCTCGCGGACTTGCCCGAACGCTCCCTCGGCGGCATCTTCAGCGCCCAGGTGGTCGAACACTTGCCGCCGGAACGATTGCCGGAGATGGTCCGCCTGGCGGCTTCCCGGCTCCAAAAGGGCGGCGTGCTGCTGATCGAGACGCCCAATCCCGAGTGTCTGGCCATCTTCGCCAGTCACTTTTATCTGGACCCCACCCATACACGTCCGGTGCCGCACGCGCTGCTGGCGTTCTATATGGAGGAGTTCGGAATGGGGCTCATCGAAGTGCACAGGCGCTCGCCGGCGGTGGAATCCATGCCGGCGCTCGCGGCCCTGCCCGAGAGCTTCCGCGAGGCGTTCTTCGGCGGATTGGATTACGCCGTCCTCGGGAGGAAGCTGTAGCACATTCGCCTCGCGAGATCGAAATCAAACTGGCGGTGGCCGATGCCGCTACTGGCCGGCGTCTGTTGCATGCAGCCGGCTTTCGTGTGTCGAAGCGCCGGGTCTTCGAAGCCAACACCCTCTTCGATACCGCCGCGGGAACTTTGTGGCGCAGCGAGCGGCTGCTGCGCGTGCGCCAGACCGGGACCAGCGGCAAGCTGACGTTCAAAGGCCAGGGTGTAGCCTGCAAATACAAGAGCCGCGAAGAACTCGAGATCGATATCTCCGAACCGGGCAAACTGTGTGAGATATTAAGCCGCGCGGATCTGGTCCCAAGTTTCCGCTACGAAAAGTTCCGCACCGAGTTCGCGCGTCGCGGAGAAGAAGGGGTGGCCACGCTGGACGAGACGCCCGTCGGAGTGTATCTGGAGTTGGAAGGCCGGCCGGACTGGATTGACCACAACGCCGCGCAAATGGGCTTCCCCGAGTCAGCCTATATTACGGTCAGCTATTATGCTCTCTACGTGGATTACTGCAAAGCGCATGCGGTGCAGCCGTCAAACATGATCTTTCCGGCTAAGCCTTCTTCTTCGCGTCCCCGCGTCCCATCGTCTGAATCTCGCTGAAATCCACGCGACGGTGTTCATCCATGGCGAGGTTGGACAGAATCACCGCGGTCGAATCGTTCAATCCAATTTCCAGGTTCGACTTGGGCTTGCGAGTAACGGGATCCTTGCAGCAAAGGAAGAACTCCTCCAATTCGATGGTCACCGGATTGCGATCTTCTTCCGGCGCCATGATGCCTTTGCTATAGAGCCAGCGGCGCGCGAATTTCGCTTCGCGGGTCAGGAACGAGTCGTTGGCGTCTTGCGCATCCTTCGGCAGCAGCAGGGGAATGCCCTGCGATGCCGCCGCCGTAGTCATGGTGGCGCCCGCCTGGAAAGCTTCTTTCTTGCCGTCGGCCTTCTTTACCGCCGCGGCCGACACCGGCTTGGGCTCCCGGTACCACAAGGCCGTGGCCGGATGATTGTCGTCGCCGATCGTGATCTCTATGGATCCCGCCGTGCCCATGATGACTTCGCCGAACTCCTGCCGCTGCGCCTGCAGCAGATCCAGATGCGAGCTGGTGCTGATGGAGCTGTACAGCAGCTTGCGTCCGTTGGGATAAACGTAGATCAACTGGATATTGTCATAGACATCGCGGCCATCTTTAAACGTGTCGATCCCACCCACGCCGATGACGTATTCGGGCGTATGGCCGAACATCCAGTCGGCCACGTCGATCTGGTGCGATGCCAGCTCCGCCGTGTTGCCGCCCGCGTATTCGCGGTACATACGCCAGTTGATCTTCCGCTCGAGCGAGGGATCCGGCACCGGGCGGCGCTGGTCCGAGTTGCGATGCCACTGCGCGCGAATGTGCGTGACGTTGCCTAATACGCCCTGGTCGATCATCTGCTTGCAGGTCTGGTAGAACTGGCTGTAGCGCCGCTGCAGGCCGACCTGCATCACCTGCTTGGGATGCTCGGCCACCAGCGCACGCAGGGCATGTACTTCTTCCGGCTTGTGCACCAGGCTTTTTTCGCAAAAGACGTGTTTGCCGGCTTCCAGGCTATCTTTGGTGATGGGGAAATGCTCGTAAAGGGGCACGGCGATGAGCACCGCGTCGATATCTTTGCGCGCCAGCAGTTCGCGGTAATCCTTATAAGCCGCGGGATTGTTGCCGGCCGTGGCGACGCCCTTCTTCAGGTTGACGTCCCAATTGTCGCAGACGGCCACGCAGCGGCCGGCGTCCGTCTCATGCAGATGCTTCAGCAGATAGGTGCCGCGGCTGCCGGTGCCGATGAAGCCATATTGGATCTGGTCATTGGCGGCATGCACCTTCTGGATGAAAGGCGCGGCGGCGGCGGGCAGCGCGGCGGCGACGGCCGAAACGGTACTGGCGGCTTTCACAAAATCACGACGGGTGACATCGTTGTCTTGAGCCATGCGGAATTCCTTAATGGGTTTTGCTCCAATGTAACATGTGCGGAGCCGGCCAATTCCCAGCTCCAGCTTCCGCCCGGGTTCAGATGCGCCGCGGCAAGGTAATCACCACGGCACGCGTCCCTTTTTTTTCGGTGCCTGCCCCGGTTCTGGTCTTCGCTGGAAACGTAATCACAAGTCCTATTCTATGGCGACGATACCCACCGGTTCCGCGCCACGAACCTCCGCCACGTCCCCTGCCGGCAACGCTCGGAACATCACGGCCGCCACTGCCGCCAGACCTGCGGCACAAGCCAGCATGGCCGAATATCCGAACTGCGCGATGGTCTTGCCGCCCACAAACGACGCCACCAACTGCGCGCCAAACGACACCAGCATCATCAGCGCCGCCGCGCCGGTGCGCTCCTGCTCGCGCACCCGATCCATCAGCAGCGTGTTGATGCCGGGATCCGTCATCCATTGGCAGGATGTGTAAGCCATGAACACCGCCGCCGCTGCCCAGCCTATCGGCCCGGCGGCCAGCCCGCCCATCGCCAGTGCCGAAGCCATCAGCATGGCCGCGGTTCCGCTGACGATGCCCAGCCGCCGCAGAATCAGAGGCGCGAGCATCAGCGCCACCACCTGCGCCAGTTGCGATCCCGACATGATCAGTCCGATGCGCTCCACCGGTGTATGCAAATGCGCAAAGAACGTAGTGAAAAATGGGTTGAACGCGCCGGTCGCCAGATTCCACACAGCCCACACAACCAGAAACCGGACCACGAAGCGGTTTCGCGGATAGAGCTTGCTGCCTTCCGCCGGAGCCGGATCGATGTGCAGTCGCGCCGCCGGCCAGAGCGCCAGCCCGACCAGCGCGCATCCGGCCAGCATCGCCGGCCGTTTGCCACCCATCCACGCGGGCATATGTCCGCCCAGCCAGTTGCCGAAGATCCCCAGCGCGATGGAACTCGACGTGGAGATGCTGAACCCCACGGAGCGCGCTTTATCCGACGTCAGGCGCGCGATGGCGGGCGCCAGCGAAACGGCATAAAGCGAAAACGCCACGCCGTTCAGAAAAGCGAGCATCAGCAGCGGCGTCGCGCCCGTAACCAGGGCGCGCGCGGCCGAAATCGCCCCCACCGCTGCGAACGATGCCACCAGAATCCGGCCCAATCCCCAACGTCGCGCTACCGCCGCCGCCGGCAGGATCGCCGCCACCATTCCGGCCGTGGAAGCGCTGGCGATCTGTCCCACGAAATCCTCGCGGAAGCCCAGATCCAGCAGGTACAGGTTGTACAGCAGCGTGTAAATGAACATGCCCAGCACGAAGAACGAACTGGATCCCAGAAATAGCCAATAGCCGCCGCTGAGGCCGCTGGACCCGAAACGCCAGCCGGCGCCGCGGGTCAAAAGGGACGCCGCCGCCCGCGCGTGGAACACCGCGCGCCCCGCCAGAAACCGCGCCGTGCGGGCATATTTGAGCGTCCGCCGCGCGATGGTGAGCTGCTCGCGCGGCAGGCAGACCGCATCCACCGGCCCCGGCATGCGCGTGGGAACGACGCGCCGCGCGACCACCGCCAGCTTATCGCGTGCCGCATCGAGCAAGGCCAGATGCAGCCATAACTCGTCCTTATTAGGATGCGATTGCGCTTCGAGTGGCGAAAACGCAAATGCCTCGAACCATTCCTGCACCGGCGCGGGCAGCGCCGAAACCTCAGCCTCCGCAACCGGTCCCAGCGTGCAACCAAACCACTCCCGCGCCAAACGAATGGCCACGGCTTCCAGGCGCCGCAGTTCGCGCGGGTGGAGCATGAGCCAGCGGTTCCAGAACGCTGCATCCGCCGCGTGATTCTGCAGGAACCAGGCCAGTTCGTAGACGTTGCAGGCGCGCGCGCTGCCGCGCAAAAGATGCCGCACCAGGTGTAGCGCCGTGTAGGCCAGCGCGTCCGCCGTGTCCAGCGCCTGGCCGATGCGCCGTGCCCAGAACTCTTCCACGCCAGGCGCCCGGAACCGCTCCGTGCGCTCGTCCCAGAACTGGCAATGCACCTCGATCGCCAGCGGTATCTCGGGATCGAAGAAGCTTCCGCCGCGCCATTCCCAACCGTTCTTGCGAACCAGGGCCGGTAGATGGTCGGTGGGATGCGCGCCGATCTTTTCAATCGGCTCGTAGCCTTTCGTGATGAACAGTTCCCAGGCCTGCCGCGCGTCCGCGCCCGGGCAAAACAGATCCAGATCGAACTGCGCGCGCAGGCGCAGGTCCGGAACAAAATGCGGGAATTGCGTGGCGCCCTTCAGGAAAATGAACTGGATGCCGGCGGCATCCAGCCATCCGCTCACCTGCAGTTGCAAATCGCGGACGCGCGCCACGCGTTCCGTGTTCTCCGCCAGGCTCCGCGCGATACGCGTACGTACCCAATCCGGCAGCGCGTCCCCGGCCGCCGCGCCGAACCAAAGCGTCAGCGAGGAACGGTCGCAAAATCCCAGGACGCCCGGCCAGTCGATGGAAGAATCGATCGGCGCGGCCTCGCGATTGAATTGAAGCGCTGCCAGGACAGCCTTCACGGACGCTGGGACCCGCGAGGTCAACAGTCCCCCGGCGGCGCCTTAAAAACATGAATTGGCCACAGATGAACACAGATAAACACAGATAAGACACGGGGTTTTAATCTGTGTTCATCTGTGTTCATCTGTGGCCAATTAAAAATCGTACCGTAACGCGAACTGCAGCCGCCGGGGATCCCCCGCCCCCAAGATCCCACCAAATAACGGCGCGGAGAAATCCGCGTAAGTGCCTGGAACGCCCCAGTTCGGATGATTGAAAATATTGAATACCTCCGCGCGAAACTCCACCCGGCCGCGTTCCCGGATGGGAAACTGGCGATGCAGCGCCATATCGAAAACATTGTTGCCGGGCCCATTTACGATATTTCGTCCGGCATCGCCAAACGTGTACGGCGCAGGCGCGGTGAACGCCGCCGTATTGAAAAACTCCTCCGGCGTGCGCTGGCCTCGCGGCAGCGTCAGGCTGACTCCGGGCACGATGTTCGGACGGTTCGGCAAGCCTGTATTCGCGGGATCGAACGCATAGTAGAAAACGTTGGCGGGCATGCCATCCTGCAGCGTGACGTCGCCCGTCAACTGCCAATTGCGAAGCACCGGACCCAACCCACGCACGGCAGGCAGACTGACCACATATCCGCCGCTGATGCGCCGCCCCACGTTAAAGGATGATAGAGCCCGTTCCAAACGCAGGTTGTTCTCGTCCTGCGCGCCAATGCTGTCGTAGAAGCCCGGAATCACGGTGTCCGCATCGTCGATCGATTTCGACCACACAAAGCTGGCCAGTAGCGATACGCGCCCCGTCAGGCGCTTCTCGGCTTTCACCTGCAGCGAATTGTACGATGAGTTGGCGATATGCTGGCGCTGGATAATCTCCCCCAGCGTGGGCCAGGTGCGCAGCGATTGCAAATCCCCCGGCCGCGGTGCAAGATCCGCTCCCGTTTCCGTCTGTAACGGCGTATTGAACTGCCGGAAGCGGCCCAGGTGCGTGCCCTTGCTGCCCAGGTACGATACCTCGCCGAGTATGTGCCCTGCAAATTCATGCTGGAAACCGGCATTCCATTGCTGCACATACGGCGTCGGCAAGCCCGGATCGATCCCAAAGTATGTTGGAAAGCCGGTGGACGCGGTTTGCGGAAAGCCGTTGCGCGTGGTCAGGACCGGCATCCCCGTGCCGTCCGTAATGTTGTTCTGCACCAGAATACCGTTCAGCACCAGGTCATAGGTCTCCACCGCGATTTCCGGACTGTAATAGATACCGTATCCCGCGCGAAAAACCGTCTCGCCCGAGTCGAAACGAAACTTGGGAAGCCGCCAGGCCAATCCCACGCGCGGCGCAAGGTTGCGCGTGTCCGGGCGCACAGCCTGATGCACGCTTTCCAGTTGCGGCGGCGCGGGATCGGGACCGCTGGCGTAGACCAGGTTCAAGAGATTGCCGCGCGTTTCCGTGAACGGCGTCACGTACTCGTATCGCAAACCGAAGTTCAACGTCAGCCGTGGACTCACCCGCCAATCATCCTGCACGTAAGTCCCAAAGCTGTTCTGGCGCAGGTATGCTTGCGTATTGCCCACATCCCGGCTGGTATCCTGCGGATACCCCAACAGAAAATCGGCCATGGCGTCGCCGGTCGCGCCGGGCGTTCCATCCGAGCTGGTAAACGCGCCGCTGTAGGTATAAGATCCGCGCGCCATCTCGTTCTGCTGGTAGTTCAATTGAAAATGAATCCAGTCGAAGCCGGTCTTGATCGTGTGCGATCCGCGCACCCACGACACGCCGTCGGAAGCATCCCACAAGTTGTCGCGCTGCACTTGCGGGAGCGTGGGATCGTCCGTCACCAGCGAATAATCGGCCAATTGGAAATACGGCAGTCCATAATTGGCCGGGGCGCTCGAAAGGCCTTCGATGCCGAGTTGTTGAATCACGTTGGTCTGGAACGCGCTCTCGGGCGTGTCGTACACGCTCAGCCGCGTGAACGAGAAACGCGCTTCGTTCAGCCACGAGTTGCCCGCATACGTATAAGCCACGGCCGCCTGCTGCGCGCGCACATTTTCCTCCGTGGGCCGCAGTGGAAACGATCCCGCGATGATGTTCTGCTCGCCGTTGAAGGTATAGCGCGCCGTAAGCTGGCCCTGATTGCGGAACTGGTGGTCGACGCGCGTCGAGAACGCATCATTTCGATTGCCGTTGGGCGTCTCGTCCACATAATTATTGCCGTCGCCGTTGTTGAGATTGGGCAGCGGCTGATACTGATTCAGAAAACTGGTGGCGATCGGATCGATCCGCGCTTGCGGAATCATGTTGTTCGGAAACGGCACGCGCGCGCCGGCCGCGTCCAGCGTTAATGGATCGTAGATGACGTTTTGTCCCGTGAAATCGCCCGTGCGCAGCGGGGCGGGCGGCACCAGGCTCTGCACCGGGTTGCCGATCCTCGACCGTAATCCTTCGTATGTAGCGAAAAAGAACGTACTCGGCAGGGGCAGCCGTCCGCCCAACGATCCGCCGAATTGATTCTGCCGCACCTCCGGCGCCGCCATGGTGGGATCGTCAAAATAACTGCGCGCGTCCGTTGCTTCGTTTTGCAGATATTCAAACAGGCTTCCATGGAAATTGTCGCTGCCCGAACGCGTCACCACGTCGATCGCCGCGCCGCCTGCCTGCGGAAATTCGGCCGGCGCGAGTGAACTCTGGATGCGGAATTCCTGCACCGATTCCATAGGCGGGTACACCGCGATGGAGAATGTGTTGCGGTCCGTATCGTAAGCGCCATCCAGCAGAAACGCATTCATGGTGGAGCGGCTGCCGTCGATGGGCGGATTGAAGGCCACCGAGCCGCGCGATCCCTGCTGCACGTCATTGATTACATCGTGCGTGAATCCGCCGAGCTGCCGCGGAATGGCGCCCGGTCCCAGCGTCACCAGGCCTGCAATGTTGCGCGTATCCAGCGGCAATTCTTCGATCGTCCGGCTGTCCAGCCGGTAGCCGATGGAGGCTTCGTCGCTCTGCACCACCGACACATCGGCCACGGCCGTCACGCTCTCTCGCCCCGCGCCCACGGACAGCTTCAAATCCAGGCGCGCTTTCTGATTGACGCCCAGTAGCACATGTTCGGCGGACGTCGTGCGAAAACCGGCTTTCTGTGCGGTCAACGTGTAAGTGCCGGGCTGCAGCTCTTCCATCACGTAGCTTCCTTCGCCCCCGCTTGCGGCCTGCCGCGTGAATCCGGTGCCTTCCTCGCGCGCCGTGATGGAAACGGCCGGCACCGCCGCTCCCGATTCATCCAATACCATGCCGGAAAGTGTCGCCGACGCCACCTGCCCCAACGCGCTGCCCGCGACCGCAAGCAAGCCGAGCAGCGGCGCCCACTGGTGGACACTCAGCATGAAACCTGCTCTCCGCCGCGCACCAGTTCTTCCAACCGCTCGACCGCATCCGCATAGTGCGCATACCGCAACTCAAAAGCCGGCGCATGGCAAATCGACGCCACTGTCGCAATGCGCTGCGCTTCCAGTTCCGGGTCGAACACCGGCATGTCCTGCCGGATGCGCTCCAGCGCCTCCGCCTTTCCGATCGCTCTCAAACTGGCGCGTGCGCTTCCATCGCGGACCACGAAAACAATCCGGTCCAGCCGGCTTTCGAGCGCCGTGCGAATCGGCAGGTCCGCGGTCTGCACTTCGATAGTGGGTTTCCGGTCCAATTGGTATCCCGCCGTCAGCCCGCGCAACTCCGGAAAAAGATCGGGGGCGTCCGCGCGGAAGCGAAAACAGTGGGGCGTGCCGATCACCAAGCCCCCTTCATCTCGGACGAACGTGCTGGCATCGTCTGCAACATAGGTCCAACCGCGCCGCGCACAGGCGTACGTTATCGTGCTCTTACCCATCCCCGAATCGCCGTACAGCATTACGCCGGAACCCTCCCACGCTACGCATGCCGCGTGCAGCGCCGTATAGAAATTCATTTCCTGCAGAGTTGACACAATGGCTTCCAAAAAATGCCAGCGGAAGAACACGTGATCGGCCGCGGTGGCCTGCGTGACAAAGCAGAAGCCGAACCGTTGCCTCCAATCGCAGACTGCGAAATTCTCCTGGTCCAGCATCCACGCCATCAGGTGCCGCTGGCCCCGTAACACCGGATCAGGCGGCCTTTCGCTGCGGCCTTCGCTCACGATCGCATGCATGCGGATCGCCGGCCGGTCGAAGCGTGGTTGGTACTTACCCCAGCTTTCGCGTGCCGCTTCCAGCACTTCGTGCGAATTGCTCGCTATGTCCGTTGGGAAACCCATCGGGTAAAACCGCGACGCATACGCGAGGGGTGTCAAAAATTGCATCGGGTCGTTAATGCGAGTCTCAACTGCGTGCATTCCAGGCATTCCTGCACCAGTAATAACACAGACATTCAGGTAAGAAGAGTAAAAACATGCGTCGATTGCAGACATACCTGATACCGGCGCGTATGCTGAATAAGAATGCGCGCGGCGATCGTACACTACTGGCTGCTGAACTGGCGGGGCGGCGAGAAAGTCTTGGAATCGCTCTGCCGCTTACTGCCGGATGCCGATATCTTCACGTTGTTTTACGACCCGCGGTCGGTAAGTCCAGAGATCCGCCAGCATAAAATCACCGCGTCATTTCTGAATCCGCTGCGCCGGCACTACCGCCCACTGTTGCCACTAATGCCCCTGGCGCTCGAACAGTTCGATCTCCGCGGCTATGACCTCGTGCTCAGCAGCGAATCCGGCCCCGCCAAAGGCGTGTTGACTTCGGCTTCCACGCGTCACATCTGCTATTGCCACACGCCCATGCGTTACATCTGGGACCTGTATCCGGCGTATCTCAACGAATGGATGCCTGCCTGGCAGAGTGCCCTGCTCGCGCCGGTGAGCCATTATCTGCGGCTGTGGGACTACGCTGCCGCCGCGCGCGTGGACGAGTTCATCGCCAACAGCGAAAATGTCCGCCGCCGGATACAAAGAGCTTGGCGGCGGGACTCCCGTGTGGTCTATCCGCCCGTTGCGGTGGATAATTTCTACTGGCGCGAGCCCGAAGACTATTATCTGTTGGTCTCCGAACTGGTGCCGTACAAGCGAGTCGATCTGGCGGTCCAGGCTTTCTCGCGCCTCGGCAGACGCTTGCGCATCGCCGGCGACGGTCCCGAATTCCAACGCCTCCGGCGCATGGCCGGCGCCAATATCGAGTTTTGCGGGCGCGTTCCGGATGACCAATTACGCGACTTGCTTGCCCATGCACGCGCGCTCATCCTCCCCGGCGAAGAAGACTTTGGCATGACCGCCGTGGAGGCCCTGGCCAGCGGCAAGCCCGTGATCGCCTTGGGCCGGGGCGGCGCGCTCGAGACGGTGCCTGCAAACAATCCACTGGGCGGCGTTTTCTTCACGGAACCGGATGTGGACCAACTTGCCGGGGCCGTCCGCCACTTTGAGCAGATCGAGGCTGGAATCCGCCCGCTCGAGTTGCAAGCTTGGGCGGAGCAGTTTTCGGAGGCCCGTTTCCTGGAGCAGATGCGCGATGTGCTGGCAAATCGCGCGGCCAGTCCGCGGGTGGCGAAGATGACGCTGACGACGGCGTTCCGCTAAGGCGCGGCCGGCGGCGTCAGCTCGAATATGGCGCCCTGGCTATACAGTCCGCCATTCGATCCGCCGTACAAGGCTCCGTTGGGTCCCACCAGCACGGTTTGCATGCCGAGGCCGAAATCATCCTTAGGAAAGCTGTAAATCGTGTTCATGGTCCAGGCGCCACCGGGCGCGGCCGGCGGAACTAACTGGTAGATGGCCCCACTCTTCTCCGTGCCACCCTTGAATGTGGTTCCGTATATAACGCCCTTAGGACCCAGTACCGGACCCGCGAAAATATCCCAACCCGTATCGTGGCCTCCCGGAAAATCATGGAGGATCACTTCGCTCCACTCGCCGCCCGGTTCTGCTGGAGGTGTCAGGCTGAACACGAACTTGTTTTGCGCGCCATAAAGTGTGCCGTCCGCCGCGATGGCCAGGCTGCCGAGGGTGCCGAACTTGCGCAGCAACGACATCGTCCAGGCGCCGCCCGCTTCCGGGGTGAAGGAAACGATCGAGCCAATGGAGCAAGCACTGGTGGTAGTGTATAGCGCGCCGTTCTGGCCGACGGCGACTCCCCCGTAGGGATCGCATCCCGCAGGTCCGAATTGGCTGAAATTGTGGATAATGGTTTCAGTCCATTCACCTCCCGGCGCGCCAGGCGGCGTTAACTGAAAAACAGTGCCGTTACCGTTGACCGGCGGCGACACCGATCCGCCCTGCTCGGTGGTTCCAAACAACGATCCATCGGGTCCGACAGCCACACCAGTGGTTGGAAAGTCGGCATCCGGAGGTCCCTGAAACCGGTACAGGATTTTCTCCGGCCAGGCCCCTCCAGGAGCGGGGGGCGGCGTCAACTGAAATACGGTTCCGCATCCGCCAGATCCGCACCAAGTGGTTGCGATTCCGCCCCACTCGGTAGTCCCGTATATCTCGCCGTGGGGACCAACCGACAGCGGTCCGACAGCCCCGCTGCCATCGCTGCCGCCTTGGAACGTGTAGAGAATTGTCTCGGTCCACTGCCCGCCCGGCTCGGATGGCGGCGTCAGCTTGTAAATGGCCTCATTCGACGAGTCCGTAAATGCCACGGATCCGTACATCGTGCCGTCCGGGGCAATGAGCGAGACTCCCCCGTTATAACCGTCGCTCCCGCCCGGAAAGCTATAGATATCCCGGTAATTCCAAGTGCCGCTTTGCGCGCAGACGCAACCCACACAGAGTGCCAGAAGACAAATCGAACGCATTCTTCTTCCCCTCCTCGGGCCATTGTGCACCCCGCGGGACAGGCCGTCAAGCGGTTGTGCTAAAGTCGTTCAATTGTCATTGACCCGGACTGACTCGTCACCTAAGCGGCCATCGCTTCTGCCTGTCCTTGGGCTATTGTTCGGGATCGCCGTCGCCATCGGTGGGACGCTGGGCGCCGGCATTCTGCGGCAGCCGGGGCCCATCGCCTCCTACCTGCGATTTCCCTGGCTGATCATGCTGGTCTGGCTGGCGGGCGCCTTTTACGCGGCTCTGGGCGTAACCAATGTTTCCGAACTGGCGACCATGATCCCGCGCGCGGGCGGCTTCTATGTCTTTGCCCGCGAAGCGCTGGGAGATACCGCCGCGTTTACGGTCGGCTGGTCTGATTTTTTAGCGAACGCCGCGCCGGTGGCTTATGGCGGCATCGTGGCGGCGGAGTTTGCCGGGCACGTGTTCCCGGGCATCCGGCCATTCGCAACGGTACTGGCCGTCGGCGCGATTCTGGCGTTCGCCGTCACGCAATGGTTCGGCATCCGCATTAGCGCGCGCGTGCAGCAGACCGCGTCAGCCATTACGGCGGTCGCCCTCGTTGGCCTGGTGGCCGCGTGTTTCACCGTAGGGACTCCTACCGGCTTCGCGCAAGTTCCACCCCTTCCGTCCGGCGTCGGGTTAGGCGCGGCGATGGTGCTGGCGATTCAATCGATCATCGTGACCTACGACGGTTGGTATGAGCCGATCTATTTCGCCGAAGACGCGCGGCATCCCACGCGCCAATTGCCGCGGGCCATGTTCGGCGGCCTGGCGCTGGTCGCCGCGATCTATTTGCTGCTGAACGCGGCGCTGTTGCATGCACTGGGACCCTCCGGATTGGCGGCCTCGAAATTCGCCGCCGCGGACGCCGCCGCGCGCGTTTTCGGATCGGCCGGTAACGCGGTAGTTTCCGCCATCGGCGTGACCATCATGCTGACCCTGATGAGCACGGTCCTGATGAGCGCCACCCGCATCCTGTTCGCCGTCAGCCGCGATGGCTTGTTCTGGAGCCGCGCCGGATGGGTGGCTGCGAACGGCACGCCACGCACCGCGCTGGCCTTGAGCACGCTGGTGATCGTGGCTATGGTGCTGAGCGGCACCGTGGACCGGTTGATCGCGCTGGCGGGGTTCTTCTATGTCTTCAATTACTCGTCGGCGTATCTTTCGTTGATGGTCTTGCGGCGCAAACGTCCAGCGGCCGAACGGCCTTTCCGCGTGCCCGGCTACCCGTTGACGACCCTGGTCATTCTTGTGTCGTGCCTGGCGTTCCTGGTGGGCGCCGTCGCCAGCGACCGCGAGAACAGCTTGTGGGCCTTGCTGTTATTATTGGCGAGTATTCCGATCCGCCTCCTATTACGGAAAACGGTAAACTGATGCCCCTCACCGCCATCACGCGCGCCGTCAGCCGGTCCATGAACGATTGCCAGCTTGCCTTTGCCGAGCGCCGGCCCATCGATATCCCCAAAGCCATCGCTCAGCACGACCGTTACGAAGCTTGCCTGGCGTCGCTCGGCATCCACGTCGTCTCGCTGCCCGCTTTGCCGGATGCGCCAGATGCTGTCTTCGTGGAAGATCCCGCCATCGTGCTGGATGAAGTCGCGGTGATGGCCCGCATGGGCGCGCCATCCCGCCGCACCGAGTCCGCCAGTCTGGCCGAAGCCGTGGCCCGCTTCCGCCCGCTGCGCTGGATCGCAGAACCGGGAACGCTGGAGGGCGGCGACGTGGTGCGTATCGGCTCGGCGCTGTATGTCGGCCGCTCGGCACGCAGCAACGACGACGGCATCGCGCAATTGGCGCGGGAACTGGCGCCGTTCGGCTACACGGTTCGCGGCGTCGAAATGCGCGGCTGCCTGCATCTCAAATCGGCCTGCACGTATCTAGGCCGGGACACGCTGCTGGCGAATCGCGATTGGGTGGATCTGACGCCGTTTACGGACTGCCGGGTGATCGATGTAGCAGCGAACGAACCAGGCGCCGCCGACGTGCTCGCGATCGGTGAAACCATCATCATTCCGGCTTCCTTCCCGCAAACCGCCCGCATCCTCGAAACCGCCGGATGGCGCGTGCTGCCGCTCGACGTATCCGAATTGCAGAAGGCCGAAGCCGGGGTCACCTGCATGAGCCTGATCTTTAACGGGTAAATTCTGCTATGGTCATGCAAATGAAGTGCACTCCATCCATCTGCCTGTTCCTGGCGCTGATCCCCGCGGCTTACGGCCAGCCGCAGGCGCCCATCGGCGAGGCCCGCAACGCCACCGAGAAGGAACTCGAATCCGTAGCCATCATCGAGCGCAAAGTGATGGTGCCCATGCGCGACGGCAAGCACATGGCGGCCGATATCTACCGCCCCAAAGACACCGCCAAGAAATGTCCGATCATCTTCGTGCGCACGCCGTACAATTTCAACTACTGGGATGTGAAGAACGGCGTGCCCTCCGACATGAAGGCGCCGCTCGATGCCGTGAAGCGCGGATACGCCTACGTCGTAATGAACGAGCGCGGCCATTTCTTCTCCGAGGGCCAGTACGATATCCTCGGGCCGCCGCTGACCGATGGCGATGACGCCATCACCTGGATGTCTTCGCAGCCATGGTCCAATGGCAAGGTCGGCACCATCGGATGCTCTTCCACGGCCGAATGGCAGTTGGGCGTGGCGGCGCAAGGCAACCCGGCATTCGCGGCTATGATCCCGCAGGGCTTCGGCGCGGGCGTCGGACGCGTCGGGCCCTATTACGAGCAGGGCAACTGGTATCGCGGCGGCGCCGTCCAGATGCTCTTCATCGCCTGGTTATACGGCGAGCAGAACACCATTCGGCCGATGTTCCCCTCGAGCATCTCCCAGGAAGACTTGGTGCGCGAATCCAAGGAGTTCGATCTGGCCCAGCAACTGCCGCCCGTGGATTGGTCGAAAGCCCTGCAGCATCTGCCGGAAATGGATATCATCAAGGCCGTCGACGGTCCGCACGGCATTTTCGCCGATCACGAGGAAGTCTCCACGGGCGGCGCCATGATCAAGCGCACGCCCAACGATCCGGCCTGGTATCGCGGCGGCTTGTGGCACGACGACAAGACCATCAATGTCCCGGGGCTGTGGTTTATGTCCTGGTATGACGTGTCGGTGGGGCCGAATCTGGCGGCCTACAACTTCGTCCGCAAGACCGCCAAGCCTGAAATCGGCAAAGAACAGTACGCCGTGATCGCGCCTACGCTGCACTGCTCGTATAAGCGCGCCACCGAAAACACCGTCGTGGGCGAGCGCGAAATGGGCGACGCGCGCCTCGATTACGATGCGCTCACTTACGGCTGGTTCGATCATTTCCTGAAAGGCGACGACAATCACATCCTGGAGAAGACGCCGCGCGTGCGTTACTTCACCATGGGTCTGAATAAGTGGCAAACGTCTGACACCTGGCCGCCGGAAGGCGCCCACCCCATGACGTTGTATCTCTCGAGCGGCGGCCGGGCCAACAGCCTGTATGGCGATGGCACTCTGGCGGCCGAAGCGCCCGGCGCGGACTCCGCCGACACGTTCGTCTACGATCCCATGAACCCGGTTCCGTCATATGGCGGCAACGTCTGCTGCACCGGCAATGCGGTGTCGGGCGGCGCGTTCGATCAACGCAAAATGGAAGCCCGCGCTGATATTCTGGTCTACACCACCGAGCCGTTGAAAGAGGGCCTGGAAGTGAGTGGCTCGATGGAAGCCACGCTCTACGTATCGTCCGACGCCAAGGATACGGACTTCACCGTCAAGGTGATCGACGTCTATCCCGACGGCACGGCTTATAACCTGGATGAGACCATCCAGCGCGCGCGCTATCGCGAGGGCTATGACAAGCCCCCGGTCTGGCTGGAGTCGGGTAAGGTCTATAAGATCGCCCTGCAGCCCATGACCACCAGCAACTATTTCCCGGCCGGCCACCGCATTCGCATCGAAATATCCAGCAGTAACTTCCCGCGCTTCGACCGGAACTTCAACACCGGCGGCAACACCTACGACGAAGTAAAAGGCGTAGTGGCGCACAATGCCGTGCACCATTCCAAGGCGCACCCGTCGCAGATTACCTTGACGGTTGTGAAGCGTCAGGGGGCGTAGCCGCCTTCAACTTATCGAGCGCCACCAGCATATCCGCGCTCAGCGCCTGCTGATCCACATAGAAGGCCAGCAGGTTCGCGCGTAACTCCGGCGTAATTCCCTGAAAGTCCTGCTTGGCCAGGTCCCGGAGTAACTTGGCATAAGTCTGATCCGCCAGCGGATATTCACCGGCCTGCGTCGGCTTGCCCGTGTCCAGGTCCAGATTCGCAAGCTGCAACTGATTTGCGCTGACCGCCCGCAGACTCGCGCGATAGACATCCAATGTCTGGTTGAAACTCTTCATAAACAGGGTTTCGGTCTGGGCCGTAGGCGCCCGGAAGGAAACGGTTCTGAGCGGCCCCACCTTCGGCAGAATCCGGATCAAAAATCCCAGAAAGCGCTGCGACAAACTCAGGTGCGCATACTGCTTGCCCCATTCCTTTTCGTAGCTGGCGCGGCTCAGGTTATACAGAAACTTCCGCTTGGTCACGCCCGGGGTGGCCGCTACGATGTCGTTTTTCTTCATCGCCCAGGCAAGCTTGGTGGCTTCCGGGAGAATGCTGCTTACCGCGTGCCTGTAAGTGCCCAGCGCCAGGTCCAGGCTGGTGAATTGTTTCTTCAGCTCCAGACCATATGTATCCAGAAAAGCCCGTTCCAATAGTTCCTTGGAAACCTGGAAACCGATGTGGTCGTGATAGTCCTGCGGAGCATAGTGGCTCTGCGCCACCTGGATCACATCAAAACCGAATTCCGTTTTCAGATGCACGGCCGGGTTCTCCCCGTACGTCACTTCGTTCCCGTACTTCGAGCGCAGTTTCGGATACTGGATGGCCACGGCCCGGTTCACGCCGATGGGATGCCCGTTGGTATCCGAGGAATAGTGCGCCAGGGCGCCCAGTGCGAAGGCTGTCTCGTTTAAATCCTGCGCCTCGCGCAGCAGCGCCATCACAAAATCCGCGGTTCGGACATAGTGCGCCAGATCGCTGAAATAATGGCTGCCGAAAGGATAGTAGCCCATGTCCTGGATCACGCAGCCGCCGTATGCAAAGGCATGCGCCGCCTTCAAATCGTCGGGCGTCGCTGCCGGGAACCGCTTTACCAGGATCTGCTGCATCGTGTCCCACGTGGAATCGATGACCGCCTCATGCGTGAAGACGGCATAGGCATGCCCCATCTGGGCGACCGCCAGCAGCGTGACAGCCACCTTCAGCGGATAGGCCCGAATCTTAACCATAATTTGGCTGTCGGCGTCTCTCTGACGGGCGGTATCTCATGCCGGCCGTCGCTACAAGTCAACCGTCGTCCAGCAGCCCAGGGGCCAATCTTCGCTTCCCGTGCGAAAACCCACCCGGCAGCCCCTCCCGTCGCCGTGCGCCGTGCCTTGCGGTCTCCGTAACAATATGTTAAATATATGGTCAAGTCGGACAAAACTGATCCAACTGAACCCGCGCCAATCCAGTTGTGAACGAATGCGCTGGTCTTATCTTTAATCCGCCAATAAGGAAGGCACCCAGTGGAATCTGCTAACCGTAAGCTCATCCGTCCGTCATTGAACGAGATCAAAGAGCAGATCGCCCCGCCGCGCCGGGCGCAGAAAAAACCCATACCCCCTGACCAGACTAATGCCGAGAACTTCTACTATGTGAAGCAGATGCAGTCCAAGACCCCGATGGTATTCGTGCTCAAGGATGGCGAAACCCTGCATGGGGTCATCGAATGGTATGACAAGTGTTGTTTGAAGGTGAACCGGGACGGAGAGCCGAATATTCTGCTTTACAAGCCGAATATTAAGTACATGTACAAAGAGTAGCGCGCCCTCAGATTTGCGGTTCGGAATTGCGCCGGTTGCGCATTGCCAGACGGTAGTCCCGCCTTTCACCCGCTTCCCGATAGCGGCGCTGTTCGTCTTCTGTCTCCGCGATTACGGGCGGAATTCCGGTCGGTTTCCCGTCGGCGTCCAGCGCCACGAAGGTCAGATATGCCGAGCAGGTGTGCAGCTTTCGCCCGGTCATCAGGTCTTCCACCATTACCTTGACCCCCACTTCCATGGACGTGTGAAACACCCGGTTGACCTGCGAATGCAGCACAATCAACTGCCCGATCCGTATCGGATGCAGGAAATTCATATGATCGAACGACGCCGTCACCACCGGCTTGCGTGCGTGCCGCATGGCAGCCATGGCGCCCGCCAGATCCACCAGATGCATCACCTTGCCGCCCAGGACGTTGCCCAGGCCATTGGCGTCGGTAGGCAGGGCCAGTTCCGAGTATTCCGAAACGGAATCGTGCACGGGCTTCCCCGGTGCCGCGTCGTGCGGACTCATGAACGCGCGGCATCCCCTTTTCGCCGCAGATAACTGCTCACATACGCCTGCGCCTGGCGGGCGATACAGGGATCCGTGTGCGGCGGGTCGAACACACCGCTCTCGCTGAAGTATGCGAGCGGTCCGTGGGCGAACGGCAAGTGCGATTTCTCCATTACCCAGTAGATGCGGATCAGGCCTTCCCGATCATGGGAAATCGCAAAACGTACTGCGTCAGGACCATCCTCCGGCATGTGCCCGCACCGTTCCCGGGCGTAGCCGAAATTGCAGAGTTGCCGCGCGGTATCGGAGTCGGGCTGCCATGCGCCTTGCGGCGAGCAGCACCGGCCGGACCATGTATCGCCCAACGGCGCCGGCGGCATTTTCTTTCCGGTGGCTAGCGCCGTCCGCTCCATCGGCAAGAAGTACGGACACGCCATCGGCTGGTATGGTAACACAGGGGTATGAGCAATCGGCTGGAAGTGCTGAAGAACATGGTGGCGCAGAATCCCCAGGACAACTTTGCCCGTTACGGTCTGGCCATGGAATACGGCAATACAGGAAACCTGGAGCAGGCAGCGGAAGAGTATCGGGCCCTGCTGGCGGTGAATCCAAACTACTCGGCCGCGTATTATCACGGCGGCCAGACGCTCCAGAAGTTGGGACGCGCCGAGGACGCCCGGGCACTCTACCGCGAAGGCATCGAGGCTACCACCCGCATCGGCGATCTGCACGCCCGCAGTGAAATCCAAGCCGCGCTCGACTTGCTGGGATAAACGGCTGTTTTAGAACCGGATATTCGAGGCCGCGTCGAACTTCTTGTAATCCCTGAACTGCGTCTCGTTGCGGACCACCGTCTTGCCCTCGCGCGCCTGCAGCACCGAATGCAGAGGCAACAGGTAGTCGCTATCGCCGATTCGCACTTTGCCGAATTCCAGCGAAAGCGTGGGCGACTGCAACCCGAAATCCTTGGGCAGATCCGAACCTTGCAAGGTAATGCGCCGCACCAGATGCGTCTCCGGATTCACGAAGATCCGTCCCGTGACGCGGGCTACTTCCCGCCGCGCGTTGAAAGTGAAAGCGAAATGCGACTTCTCCCGCGGTACTTCGATTTCAAATACGTCGCACAACACCCCGGTGGCCACCGCGTGCCCCACCCATTTATACGTGGGGCCCACTTCCGGATCCAGGGTGGCCTCCAGCATGCGGCCGAACTCCCCGCTGGACCGCAGCCCTTTCAACGACTCGCGGTGCGCATCCGACTTCTGCCCGTTGACTTCCAGGGTGTGGTAGCTCTCCCGGTTGTTCTCGTAAGTCAGTTGTTCCAGGAACGCATCGCTTTGTTTGAAGGCATCCGGGGCCTTCAGGGGCGCCACCAGGCGCCGATTCTCCCGCTTGCAGCGGAAATTCGGCAGACTCCCCGAGTAGTTCAGCGCGCTAGAAACCGTGTCCTGCCAAAGCCGGTCCTGCTCCTCGATCGAGGGAACGTTGGCGCGCGCGATGAACTCCACCGGATCCACCTCGGGCAGCTTTACGTTGAAGTCCAACTCGTCGTCCGCGGATGGGGCCGGAACGCTCCCCTGCGTTGCCACCTCGACCTCCGGTTTGGGCGTGCCCGGAACCGTATAGGAAATGCTTTGCTGCGGCGCATCCGTGCCTTGCAGCGCGGTGATGCGGAGTTCGCAATCGCCCGGCCGCATCGCCGCGTTCACCAGCATGGGAATCGCTCCCGAGGCGTCCGCAGCGGGCAGATCCGCCTCCTTCTCCGATAGCACCTTCCCGTTTACCACGAACGACACACGAATCCGCGCCTTCTCCGTGCTCGCGCGGTCCGGATAGATCACGAAATAGGCCAGCGGTTTGGCATCCGCCTTCAGCTTGGCGTCCAGGGCCGGCACCACCTCGCGCCCCTGAAACAGCAGTGGATCGTCGTCGTCGGGCTTGCCGGTCAAAGGCTCTGCGCGGCTGACCAGCACCACGCTGCTCAGCGCAATCCCTTTGCGCTGCGGGCTTTCGAATTCGGTCTTGGTGGTGCTGGCGCGCTTGCCCTCGCGGTCGAAGAGCACGCTCTCCAGCGTATAGTGGCCCGGCGGCAGGTTGAAGGCGTGCGTGTAATCCAGAACCGAACCCTGGATACCGCCTAACTGGCCATCCGGGATCTCATAGGCGAATTCGCGGCTGTACTTATCGACAATGTTGCCCTCCGCGTCCTTCACCATGGCGAATAGCGCCGCGCGCAGCCGCTGCACGTGCCTCTCGGGCACCGGCGTGGCCGTCAAAGCCGATCCCGGCAAGTCGAAAAGGATGGCGGTCTGGGAATTCCCGTCCCCTGGGCGGAACTGGAATGCTGCCGTCCGGAAATCGAAGGTGTGCGGCAATGGACTGCCGTTCAGGGTCATCAGGCCGGCCATCTCAAAGGGGCGGAGTTTGCCCGCCGCGCCGAAATCCGGCAGCGCGAAATAGCCGTTCCGATTCTCTACTTTCCAATCCGCGCGCGCCAGCTTCACTTCCACCTTGTGGAAACGTCCGTCGTATTTGGCCAGCGAGGAGTGATAATGCGTTTCGTAATGCGCCACGGAGTCTTCCGCGATCTGCTTAAAAGGCTTGCGTAAGTCGTTCGTGTTGGCCACCAGGAAGCCGCCCGTGCCCTCCGATAACGCCCGCAAGCCGGATTGGGTGTCCGAGGTGCGCACCGCGTTGATCTGGTAATCGCTTTGCCGGACCCGCTCCATCATGGCCCCGGCGGCGCCCGTGGCGCTGACGTTCTGCTGGGCCTCCCCCGGAGCCAACTGTCCCTGCTGCTGGCTCAGCGTAGTCACGTGCTGCATGGCCACCGAGGAACTCTGCGCCGTGGATGTGATGCCCAGGCCATTGGCGTCAAACGCATAAAAACTAAGGCCGGACGAGTTGGCCTGATTGAGCATGGCCTGGAACTCTGTGGGATCGCCGGTGGTGGTAAATCCGGGGCTGAACAGCAGCACGCTCTTGTGGCCCGGAAAGCGGCTGAGTTGTTTGATGAGCGTCTTGATCTGCCCCATCTGCTTGGCGCCCTCGATGCCGATGAATTGCTCGCGTTCGATGACCAGGTCGCCGCGCTGGGCGTTGGCGCCCGGGCCGTTGTCGACGTCCGCGCCGGTGATGGCCGCCATAGCCACCGAGCCCGTAGTGGACATATCCTGCACGCCGCCCGATTTTCCACCGGCGCTCACAAATCCCACGTAAAGCTGCAAGTTAGGCGTGGAGTTGAGCACCGCTTCACTGGCCTGCGAGATATCTACCGTCGAGCCGAAGAACGCTCCGGCCGCCGCGCGCAACAATTGCTCCCGGTTGTTGGTAAAAGGCTGCAGCGGGGTCAATTGCGAATCGAGATTAAAAACACCGATATAAGTGTCCGGCCGCGCCTGCGTTTTGATGAACTCCTGCGCGGCCTCCACCGCCCATTTCTTGGTGCCCGCGTCCAGCTTGTGGAAAATGATACAAACCAGGTCGGCGTCCCGCAGGGGGATCTCCGAGGGATGTGTTGCGGCGGCCGGTTTCGGTGGCTCTCCGGCGGGTTGCGCGGCAGGCGTGGCCGGCGCCGGCGCGGCTGGCGGCGCTTCGGCGGCCGTAACCATGCGGAAACTGCGGATTTCCTGCCGGACCCCGTCTTCGTAGATCTCCACGTCGCCCGGTTTCAGGTTCTTGACCAGTTTGCCCTTCTTGTCCCGCACCACCAGATCCAGAACTACTTCGGTCGCCGAAGAACGTATGGTTTGCCCCGTGTCCACGGGAGGCGCCTGCTGCGCCGCCACTGGACCGATCGCCAGAATTCCGAAAACCGCACACCCTGCGGCCGTAATCTTGGACCTTCCCATCCACAAGCCCCCGACTTCGTAGCTTAGCTCAACGGGACGCGCGACGCCATGCCTTCGGGTTAACCATTGTGCTGGAGCATGTCGTCCAGCCACAAAAAAGGAGCGCCCGGAGGCTCCCCAATCAAGTGACGCGCTTTGCTCAAAAGATGAACTTGAGCGCCAACTGGATGTTGCGCGGATCACTCGAAAACGCCTGGGACGGCTGCATAAAGATTCCCGACTGCGGTTCCAGGAAGCCTTGGACCACGCCGGCAGTCTGCCCGTACGGCGCCACGTCGCTGATGTAGCTGCAGACGTACGGTCACGTTGACGCTCTTGGCGGCCGTGATGTCCACGTCGTCAATGGGTTTCAGGTGCGCTGTATTGCGTCCCCCGTTAGGCAGCGTGCCTTGAGTTCCGCCTTCGTGAAACGCCTGGCAATGGCTTGGTCATAAGTTCGTTCGGAAACACGCCTGGTGAAGGCTCGAAACAAGCATGTTTCGAACCATCATTATTATGATTTTAGACCCTTATATATCAATAAACCCAAAACTGGCGATGCTACCCGGGAGGCAGCCGTTCCTCGCGATAGAGGGCCGCGGTGTTGCGAATGCTCGAAACGATCAGCATCAGCGACATACCCAGAATGCCCACGACTCCGCCCGCATCGAACAGTGGAAAGCGGTATCCGAACAACTGGCCCATCGGCCAGCGCAGCAGCGCCAGATTTCCGAGTGCCAGTAAAACCCGCAATTCGGTGGGGCTGAACTTCCAATACGAGAGCTGAAATGTGCCTAAAGCGTAAGCCGCCAGGTACGCCTGTATCGACAACATGAAATAAACGATCAACAGGGCCGCTGCTACCGTCGGACTCATATAGCCCGACAGCCCCATGCCGCCGACCAGGAATAGGGTCCCGAAGGCGTCCGTGATGTGGTCGACATAGAACCCGTAGCGCGGGCGCTGCCGGTTGCGCTCGCGTGCCAAGGTCCCGTCCAGGCTGTCGCCCACCCAGTTGGCCGCCAGGCATACGATCACCGCCAGGAGCATGTATTTGTTCCCGCGTGCCATCCAGTAACACAACCCGGCGGAGAACATCGAGACCAAACCGAGTAATGTCAGGTGGTCGGAGTTGATCCAGCCTGGCGTAGCCTGCGCCATGCGCCGCAACCAGCGCCTTTCGACCGGCGCGAACACGCTTTCCTGTTCCCGGCCGGCTTCTTGAAATTTCTTCTGCGTGGCAGGCATAGTAACAGGATAGCCCTGTCCGTTTCCCTCCGCGCCTGCTCTGCATGCTCCGCCCCATCCCGCCGATAGAAAGACATGGGATTTGTAACTCAGACCCCGAATCCAGCCATGCATCCGGTTCCTCCGCCGGCGCCGGCCCGCCACGGTCTGTTGAAGCTGCCTGTCTTCCGTCCCGTGGCTCTGAAGATGCTACAACTGGTAGCGAACGACCGGGCGGAGGTGCAAACCGTCGCCGGTCTGTTGCGCTCGGACCCCGGACTCAGTGCCCAAGTGCTGGCGGTCGCCAATTCCGCGCTTTATGGCAGTACGCACCAGATCGATAATCTGCACCGCGCGATTCTCGTTCTGGGCTTCGAACGCACCAAGGCGCTGACCCTCACCATAGCGCTCAAATCGTTCCTGCGGCAGCCCGCCAAGCCAAAAACGATGGAACGCTGCTGGCAGCATAGCGTGGCCACCGCCCTGCTGGCCGAGGAACTGGCGCCGCTATTCGATATTGGCCGCGACGAGGCTTACACCGCGGCCCTGATACACGATGTCGGCCGTCTGGGACTGCTGATGGCCTACGGCGAATGGTACACGCCCGTCCTTGAGGTTCCGCACGAGGACATTGCAGCGTGCCTCGAATCCGAACGCACGCTCCTGGAGATGGACCACTGCCAGGCCGGGCTCTGGCTCACCCAGCATTGGGGATTCCCGCCCGCCTATTCGCGCGTGGCCGGCTGCCATCACGACCATCTGCCCGCCACCAGGCACGACTTGGCCTCCCTGGCGCATCTTTCCTGCCTGCTCGCCGATGCCCTCGGCTTCCAGGCAGTCATCTGGAGCCGGCCACCCTCTACCGCCGCAGTCCTGGCGCAATTGCCCGCCAGCCCCTGGAATCGATACACGTTCCCGGAAGAAGAGATGCGCAGCCGCATCGCCAAACAAATCGCCGGCATCGAGTCAGTGTGAGCGCAGGAAATCGAAATCGCAGCCGCGATCAGCCTGCGTGACATGCTGCAAGAACAGCCTGCCGTAGCCGCGTTCGTAGTGCGGCGGCGCGGGCCTGAATCCGGCCATCCGCCGTGCGATCTCGTCCTCCGGCACAATCAAATCCACCCGCCGCGCCGGCACATCCAGCACGATCTCGTCGCCCGTGCGCACCGCCGCCAGCGGACCGCCGATCGCGGACTCCGGCGCCACGTGCAGCACCACCGTGCCGAAACTGGTTCCGCTCATGCGCGCATCGCTGATCCGCACCATATCCGGGATGCCGCGATCGAGCAGCACGCGCGGAATCGGAATCTGCCCCCACTCCGGCATGCCGGGCCCGCCGATCGGACCGCACTGCCGCATCACCAGCACCGTGGAAGCCTCCACCGGCAGATCCGGCGCATCGATCCGCGCCCGCATCTGCTCGTGATTCTCGAACACGTAAGCTTGGCCGCGATGGCGCAGCAGCGCGGGTGACGCCGCCGTCTGCTTGATCACCGCCCCATCCGGTGCCAGATTGCCGTAGAGGATCGCGGTGCCGCCCTCCGCATCCAGCGGTTCCGCCGCCGTGCGGATCACTTCCCGCCGGAAACATTCCGCATGCGCCACGTTTTCCCTTATGGTCTTGCCTGTGACCGTGAGAGCGTCGCCCTCTAAAAGATGCAGGATCTCCTTCATCGCCGCCGGCAAACCGCCCGCGTAATGGAAATCCTCCATCAAATACTCGCCCGAAGGCTTGATATTGGCGATATACGGAGTGCGCCGCGAAATGCGGTCGAAATCGGCCAGCGGCAGATCGATCCCCAGCCGACCCGCGATCGCAATCAGATGGATGACCGCGTTGGTCGATCCGCCCAAAGCCATATCCACCGTAATGGCATTTTCGAACGCCGCGCGCGTCATGATTCGCGACGGCCGCAAATCCTCGCGCACGATCTCCACGATCCGCCGGCCGCTCATCTCCGCCATCGCCAAGCGCCGCGCATCCGGAGCCGGCACGCTGGCGCATCCCGGCAGCGTCATGCCCAGCGCCTCGGCCAGGCTGGTCATCGTGGAAGCGGTTCCCATCACCGTGCAGTGCCCGGCGCTGCGCGCGATGCCGCCTTCGACCTCGCACCATTCTTCTTCGCTCAGCCGGCCGGCGCGAAACAGGTCGAAGAGCTTCCGCCCGTCCGTGCCCGCGCCCAGGCGCCGGTCGCGCCACTGCCCCGCCAGCATCGGACCGCCCGGCACCATGATCGCCGGCAGATCCGCACTGGCCGCGCCCATCAATTGCGCCGGCGTGGTCTTATCGCAGCCACACAACAGCACCACTCCATCCAGCGGATTCGCGCGGATCGATTCCTCCACGTCCATCGCCATCAGGTTGCGATACAGCATGCTGGTGGGACGCATGAACATCTCCCCCAGCGAGATGGTGGGAAATTCCAGCGGGAAGCCCCCCGCCATCCAAACCCCGCGTTTCACGGCTTCGGCCACCGTCCGCAGGTGCGCGTTGCAGTTGTTCAGTTCGCTCCAGGAATTGCAGATGCCGATCACCGGCTTGCCGTCGAAAACATCGGCATTGAAGCCCTCCGAACGCAGCCACGCGCGGCGGGCAAAGCCGTAATAGCCGGGGTCGCGGAACCATTCCTGGCTACGCAGTTTCATCGCTCCGCCCCCACCGCCGACTACATCAAAGCAGTCGGCCGCCGGCTCCAGGCTCTGCCCTTCTCGACCGACACTGCCTCAATGTCCTTCACGTAAGCGGTGGCCTGCGTCAGCAGATGATGCAGATCGTTCCCGATGCTGATGAAGGTAAATCCCTTCTCCAGGAACTCCCCCACCCTCGCCGTGCCGAACAGAAACAGTCCGAGGATCACGTTGTTCTTGTGTGCGTGTTCCACCAGCGATTTGGTGGCCGCATCCAGTTCCGGCGACGTGTACATGTGCGGGAACTCGTACTTCTCGTACAAGCCCATCGACATGCACAGATCGTTCTGCCCCAGGAACAGGATGTCCACGCCGGGAACCGCCGCGATCTCCGCGATGTTCTCGATGCACGACGCCGTCTCCACCTGCAGCGCCACAATGATGTTGCTGTTCGCACTTCCCACGTAGCCCAGCAGCCCGGCCTTGTTGGTGCTGCGCTGCGGAAAATAAACCGAGCGCGTCCCCACCATCGGATATCGCGCGCAGCTCACGGCCTGCCGTGCTTCCTCGGCGGTGTTGATGTACGGAATCAGCACGCCGTCCGCGCCCAGATCGAGCGCCTGCTGGATACCGCCGCGATCGTGGTAGCCCGCCACCCGGACCATGGACTTCGCCCCGCCGCTGGCAATCGCGCACAACATGGCCGAAAGCCGTTCGTGATCCATCGGCCCGTGCTGCGTATCCACCAGCAGCCAGTCATAGCCGCTATGCGCCAACTGCTCTGCCGCGGTCGGGCTGTGCGCATTCAAAAACAGCCCCATCTTGGGTGCGCCCTCGCGCAATTGCTTCTTGAACTCTGCTCCGGTGAGTACATTCGACATAATCAGATGTTAATGCCTATCTCCTTCTTCCGCCAAACGACCGTCCCCCTGAAGGCGGCCGGAAACTCGGACGAAAACTGGGCGCGCTCCGCGGCTTGAATCCCCCCGAACTGGGCGGCTTCGCTCCCGATCCGAACGTGTGCCCTTCGCCGCTCTCGCCCTTCCGCAAACTGCCGCTGGCATACTTCGAGCTGCCGTAGCCCCCCGAGCTGCGCACGTAGCGGCTGCTCGAATAATTCTGCTGCGTGAACGTCCCGTGCGTGCCGTATTTCGGGGCGCCGCTTGCCTCGTCGTGCCCGTAATAAGTCTGGCCGTAATTCCGCGCCGTCCGGTACGACTCCCATTCGTACGACGGAATCGGCCGGTAACTATGCCCCCACAGCAGATCGCGCAATAAAGCATACTGCCCGTACCACACCCAAAAATTGCCGCCGGAGCCATGCTCCCAGTAGCCGTACTGGTTGCGGTCGCCCACCGGCGCCATGTAGGCAAATCCCGCCGGCTCGGGCACTTCATCGGCTTCGCTATCGTACTTGCCCACGGCTTTGTGCGCCACAGACATGCCGATATTTTTCTCGCCGACCTCATACGTGGACCGCGAAACCTCCACCCACATCTCGTCCGAAGTGGTGGCTCCGTCCTTCCCGGTCGCATCCGGAAACTTCGTCTTCACCGTGCGCAGCTCTTCTTCGTAGTCGCGCATGCCGCCTGACTTGCGGTCGCGCAGATCCGCCAGCACTTTGTCCCACGACGTGTACAGCTGTCCGCTCAGCGTCTCCAGTTCGGTGGTCCGCGTGGGAATCGACGTGACATCGTCGTGCAGCGTCTGCGCATCGGTCAGCAGCCCCGCATAGTCGAGCCCGGCCAGATCTTTGGATTCCGCCTTGCGCCGCATGCCATCGCCGGCCTGCCAGGCTTTTTCGCCGTCGGCCGGTATCGCCTTCAAAGCCATCAGCCGTGTATCCAAGTCGGACTTCTTCTGCGGCCAATCCGTCTCGGCGCGCGTGATGACCGCCGTGACGGGCCCAAAGTCCCAATGCTCCAGCGTCTGGTGATCGGCCGCCATCTGCTTCAGTTCGTCGGGCAGATGGCGCTTCATGTCCACCCAGTGCTGGGCTTCGGTCTCGACGGCTGTGGATTCGTTGATGGCCGCCGCGCGCAGTGCGCTCTCTTCCTTCAGCAGCTTCTGCGCCTGCTCGGCATCCTGCCGCCGGTTGGACTTCAGCAGCTTATCGAGCGCCGCGGCATCCCGTTGCGCGCCCGTCAGTTCACCCGCGGCGATTCGGAAACGCTCCGGAAACGCCGTGTTCATGTCGTGCGCGTGGAATAGCTCGGGATCGGCGCTAAGGTCCTGTGTGACCGTACTCTGTGCGCTCTGAAATTGCTTTTGGGCTTGCTGCAGTTGCTGCGCTTCCTGACTAATGTCCGCCCGCACCTTGCGCGGCAGATTGTCCAGTCCCGCGAACAGGACAATCACAATCAGAAAGGTCAGAATGACGGCTAAAACCTCAAGCCCTCGCCGGCTCATGATGTACTCCTTGCTAAAACCAGAATCAGCCACAGATAAACACAGATGAACACAGATAAAACAGGTGTTGTGTTATCCGTGTTCATCTGTGTTCATCGGTGGCCAATTAATTCTTTTTCAAGCGCCCCGGAAAACTGTGATATCCCCCGGATTCAGCTTGACGGCCAAACTTGCGCTGAACGGCTCGCCCTCGCGCTTGCGGACTGCCAGGTATCGCTGCCCGGTCTCTTCGATAAACTCCCAACCGTAGAAGCCGGCGCCCTGCGCCTGCCCGTCGTGAAAGACGCCTACTTCCTTGCTTAGCAGGTAATACCAGTTCTTGCCGTCGAACGGAAAATTGTCGGCCGTATTCTGGCGTTCGTCTATCTGCGCCAGATCGTCTTCGGAAAGACCCAGGTCTTCGAGCGTCAGCTTGCGGCCATCCAGGAAGCCGCGCACATCCAGTTCATCGTCGATGTTGCGCACTTCCAGCACGACCCGCCGCCCGCCGTATTTGCCGCCGATATCGAACCACTGCCTCTCGCCGGCCTCGTAGCGGCTGGAATGATCCACCGTGAAATCCAGGTCGCTCATGTTGTCCCCGGCGCCCGACACCGAAATGTTGTCGCCCACCCGTGCGTCGGCTACCGTCAGGCTGGTCAGATCCTGTTGCGGAGCGGCCGGCGCCGCGGCGGGCCGCTCAAAAAGTTTCTTCAGCACCATGAGAAGTAAGGCTCCCAGGACGACTAACAGCGTTAATGTAATCGGACCCATACGGAGCGGCTATTGGCCGCTGGCCTGCCCGCCAACCTTGTCGCCCGGGGCCGGCAGCGACAACGGAATGCTGGGCGCCTTCAACTGCCGCTCGCGCTTCAACGCGGCCAGATCGTCGTCCACCCCGTGGCTGCCCAACGCCGCGAACTCCTTCTCCAAATCGTCATCCTTGCCCGCCGCGGCCAGTTGATTGAAAGCCTGCGCCTTGGCTTCTTCTTTCGAAACCGTCTCTTCGAAGCGGTTGAGCGCCGCGAACCGCGCCACCAGCGTGGTCGCGGTGCGCTCGGCTTCGTCGATCTTGCGCTTCAGCTCCATCACCTGGCTCTTCAGCGTATCGCTGGCCTTGCGCGCCTGGTCTACCGACGTCTGCATGGAGGCCACTTGCTGGTCGCACTCCGCCTTCTTGGCCAGCGCCTTGCGCGCCAGGTCTTCGTTATTGGCGTCCAGCGCCTGCCCCGCGCGATCCTTCCATTCCTGCGCCTGCCGCACGTACTTCTGATACTCCGCGTCCAGGCGATTGTAATTGCTCATCGCCACGGCGGACGCGTTGACCGCTTTGTTCAGCTCGGTCCGCATGTCCGCCACGGTCTGCCGCACCGTGGCGTCGAACGTGGCGTCCTCCACGGCGCTCATGCCTTCACTAGCCTGGCCGCGGGCGACCCGGCCGGCGCGATTGAAAATATCCGAAAAGAATCCCATGTTGAATTGTCTCCGTTACTCCAAATTACCGAGGATGTTCCGCGCCACCATGACGTCGGCCAGCAGAAAATGCACACAGGAAAGGATATCGTCCTGGTCCTCGGGGCCCAGGTCTTCGAGCTTGCAAAAATTGTTCAGGGTGATGGCGGTTTTGCCTTCCCCGGCATCGTAAAGCTGGAAGTACGAGGTGGAAATGCCATTGTGCGCGTCCAGCATTGTGCGCATCATCCGGGTCGTGATGTCGGTCTCCGGCGCCACCGTGCAGGTCAGCGACAGGTACAAAATGTCGCCTTCGAGCACGGCCTGCACCGTCACGCCGCTGTGCAGTTCCTGCACCCGGAGGACACCCGGCGTGGGCTCGCTGACTTCATAGCCTTTCTCGGCCAAAAGTGCTTTAATCTGATCGGCTTGGATACTTGCGATTTGAGCGGTCATAGGGGGTTGATACTCGCTAAGGAACTACGACAGGTTGTGAGGAAAAGTTCCCAAGCCCAGTATAGCCCCCTCCACCGTGCTCATGGGACGGGCTTTAGCCCCGCTATCCTATTTCAACCCGTAAACCGCCAGTTGATCCGAAAACGTCGCCACGTACACCTTGCCGTTGGCCACCACCGGAATCGCGAACTTGGCCAGATTCCCAAATTGGTCCGCGCTGTTCATGGAGCTGTTCCACAGTTCCGTCGCCACATTCGCCGCGTTGAATGCGTGCAGCACGCCCGGCACCGCCGCGCTCGACGCATCCTCGGTGGACATGGTGGCCCACAGGATCCCCGACCCGGCCGTGACGCCATTCGCCGAAATCGTCAATGCGGCGCCGCCCGGCAGCCCCGCCACCATCGGATTCTGATACGCCGGCGAAGTCCCCAACAAACCGCCGCTGAAAGTAAACGCCTTCAGCACATCGTTCGACGCCCACACATAAAGCAGCGACGGCGTCGGCGGACTGCTGCCAGTCAGACTCCAGAACGCCGGACTGTGTACCTGCGCGCAACTGGAGTCCGAGCTCGACGAGCAGCCCGGCGTGGCCTGCACGCTCTGCACGTAGGTGTATGCCCCGCTGCTGCCGATACTGAGCAGATAAATCAGCCCCGTCTTGCCGCCGCCCAGCACCAGGCTGGTTCCGGGAATCAGCAGTGGACCGCCGGCCCCCAGATCGTAGTCATTGGTATTCAGCGCCGCCCAATTCGATGGTGTGTACAGTCCCGTCTGGCTGTGGTTCGTCCCGTAGCGCACGAAGCTCTGCCCGATGTCGCCGTTGCCTACGTCGCCGTTGCCGGTCATCAAAGTGAATCCGCCCGCGTCCGCCGCCGGCCCCCGCCCCGACATCCAGATGCCGCCCTCGTTGCCGTTGGCCGTCGTGTTCAGGACGAACACCTGCTTTAGCGTGGTCGCGTTGTAGCCCAGTTCCCAGCCGTGATACGGATATACCCCTTCCGTCTTCTGCCGCGCGAACCCCATATAAACAACGCCGTTCAACAGCAGCAGCGCCGGCCGCTGCAGTTCCAGCGAGGCGTTAAACGCGATCTTGCCCCCGCTCGATCCGGTCCCCGTGCCGGTCACGCTGGCCTTGATCGGCACCGGCCCGCCCAACTTCTCCGCCCCGCTGGTGATATCCAGCGCGTGCAGGCTGAACGACATTTTGCTGCTTGCCTCCGTCAGCGCCACCACGTACATGGTGCCCGATGAAATCTCGATCACCGGGGTCGACAGGATGCCGCATCGCGGCAGCGCATTGTGCGTTGCCTGCGGCGCGGCCGGACCCAGATTCACCGACCACAGCGGCGCGGTCAGCGCCGGGCTGTCCGCATCGAACGCGTACACGCTGTTATTGATCGTCGCCACGTAGACCACGTTGTGCGCCGTGCCGCCGATAGTCACCTGCGGCAGATACAACGGCTGCGCGTAAATGTAATCGTCCACCGCCCGCGTAAACAGCAAGCCGAACTGGCTGGTGTTGACGTTGGAGGTCGTCAGGATCGTTTCGCTGAGATTGGCGCTGCTGCGCCCCTGGTCGTACTGCCCGGTCCAGACGCTCACCTGGCCCCGCGCCGGAACCATCAAGCCGCACGCCAGCCCGATACACAAACACCCCGCCGCTCGCCGCATGCATGCCTCCACACGCAAGTATAGTGGAGTAGAAGTGCCCTCGCTATGGTTGCGGAGCCGTTGGGCGAAATAGCAGCAGATCCAGACTGAACGTCACTCGCATCGCCTGGACCGGCGCAGAGTGCCTCGGCCGGTAAACAGAATCGAGGACGTCTTGAACACCCGCGGCATCCAGATCTACCGCGGTGGCCACCCGGCGCCGATCGGCCAGCGTGAAGCTGTGCGCCAGTGTCTCGACGGTTCGGGACACGCGGTCGTGGCCCACGCCGCGCAGTTCCACTAGGTCGTCACTCGCGGGAAGCGCGACGAGAAGGCGTCCGTCGTCGCGCAGGACACGCTGGAATTCACTCGCATTCATCCGCGCCGTGATCGACATGACGATCGAGAACGAGCGCTCTGCGTACGGCACGAAGCGATCCGCGTTGCCCACGATCCATTCGCACCCGGGGTAGCGCCGGGCCGCCGCATCCACCGCCGCAATCGAGATGTCGATGCCATGCGCATCCAAGCCGGTTTGCCGGGCGAGGGCGCCGAGGTAGAAACCTTCGCCGCAGCCGGCATCCAGCACAATGTCGCTGGGCGATGCCGCCATCATCTCCGCGATCCCGCGCAGCAGCGGTTGGGTTACGCCGCTATCGTGCAATCGCCGCCGCCCGGCGATTGCCGCCGCCGTGTCTCCCGGCCGCTTGGATCGCCGCTCCTGTGGCTGGAGCAGGTTGATGTATCCGCTACGCGCGACGTCGAATGCATGTCCGCGTGGACAGAACCGGCGCCGCTCGTCAGCGATCAGCGGCAGGTGGCAACCGCGAACGGGGCAGAGCAGCATAGGCCTACCGTTTGTCGGCGGATCTCCCGCTGAACAGCGCCAACGCCGAGCGGGCGCGCTTCCGCATCATAGATTCAAAGGAAACCCGCGGTACGTCGATGAGCTTGCGCAGTTCGGCGCCGCGCAGCAAACGCTGCGCCGCGTTGGGCATGCGCGCGGCTGCCCGGTCGAATGCGCCTGAGGAAGCATGGCGCATGCCGCAGATCGCGCGGTAGTAGCCTTGCTGTCCCGGTACCTTATGGCAGCCGCCCACCAGCGCCGCCAGCACTTCGTGGCTCTCTTCCAGTTGCGCCACCACGCCGCCCCACTCGTCCAGAAACGGGCACAGTGGTAGCAGCGTGGCCGGCGAGCGGCGCAGCACCTTCACCGCACGCAGAGGATAGTGCCGGTGGCCTTCGGCCGAGAGGCCGGTGAATTGATAAACCCGAACGGCGAGGGAGAAGCGGCCGCGTGCGGACAGGTGTTCCATGGCCGGCGCGGTCAGCGCGGTGCGCTTCCAGAAACCCATGCCTTGCGTTAGATCGCCGCGATTGTGCGCCAGGGTCATCGCCAGGCGCAGCAGGTCGAGTTCGGCTTCGCCTTCGGCTGCGCATGCATCGAAGACCGCCTGTTCGCGATCGATCTCGGCTTCGATGGCGGCCAACGCTTCGCCGGCGGAAACGGTGTCGCCGAGTTCGAGCAGGTAGCCCAGCCCGCCCGCGATGGCGCTCCACTGTTCGCCGTTGTGGCCGCTTACGCCGCGGATGGCGCGAATGGAGATGCCATCTTCCGTCCAGGCGCGCGAGGCCAGGGCCAGGCGCAGCATAGGCCGTAGCACATCCGGGTCGCGCGATTCGCGCCAGACGATCCCGCGGATCTTGGTATCGACATCGGTAGGCACGAACGTGGCGACCGTCGCGTGGTGACAGGCCAGGCAAAAGGCGAAATAGTCCTGCAACTGCTCCCCGTGATTCAGGCCGGGCCGCAGGATGTTCTCCCAATTGGCGAGAATGCGCAGGAAGCCGTCGCGCGAGTGGCCGAGTTCGATCAGGCGGCCGGGTTCGGTGGCCGGCAGCCGCGATCCAAGGAACGGCGCCGTGCAGCGGACCTGCGAGATGAGCGTCTCCGGGCCGATCCACTGCGCCCACGCGTGGGCCGGTGGTTTGATTAGTGGGGCGGACAAACTACCAGTATGACGCGCCAGTGTATCGCCCGCTGGCGCGGGGCGCATGCGCCATGAGGCTACAATCGGAAAGTGAGCAAACGGATCCTGGTCACGGGCGGCGCCGGCTACATCGGCTCCCACACGGCCCGCCTGCTGCTGCGGCGCGGCTACGAAGTCACCGTAGTCGACGACCTCTCCCGCGGCTACCGCCACAACGTCGAGACCCCCCACTTCCGTCAGTTCCGCGTCCAGCATACCGCCGACCTCGCCCGCGTGATGGCCGGCCACGACGCCGTCATCCACTTCGCCGCCTTTATCTCCGTCGGCGAGTCCATGCACGTGCCGGAATTGTATTTCGAAAATAACTTCACCGGTTCGCTATCGCTGGCCACTGCCATGCTACAGGCCGGCGTGAAGCACCTGGTCTTCTCCTCCACCGCCGCCGTCTACGGCACGCCGCACGCCTCGCCCATTCTGGAGACCTTTCCCATCGCGCCCGTGAATCCCTACGGCGAATCGAAGGTGATGGCCGAGACCCTGTTCCGCTGGTTCGATACCATCCACGGCCTGCGCACCATCGCCCTGCGCTATTTCAATGCCAGCGGCGCCGACCCCGCCGGCGGCCTCGGCGAAGAGCACGATCCCGAGACTCACCTGATCCCCCTCATGCTCCGCGCCGTCGTCGCCGGGAAGCCCTTCACCGTGTTCGGCAACGACTACGCCACTCCCGACGGCACCTGCATCCGCGATTACATTCACGTCAACGATCTGGCCGAGGCGCACATCCTGGCGCTCGAAGCCCTGCTCGCGGGCGCACCCTCCGATCAGTTCAACGCCGGCGCCGGCACGGGCCATTCCGTGCTGGAGATGATTCGCGGCGTGGAAGAAACCACCGGCCGCCAAGTGCCCTACCAATTCGGACCCCGCCGCGAAGGCGATCCGCCCGCGCTGGTGGCCAATACCGACAAGCTGCGGCGCGTCTTGGGATGGTCCCCGAAATATCCCGGCATCCGCGAAATCATCGCCTCCGCCTGGCAGTTCGAGGAGCGCCGGGCTTAAGCCCCGCTGAGGGCATTCGCACGCCGCTACGCCTCCTCTACCATCTCCACCTCGCTGCCCTACAAAACGGAGTTGGCCGGCACGCAAGTGCTCTTGGGCGGCCAGCCCTGCCTTGGGAATTCGTCGCCGCCGGACAGAGCAACGCCATCGTGCCCTACGGCCTGCCCGTGAACCGCCCGCTCCAGCTTCTGGTCGCCGCCAACGGTTCCTATGCGCTCCCCGAAACCGTGCTTCGCATCCGCCCACCCGCCATCTTCACGCAAAACGAAACCGGTTCGGGTCCCGGAGCCATCTGTGCCGGACTGGGTGATGTCATTCCGGCTGTTTCCGCCGGATCGGCCGCGCCCGTGTCCACCCTCTCCCGGACCGTGAATCCGGTTGCCGTCACCATAGGCGGACAACCGGCGCAGGTGTCCTTTGCAGGTTTGGCGCCGGGCTTTGCCGGACTCTATCAGGTGAATGCCGTGGCGCCTTCCGGAATTGCGCCCGCGGCAAATGTGCCGGTGATTCTATCTGCCGCTGGAGCATCCAGCCCGCCGGTGACCGTAGCGCTGTAGGTCGCCTAGCTGGCTAGCTCGATCTCGATCTTCTTGGCGCCCGGATCCAGCTTCACAATCTTAAAGCTGCGGATCTGTCCCGCCCGCGCCGGCTCCCGCTTGCTCACCCGCTGTCCCGCCGCCGCGCCGCCTTTCCACCGCGCCGCCAGCATCGACGAAAGCGAATTCAAATCGGCCGCCGCGCTATCGGGCTGCTCCGCCGGCGCCGCCTCCGCGCCCGCCACTTTGCAGGGCACCTGGATGCCTTCGCCCAATTCCACCTTCGCGCGTCCGCCCGAAAGATCCGCGATGCGCCCCGTTACTACATCGCCTTCTTTGTGCTCCGCGATATATTCGTCGATCGACGTCGGCTGCAGCTGCTTCATCCCCAGCCGTATGCGCCGCCGCTCCGCATCCACTTCCAGGATCTGCGCCCGCACCGTCTGCCCCGCCTTCAACACGTCCTGCGGATGGTTGATGCGCTTCTCCGCCGTGATGTCGCCCACGTGGATCATGCCTTCCACGCCCTCCGCCAACTGCACAAACGCGCCGAACTTCGTCAGGCTCACCACCGGCCCTTCGATCGCCCCGCCCACCGGATACTTCGTCCGCGCATCCGCCCAGGGATCGCCCAGCGCCTGCTTCAGCCCCAGCGAAATGCGCCGGTCCGCCGGATTCACGTTCAGCACCACGACCTCGACCGTGTCCCCCGTCTTCAACACGTCGCTGGGCTTGCGTACCTTCTTCGACCACGACATCTCCGAAAGGTGAACCAATCCCTCTACGCCCGGCTCCAGTTCCACGAAAGCGCCGAACTCCGGCACCTGCGTCACCGTGCCGCGCACCCGCTCGCCGACTTTGTATTTCTCGGCCACCTGCTCCCAGGGATGCGGCTGAAGCTGCTTCATGCCCAGCGAAATGCGCCGCTTCGCGGGATCGATCTTCAGAATCTGAACGTCCACTTCTTGCCCGGCCGTCAGCACGTCCGCGGGCTTGTTCACCCGCGCCCACGAAATATCGCCCACGTGCAGCAACCCGTCCACGCCGCCGATATCCACGAAAGCGCCGTAGTCCATCAGGCTGCGCACCGTGCCGTGGATTACCGTGCCTTCCTTCAGATCCGCGAACAGCTTCTGCCGCGCGTGCGCTTCTTCCTCTTCGAGCACCGCCCGCCGGTCCACCACCACATCTTCGTCCGCCACATCCAGCTTGATGATCCGGCACGTGATGTCCTGCCCGACCAGCTTCTCCATCTCGGGCACGTCTTTGGCGCCCGATCGCGACGCCGGCATGAACGCGCGCACGCCCACATCCACGCTGAGCCCGCCCTTCACCACTCCCGAGACCACGCCCGCGATGGTGCGCTTCTCGGCGAACGCGGCTTCGAGCGACGACCAGTCCTTCGGCCGCGCGACGTGTACCTTGCTCAGCAGCAGGTAGCCTTCTTCGTTCCGCCCCTTGATGGATACCAGGAACTGCTCGCCCACCTTGACTGCCGGCGTGCCGGTGCGGTCCGCGAACTCGATGGCGGGCATCACGCCTTCGATTTTCTGTCCGATATCGAAGAAAACCTGTTCCGGCGTGACGGCGACCACCGTGCCTTCCAAGCCTTGGCCGCCGGCCTCGCGCTTGTGGGAATGCGATTGTTCGTATTGGGACAGGATATCCGCGAAGTTCTCGCCTCGTTCTTGCGCGGTTGGGGTTTCATCCTGTTCCAGAGTGGAATTATTGGGCATGAGACTACGTAATTATTGTGGCACATTTTCTCGCTGACTCAACCGTACAACACGTGATCGAATATCTCGGCCGTTACAC
This sequence comes from Bryobacteraceae bacterium, assembly GCA_049511415.1. Classification (GTDB taxonomy): domain Bacteria; phylum Acidobacteriota; class Terriglobia; order Bryobacterales; family Bryobacteraceae; genus Bog-159. Next base: position 17,216 of record JBEKYC010000002.1, on the reverse strand, counting down.
CCATCGCGTAGCCATCTCCAACCAGCGACTCGTAGCATTCCAGGATGGCCAGGTTTCGTTTTGCCGGAAAGACTACCGGCACGCGGACAAACAGCAAGTGACCGCGGTCTCTGCCGAGGAGTTCATCCGACGTTTCCTGCTGCATGCATTGCCGCCGGTTTCCAGCGCATCCGCTACTTTGGCTTGCTGGCCAACTGTCACCGCGCGGAAAAGGCGCAGCTTTGCCGCCAACAATTGGCAGTTCCCACGGCGGCCCTGACCGGCAAGAACCTGCGCCTTTGCCCCGAGTGCGGAATCGGAACCCATGATCCGCCGCCAGCCCTCCGCTCACCGAAGTTGCCGCTTCCGCCAAACAAAACCCAATGAGAACCAGCACCGGGCTGCGGTTTAGTTCACCGAAACCTCTATCGGTCACATCCTACTACCGACCCCCAACCAACTGAAAACAATCGCCCGGGAACATCCCGCCACCGCCAAGCCGAGTTTCGCCGTGCTATCCTCATCGCGAACTGGATCGCCACCATACGGCCGAGTCTCTCGTACTCGCTCCGAAGCGTTCCGCGGGGCAATCCGCGATCTTTGATAACTCAACCACGACCCAACCCGCCACGAAATCGTTAAAATGGGTCTGCTTTTACAATTCTCCAAACTGCCAGAAAAAACTCAAAACTGTGCATATCGTGCACAATTCTGCACAATCGACTTCCCGCGGGTTGGCCCGCGAAACGAAGCCAAAGTTGACTTAAGTTATTTGTTTTCTATTGCTTGCCGGTATGTAATCTACATCGCCAGCAACGCCGCCATCAGATCGATCCCGTCCCACAAATTCTGTACCCGGATGTTCTCGTCGAAGCTGTGCTGATTGTTGTCGTGATTGGCAATCGGCACCGTAATCGTCGGCGCGTGCAAAATCTGCTCGATCATGTACAGCGGCACGCTCCCGCCCATCGTCGGCAGCTTCACCACCGGCCCGCGCGCCGATTCCGCCGTCCGTAGCACAAGTTGCGAAATCGGCAGATCCATGGACGTGCGCGCCGCGTCGTAGCCGCCCGCCTCCACCACCACCTTGGCCACCTTCGCGTGCGACATGCGTACATCCGCGTCCGGATCGCGATCCACCACGAAAAAACCCTGCTTGCGGATGTGATCGAGCACGCGCGTCTCCGCCGTCCGGTGGTCGATGCCTTTCACCAGCCGCATATCGATGCTCGCTGTCGCCGTGGAAGGAATCACGTTGCTCGCCTGTGCGCCGGACCTCGCCGAAGCCATGCCCCGGATATTCAGCGACGGCACATTCAGCAGCTCCACCAGCTTCTTCCCGCCGCCCTCCGTGCTTCCCAGCCACAGCTCGCGCATCAGATCGCGATCCACGTCCGGCGCTTCCGCCACCGCGCGCTTCTCCGTCTCGCTCAACGGCTCGATGCCGTCATAAAAATGATCGATCGTCACCCGGCCGTCGTCATTCTTCATGGACGCCAGCAGCCGCGCCAGCATCATCGCCGGATTCGGCGCCCAGTTCCCGTAGTGGCCGCTGTGCAGCTCGCGCTTCGCCCCGTACACCGTGATATCCAGCGTCGTGACGCCGCGCGCGCCGAACACGATCTGCTGCTGCCGGCTCTGATGCACCGGCCCATCGCAGATCAGCCAGACATCGCTCGCCAGCAGGTTCTTGTACTTGGCCAGAATCGCGGCCAGGTGCGGCGATCCCGCCTCCTCCTCGCCCTCGAATACGAATTTGATGTTGGATCCGAGCGGGATGCCGGCAGCCTTCAACCCATCCAGCGCCGTGGCGATAGCCATAATCGGCGCCTTATCATCCGAAGCCGAGCGCGCGTAAATCCGCCCATCGCGCAGCACGGGTTGCCACGGCGGCGTGGACCACTCCTTGGGATCGAGCGGCTGCCCATCGTAGTGCGCGTAGAAGATTACCGTCCGCGTAGCGCCCGGCGCATCGATCTCGCCGAACACCACCGGGGGCGCGCCGGCCACTTCCAGCAATTGCGTCTTCACGCCCCGCTGCTCGTACAGCGCCGCCACCGCCCGCGCGTTCCGGCGAATGTTGGGCGCGTCGCTGGCCAGATTGGGAATCGCCAACAGTTCCTCGAACGAGGCGATGATCGCCTGCTCGTGTGCCGTGCGCCACTCCCGCGCCGCCAGCGCGGCCGGGTTCTGTTGCGCCGGCGCGATGCCCGCCAGCGCCACCGCCAGCAGCGCGAATCTCAACTCAACTGTCCCTTGATGGGCAGTTCGCGAACGCGCTTGCCGGTGGCCGCGAAGATCGCGTTGCAAATCGCCGGCGCGATTGGCGGCACGCCCGGCTCGCCCACGCCCGCCGGCGCGGCATCGCTGGTCACAATATGTACGTGCGTTTCAATCGGTGCCTGGTTAATGCGTGCCACCGGATAGCCGTCGAAGTTCGATTGTTTGATCCGTCCGCCCGACGCGGTGATCTCGCCCATCAGCGCCACGCTCGTGCCAAAAACCGCCGCGCCCTCGAACTGCGCTTTCACCCGGTCCGGGTTGATCACCCGGCCGGCGTCAATGGCGATATCCACGCGCGGAATCCGTATCTCGCTGCCATGTACCTCCACTTCCGCCACCGCCGCCACATACGTCAGAAAGCTGCGATGCGCCGCAATACCCAGCGCGCGTCCGCCGCCGGGCTTCTTGTTCGCCCAACCGGATTGTTGCGCCGCCACTTCGATCACATGCCGCAGCCGCGCCGTATCGAAAGGGTACTTCGGATCCTCCCGCGCGCCCTTCTGGCCTTCCTTCGCGAAATCGATCACGCGCGGCTCGCCGATTAGTTCCATCAGGTATTCCACCCGATCGCGCCCGGCTGCCGCGGCCAGTTCATCGGTAAACGTCTGCACCCCGAACGCATGATAGATGTTGGAAACCGAGCGCAGCCAGCCGATACGCACGTGCGCCTCCGCCGGACCGTTCTCCACCCGCAGGTGCGGAATCGGATACGGGATATCCGTCCACCCCATGCCGAGTTGGAACCCGCCATACTGCTCCTTCGGATTGAACAGCATCGCAATCGGCGGAAACACGCTGCGCTGCAGCCACGCCGTGGGATGCCCTTTCTCGTCCAGCGCGGCCTTCATATACAAAGCGGCCGGCGAATGGAAATAGTCGAAGCGCATGTCGTCTTCCCGGCTCCAGACGATCTTCACCGGCTTGCCCACCTGCTTCGAAAGCAGCGCGGCCTCCGCCACGTAATCGGGCTTCGACTTGCGCCCGAATCCGCCGCCCAGCAGCGTCACGTGGCAAAGCACATCTTCTTTCTTGATCCCCACCGCCTGCGCCACCGTCTCCTGCACCGCTTGCGGATTCTGCGTCGCGGCCCAAGTCACCACCTTGCCGTCCTTGAATTCCGCGACCGCCGCCACCGGTTCCATGGCGGCATGCGCCAGCATCGGCGTGTAGTAGGAGGCTTCGTGCGTCTTGCCGCCTTTGGCGAACTCGGTGTCTACGTTGCCTGTCTCGCGCGCCACATGCCCGGGCTTGTGCGCCGCGTCCAGCATCGTTTGTTTATAGGCGGTCGAATCATACGCCGCGTTCTCGCCCAAATCCCAATCGGCCTTCAGCTTCTTGCGGCCCTGCATCGCCGCCCAGCTACTATTCGCGATCACCGCCGCTCCGCCCAGCGGTTTGAATCCGTACGGGGGCTTGGCGGGATCCATCATCACCACCTGTGTGACGCCCTTCACCTGCTTGGCTTCCCCATCGTCGCAGCTCTTCAAGGTGGCGCCCATCACCGGCGGCCGCTCGATCGCCGCGTAGACCATCCCGGGCATATGCGCGTCGATCCCGTAAACCGCCTTGCCTGTGACCATGTCTTTCAAATCGACAATCGGAATATCCTTGCCGATGTACCGGAACTGATCGGGTGTCTTATAGCGGATCGCGCCCTGCGTCGGGGCCGTGTTCTTGGAAGCCGCTTCCACCAACTCGCCGTATCCCAGCTTGCGCCCGCTCTTACTGTGAATCACGTAACCGTTCTGTCCGTGGCACTCCGTTTCGGGCACGCCCCATCGCGCCGCCGCGGTGTTCTCCAGTAGCGTGCGCGCCGAAGCCCCGGCCTGGCGCAGCGTGTCGTAGAAATTCCGCACCGAACACGAGCCGTCCGTATTCTGGTCGCCATACTTGGCGTCGCCCGGGGCTTGTATAATCTGCACCCGCGACCAGTCCGCCTCCAACTCATCGGCCACGATCATGGGCAAACCCGTGCGGCAGCCCGTCCCCATCTCCGAGCGATGCGCCACAATCTTGACCGTGCCATCCGGCTCGATCCCCAGATACACGCTCGATTGCCAGGTGCCCGCGGCTTTGGCCTTCGGAACCAGTGGTGCTGAGAGCACCAGCGCGCCCGCGGAGAACATCTGGCCCAAAAAACCGCGCCGCGAAACGTTACGCACGGCGGGTCTCATGCTTCCACCCCCGCCGCCATCTTGATCGCCCGCCGGATGCGCTGATACGTCCCGCAGCGGCAGATGTTGCCCTGCATGCCGCTGTCGATTTCCGCATCGCTCGGATGCGGCTTTTGCTTCAACAGCGCCGCCGCCTGCATGATCTGGCCGCTCTGGCAGTAGCCGCACTGCGGCACATTGCACGTCTCCCAGGCTTTTTGCAGCGGATGCTGCCCCGCGCCGGCCAGCCCCTCGATCGTTGTGATCTTCTTGCCCGCGGCCACCCGCATGGGCGTCAGACAGCTCCGCGCCGCCTCGCCATTCACGTGTACCGTGCAAGCGCCGCACAGCCCCATCCCGCAGCCGAACTTGGTGCCGGTCAGCGCCAGTTCGTCGCGCAAATACCACAGCAGCGGCATATCCGGATCGCCGTCAAACTTTGCTGGCTTGCCGTTTATGGTGAGTTGGATCATGGGGACAGTATAACGCCGCTGCCCCACTCATTCCGTCCGCTGCCCGTGCTTGTAATGCACCCGCATGGCCTTGTGAATCGCCTTCCACTTCTTCTTCTGCGCCAGCGCCGCCTGCACATCCGTCTGCCGCGCATGCCACGCGACCTCTGCGCGCAGTTTGGCGTAGCTCTCCCAGCGTGCCGCTTCCAGTTCGCCCGTCTCGATGGCGGCCCGTACGGCACAACCCTCCTCCACTGTGTGGCTGCAATCCCGAAACCGGCACCGGGCCGCCAGCGCCGCAATCTCCGCGAAGGCGGCGTCCAGGCTGTCGCCGCTAGCCCACAGTTGGATCTCACGCATGCCCGGCGAGTCGATCAGCGCCCCGCCCTTCGGCAGCGGCAGCAACTCGCGATGCGTAGTCGTATGGCGTCCGCGGCTGTCGCTCTCCCGTACGTCCCGCACGCGCTGCCGGTCCTCGCCGAGCAGTTGATTCACCAGCGTGGACTTCCCCACCCCGGATGATCCCAGCAGCGCGATCGTCAGCCCCGGCCGCACCAGCTCCAGCACCGGTTCGATGCCTTCCGCCGAGCGGGCCGAAATCGCCACTACCGCGGTGCCCGCCGCGATACGCATGACTTCGGCAATCCGCGCCTCCAGATCCACGCACACATCGGATTTGTTCAGCACCACTGCCGCCCGCGCGCCGCTCGCATGCACCAGCGCCAGGTAGCGCTCGATGCGCCGCAAGTTGAAATCGCCGTCCAGCCCGCACACGATCAACGCCAAGTCCACATTGGCGGCAATCACCTGCTCTTCATCGCGGCTCCCGGCCGCCCGCCGCGAAAATTGCGTGCGCCGCGGCAGCACGGCGTGGATCATGCCTTCCGCGGGTCCGGACTGTTGAAACGCCACCCAATCGCCCACCGCCGGCCAACCCGCCCGCTCCGTGCGGTAGAGCAGCGCACCGATCGCTTCCGCCTGCATCTCGCCCCGCGCGGCATATAGCCGGTAGCGGTCGGCGTACACCACGGAGACGCGTCCCAATAGCAGCCCGCGCGCCTCGTATGTCTGAAAATTCTGATAGATTCCGTCCGTCGCGCCAATCGTCGTCAAGTCAAAGCAGTCCTGCATTCCAGTTCTCCTGCGAAAGATTTTTTGAGAAATGAAGGGATGCGATTCGACGCAGGCAATCTTCAAGCATCAGCTTGGGCAGCCGGCAGCGAATCGACTTTTAGCGGACAGTCAGTGGCAGTACCTAGGCGTTAGATTACTCCATGGGAAAGTCGAATGCAAGCCATGTTAAGTTCTAGCTGATGCGATACTTCTTGGTTCTATTGGCCTCCGCGGCACTTCTGTTCGCTTCCGGGGATTTGTCAGGCCGCCGCGCGCCTGGTTTTTCGCTGCCGGACATGCAAGGCCGTCAACACGATTTGCAGGACTACCGGGGCAAAATCGTCCTGCTCGATATCATTCAGACCACCTGCCCGCATTGCCAGCGCCTGGCCGAAGTCCTTGGGCGTGTGTATGAAAAGTACAAGGGTCAGGTGCAGGTGCTCACATTCGCCATTCCGCGCGATACTCCCGCCACGGTCGCCCAGTTCGTTGAGGATCATAAGGTCGCCACGCCGGTGCTCTTTGATTCCGGACAAGCTTCGGCATCCTATCTGAAAGTGACGCCGCAGCACCCGACCGTCAATGTGCCGCACCTCTTCCTGATCGACGGGCAGGGAATGATCCGCAACGACTTCGAGTACGGCTTCGATACCAAGAACATCTTCGAGGGCGACGGCTTGGATCTGGAGATCGACAAGCTGCTGGCCGGGCCGTCGCACGAAAAATCCAAGAAGTGAGAGAAGCGGGCAGGTTCCGCCACTATATGGGGCGATGAGTCCCGCGCCCAAGCGAACATCGGCTTTGCTCCTGCTGATTGCCGGCAGTGTGCCTGTATTCTGGGGCGCCGCCCCAACAGGCGCCCGCGCCTACCTCACCGGTGCCACGGTCCCGGATTTTCCCACCAAATGTGATGTGCGCATCGATATGACCGGGGACCAGGAAATGCTTTTCGTCACCCGTGCGCTCACTCTGCACGTGCCCTACGACAAGGTCAATACCCTGGAGTACGGCCAGCATGTCGGCCGCCGCTACGCCGAAGCGATTCTGATCTCACCCCTTTTCCTGTTGAGCAAATCGCGGAAGCATTTCGTCACCGTGGGCTATACCGATGCCAAGGGCCGCCAGCAGGCGCTCGTGCTGCAGGTGAACAAGGGCGATGTCCGCGCCGTGCTGGCCGAACTGGAAGCCAAGACCGGACGCCGCATCGAGTACACCGATGACGCCGCGCGCAGCGGCAGAGGATAACCGTGCTGCCGGTCTTGCTCTTTATGGCGTTGCAGGCCGCTCCGGCTGCCCTTCCGGCGCCCGCCCAATCTCCCGTGGATGCGGATAGCCTGCGCCAGTTGCTGGCCCTGAAGCGCGTGTTCGTGGACCGCTTCTCGGGCGGCGAGACCGCCGCTCAAATGCGCGACATGATCATCGCCAGCCTGCAGAACACCAAGCTGTTCGTCATCACCGAAAATCAGGAGAAAGCGGACGCCATTCTGCGCGGCTCGGGCGAAGATCTGGTCTTCAACGACGTGCATTCTTCGAGCGACAGCCTCAACGTCCACAGCAGCATGAACACCAGCCAAACGGACGAAGATACCGCGCTCAAGGGCGGCACGCGCAGCTACGAACGCAGTGGCAGGGGCATCGGCCTCGGCGCGGGGGAGAACGAATCCAGCCGTTCCGTCGAGCGCCGCCACGAGGCCAACGCCGCCGTGCGTCTCGTAAATAAGGATGGCGACGTGATCTGGTCCACCACGCAGGAAAGCCAGGGCGGCAAGTTCCACGGCGCCAGCTCCGACGTGGCCGACAAAATCACCAGGCGGCTGATCGAGGATTTTGAGCGGGCGCGGAAACTGCCGCGCTAATCGCCTCCAGCAGGAGTTCGTTGCGAATCGGTTTCCCCAGCACGCATGCCACCAGCTTTTCCTCGGGCCGGTCGCACAACTCCTCCGTCCACCCGGAGAGCACGATGATCTTGGCCGGCAGGTGCTCTTCATCCACCAAGCGGATCAGGCTCAGTCCGTCTTTCAGCTTCGGTAGACACAGGTCCATCACCAGCACGTCGGGACGCAGTTCGGCCAGCAGCCGCCGCGCCGCCGGCGCGTCTTCGGCCACCGTCACTTCGTGACCGGCTGCCTCCAGCAGCAGTTTGCGTATGCCGAGTTGCTGCACATCGTCATCGGCTACCAACAGGCGGCACATCAGAAGTGCATTCCGCCGCCGCAGATCAGCACTTCGGCGGTCACGTAATCGGAGAGCGGCGAGCAGAAGAACAGCACGGCTCCAGCGGCTTCTTCGGGCGTGCCGGCCCGGCCCAGCGGGCAGACCGACTTCATTGCCTCCAGCATTTTGGGCTGCACGCCGACCGCGATCTGCCGCCCTTGGACGTCGATGGTCGCGCCCGCCTGCGTCAGCGGCTGCGTCAGCCGCGTTTCGATCATACCGAAGCCCACCGCGTTGACGTTCACGTTGTAGCGGCCCCACTCCTTGGCCATCGTCTTGGTGAGCCCGATGATCCCCGCCTTGCCCGACGAATAGCCGGCTTGACCCGCGTTGCCGTCCGTGCCCGCAATGGAAGTGATGTTCACCACCTTGCGCATGACCCGCCTGCCCGCGGCGATTTCGCCCTTGGCCGTCTCGCGCAGGTACGTGGAGGCGGCCCGCAAAATGCGGAACGGCGCCACCAGGTGAATGTTGAGCATGGCCATGTATTGCTCGTCGCTGGTCTTCTGGATGACGTTGTCCCAGGTGTAGCCCGCGTTGTTGACGATGATGTCGAGCCCGCCAAACGCCGCGAGCGTCGCGTCGACCAGTTTCTGCGGGAACTCCGCCGCGGTGACGTCGCCGGCCAGAGACACGGCCCGCCCGCCGGATTTGTTGATGGCCTCCGCGGCTTCCGCGGCCGGGTCGGGATCGAGGTCGTTGATCATCACGGCGGCGCCCGCGGCCGCCAGCTTCCGCGCGATCGCACGGCCGATGCCGCGTCCCGCTCCGGTGATCAGGGCGGCTTTGGATTCGAGGGTAAAGGGCATAGCTACCTCAAAAGGTCTTCCAGTTGGATTTTGGTGTCGGTCCTGCTGTCGCGGTATTTTACTATGACCGGGGTGTACACCGACAGCCCCCACTCTTTGCCGGGACCACCGGTGATGGCGCGCGCGCCCGCCACCAGCACAGCCTCTTCGGGAATGATCAGCGGCGCGTCATCCGTGGCTTTGTAGACCAAGCCGCGCACCACGTCGTACACCGGCGTCGAGCGATTCAGAATCGTGCCGGTGCCCAGCACCGCCCGTTTCTTCACCACCGCGCCTTCGTAGACTCCGCAGTTGCCGCCGATCAGCACCTCGTCTTCGATGATCACCGGCAGCGCCCCCACCGGCTCCAGCACGCCGCCTATCTGCGATGCCGCCGAAATGTGGCAATTCTTGCCCACCTGCGCGCAGCTTCCCACCAGCGCGTGCGAATCGACCATCGTGCCATTGTCTACGTACGCGCCTACGTTGATGTACATCGGCGGCATGCAGGTGACGCCCTTGCCGATGTAGACGCCGTCCCGTATGCTCGATCCGCCGGGCACGATGCGGACCCCGTCGCGCGGCGTGAACTGCTTCACCGGATAAGTGGACTTGTCCAGAAACGGTTGCCGCGTCCGATCGATCGACAGATCCACCACGCCACCCATGCGGAATCCCAGCAGGATACCTTTCTTCACCCATCCATTGACCTTCCATCCGCTGGCGGAAGCCGCATCCGGTTCAGCCGCGCGTATACGGCCCTGGTTCAAGGCTTCTTTGAATTCGTAGAACAGCCGGAAGTGCGCTTCCGTGTACGCGGCAGGCTTCTGGTCGAATAGCTGTTCGATCTCAGCCTGCAACGGGCACGCTCCGCAGCAGGCCGGTGGACTCCAGCACCTTCTCGATGCGCGCCAGATTCTCCGGCTTCGGCGGCACCATCGGCAGCCGGTAGATCGGCTCCAGCAGTCCCATCACAGCCATGCCCGCTTTCACGGGGATCGGGTTCGACTCGATGAAGTTCACCTCCATCAGCGGCAAATATTTCCGTTGCAGCACGCGCGCCGCGGCGAAATCGCCCGCCAGGCACAGTTGCACGAGTTGCGTCATCTCCGCCGGGATCTGGTTCGAAACCACCGAAACAAGTCCGCGTCCGCCCAGCGCGATCAACGGCAAGGTGATGGCGTCATCGCCCGACAGCACCGCAAACTCCGGCGGAACCTGGTGGATCACATTGGCCATCTGCGTAATGTTTCCGGAAGCTTCCTTCACGCCCACGATGTTGGGGATCGCCGCCAGGCGCGCCAGCGTAGCCGGTTCCACGTTCACGCCGGTGCGCCCCTGCACGCTGTAAATAATGATCGGCAGGCGGATGCCTGCGGCGATCGCTCGGTAATGCTGATACAGCCCTTCCTGCGTGGGCTTGTTGTAATAAGGCGTGACGGAGAGGATGCCGTCCACGCCAAGCTGCTCCAACTCCCGCGCCAGTTCGATCACCTCGTGCGTGTTGTAACCGCCCGCGCCGCCCAGCACCGGCACATGCCCCTTGGCCTCCTCCACCGTGATCTCGATCACCCGCAGGTGCTCCGCGCGCGTGAGCGTGGGACTCTCGCCGGTGGTGCCGCACGGAACCAGAAAGTTGATGCCCGCGTCGATCTGCCGCCGCACCAGCCGGCGCAGCACGGATTCGTCGAGTGATTGATCCGTTCGGAAGGGTGTTACCAGCGCGGTGCCGCAACCTGTGAACATCAGAACCTCCTGCAGAAATTATTGGCCACAGATGCACACAGATAAACACGGATAAAACCGGTCTTCCATCTGTGTTTATCTGTGTTCATCGGTGGCCTATTTAAAAAGTATCTCCGCGAACTCGTAAAAGCCGCGCTTCCCTACGATCCACTCAGCGGCTTTCAACGCCCCGCGCGCAAAGCCTTCGCGGCTCCGCGCCGTGTGCCGCAGGGTGATGGTGTCGGCCGCCGAATCGAATCCGATCTCGTGCGTGCCGGGATGCGTTCCCGCCCGGTTGGCCGTCGCGTCAATCGCGCGCGTGTAACCGGCGGTCTGCATCTCTTCCACCAACTTCAACAGTGTACCGGACGGCGCGTCCCTCTTCGTCGCGTGGTGGATCTCCCAGGCCCACGCTCCGTACGATGGCTCACCAGCCAGCAGCCGCGCGGCTTCCGATACCAGGCGAAAGAACACATTCACGCCAATCGAATAGTTGGGGCTCCAGACCAGGCCGATGTTGTGGCGCGCGACAGCGGCCTTGACGCGCTCCACTTCGCCCAGCCAGCCGGTGGTGCCGATCACCAGATTCACGCCCAGCGCGGCGATGCGTTCCACGTTTTCCGCTACCGCCGCGGGAATCGAAAAATCCACCGCCACGTCGATGCCCTGGAAATTCGCCGCAGTCACGCCTTCGAAGGCGGCGTTGTTGAATTCGTCCAGCTTCAACGCCACGGTGAAACCGTATTCCGGCGCGAATTGTTCGATCAGCCGGCCCATCTTGCCGTATCCGACGATCGCGAGCCTTCGCTCAGGCATCGAAGACCTCGCCGTCCAGATCCGCGAAGAATTCGCCGTGCAGCGCCTCCACGGCCTTGCGCAGATCGGTTTCCGCCACCACGAAACTGAGGTTCAGCAGCGACGCTCCCTGTGAAATCATACGTATGTTGATGCCGTCGAGCGCGCCAAAAACCCGCATAGCCACGCCCGGCGTGTAGCGTATGTTATCACCCACCAGACAGACAATGGCCTGCCCGCCTTCGATCGACACTTCGGAGAAATCGCTCAACTCGCCGCATATCGTCTCCACCGCGCGCGTGTTGTCGATGGTCAGCGACACGCTGACCTCCGACGTGGACACCATATCGACGGCCGTCTCGTGCCGGTCGAACACTTCGAAGATGCGGCGCAGAAAGCCGTGCGCCATCAGCATGCGGTTCGAATGCACGTTCACCACCGTAATGTTGCGTTTGCAGGCAATGGACTTCACCACGTTGCCGCAGGGCACGGATTCAGAAACGATGCGCGTGCCCGATACCTCCGGCCGCCGCGAATTCAGGATCAGCACCGGGATGTTCTTCTCCACCGCCGGCACCACCGTCGCCGGATGCAGCACCTTGGCGCCGAAATAAGCCAGCTCGGCCGCCTCGGCGAACGAGATCGTCTTCACGCGATGGCCGCCGGGCAGGATCGTGGGATCGGCGGTGAGCATGCCGTCCACATCCGTCCAGATCTGGATCTCTTCCGCACCGATGCCCGCGCCGACAATAGACGCGGTGAAGTCCGATCCGCCGCGGCCCAGCGTGGTGGTCACGCCGTCCTCGGTGGCGGCGATGAAGCCGCCCATCACCACGACATGTCCGTGAGCCAGCGGCGCCACCGTCGATCCGAGCCGTGCATAAGTTTCCGGATAAATGGGCGCCGCCTGGGTGTGACGGCGGTCGGTGACGATCACCTGCCGCGAATCCACATGCGCGGCGTGCATGCCGAAGTGGCGGAAGGCCAGCGCGACAATGTAACTGGACAGCCGCTCGCCATAGCTGGAAATCGCGTCGATGGAGCGCGGCGTCAGTTCGCCCAGCACGGCCAGACCCTTCACCAACTCTGTGAGCTCCTGGAAATGCTCGTCGAGCAGGCGGTCCAGTTCCGCGCGGTCCGCCAGCGGCACCACCTGACGCGCCTCGCGGGAATGGAAATCGCGCAGATCGTGAATCTGGCGAATGTACTCTTCGCGTGTGCCTTCGATCGCCGCATTCGCAATGGCGAGCAGTTTGTTGGTGGTCTTGCCCATGGCCGAAACCACCACCACCGGCTGGCGGCTGGCGCGCGCCTTCACGATGGATGCAACCCGCTCGATGGCCGCCGCCGATTCCACCGACGTGCCGCCGAACTTCATCACGATCATCAGTCGAGCATCCCTTCCGAATGCATCAACTCGGCGTTCAGCACCGCCGCGCCCGCCGCGCCGCGCACCGTGTTGTGTCCCAGCGCGACGAATTTGTAATCAAGCACCGGGCAGGGACGCAGACGGCCGATGAACGCCGCCATACCGCGTTCGCGCTCGGCATCCCGCCGCGGCTGCGGGCGGTCCTTCTCTTCCATATATATGACCGGATGCGGCGGCGCGCTGGGAAGCTGCCGCTGCTGTGGCACGCTGCTGAAATGATCGAACGCGTGACGCACATCGGCTTCCGTGGGCTTGGCCGAAAACTCCACCGATACCGTGACCGTATGCCCATCAACTACCGGCACGCGATTGCAGTGCGCGCTCACCTTCGCGGCCAGCGGCTCGATATGATCGCCGCGAAAATCGCCCAGGATCTTCTGCGTCTCCTGCTGCATCTTCTCTTCTTCGCCGCCGATGTACGGAATCACGTTGGCGTTGATGTCCATGGACGGCACGCCGGGGTAACCCGCGCCGGAGATGGCCTGCATCGTGGTCGTGATGACACGCGTGATGCCAAATGGCTTCAACGGGCCCAGCGCCATGGTGAGCACGATCGTGGAGCAGTTCGGGTTCGTCACGATCTGGCCTTTCCATCCACGCCGGCGCTGCTGCCCGGGCACCAGCTTCAAGTGATCGGGATTCACTTCGGGAACCAGCAGCGGCACGTCCGGCTCCATGCGATGGTTCTTTGAATTCGACACCACCACGTGACCCGCTTCCGCAAAGGCGCGCTCGATTTCGGTGGCCACAGAAGCGTCCATGGCGGAGAACAGCAGGCGCGGGGCATTGCCGGGCTTGCATTCTTCGACGGTCAACTCCGCGATAGACGCCGGCGCCCCCCCGCCCAGATGCCACGCGGCGGCAGCGTGGTATTTCTTGCCCGCGGAGCGATCGCTCGCGCCCAGCCACGTGAGCTGGAACCACGGATGGTCCTGCAGGAATTTGACGAAATGCTGCCCCACCATGCCGGTGGCGCCAAGGATGCCGACTTCGATTCTGGTTTGCATAAGCTAATCCGATTCAGTGGAGAGCAGTTGAGTAACCATGTTCTGGTAGATGCCCACGGCGTCTTCGAGTTGCCGCTTGGGGATGCGCTCGTCGAGCGTGTGGGCGACATGTATGGACCCTGGCCCGATCAAAAACGGCGTGCCCCACGCGCCGCCATAGGCCGGAATATCTGTCGTGTATGCGACCACGGTGGTCTCGATGCCCGGCAGCGATCCGAGGCGCAGAGCCGGAATTTCCAGCATCTCGCGCGGCTCCGCTTTGCCCACCACCGCTGCTTCGATCGCGTCTTTCGTGGCGGTGGAATCGCACACCAGCCGGATCATGATTTCGGCCTTTGCCTCGTCCGCGATCACGTTGGGCGCGCGCCCTCCGCCGATGGTTCCGATGTTCAGCGTGCTCGGGCCCAGCAGATCGTCCACCGGCAGTGCGATCGCGCGGATGGCCGCCAGCGCGTCCAGTAGCTTTTCGATGGCCGATTCGCCCAACTCCGGGTATGCCGAGTGCGCCATGCGTCCCGAAGCCGCAATTTCGTAACGCAGCGCGCCTTTGGATCCCAGCGCCAGTTTGTTCTCGGTGGGCTCGCCGTTGATGATGTAGCGCGAGCCTTCGGGATGCGCCGCGGCATAATATGCGCCCGCGCTGTTGCGCTCCTCTCCCACCACGAACAGCACGCCAAAGTCGCGATGGCCCGCCGCCAGCAGCGCTTCGGCAGCCTTCAACATGGCCGCGATAATGCCCTTGGTGTCGCACGCGCCGCGTCCATGAATGAATTCGGCGTCCTCCCGCGAGGGAAAGAAAGGCGGCACCGTATCCATGTGCGTGGAGAGCGTCACCAGCGGCCGTTCGCCCCAACAGGCGAAGACGTTGGCGCGATGCGGCTCCACTTCCTGGAGCGCCGCGCGGCCGCCGTAGCGCGCCGCCAGCTTCGATACATAATCCAAAAGCTGAAGCCCGACGCGTTCTTCGTTGCCCGTGATGGATTCGGTATCGACCAGCGACCGTGTTAGCTCGAAAAGCTGCATAGTCTTCATGCGGGCGGGAGGCGGAGCGGAAGGAAAGACACGCACAAATCCGCGCGTCCTGGCTTCCGATAGCGCTCCACCCGCGTAAAATTTTCGGGTGACAGTGGGCAGGTCTTAGCCTGCTCCCCCAACCGCCGCGGCATAGGAGCCGTCCGCGCCGGTTTCGGCGGAATTACAATCGGCCCCTTTCGCCGGACTTCCGAACTCCCCGGAACTGCAAGTCCAGCTACTGTTGACCGCCGCGCCTCTATCAGAACAAGTTTCAGGATAGCGGAGGCCGCGCGCGGGAGTCAAATCAGGTGGGGTGTGGCTGTTTCTATCCGTGTGCATCTGTGTTCATCGGTGGCCAAATACTTCTTTTCCGTCCATACCGGAACCAAAACAATATTTGGCCACAGATGAACACCGATAAACACGGATAAGACTACTTGCCGCCTAAATCTCGCCGTGCGGGCTGCGCCGCCAGACCATCGCCCACCCAGTTCTTCACGCTGTCCGGCAGTGCATCTTCGTGGCTGCTTTTATCCGTGTGCATCTGTGTTTATCCGTGGCCAAATACTTCTTCCGGAACCAAAACCAATATTTGGCCACAGATGCACACGGATAAGACTACTTGCCGCCTAAAATCTCGCCGTGCGGTTTGCCCTGCGTGATCTCTTCGTAGGCATCCCTGGCCTGCGCCGCCAGACCATCGCCCACCCAATTCTTCACGCTGTCCGGAAGTTGCATCTTGGCCAGATCCGCGGGCTTCTTCCCTTGGTCTACGGCGGACTTCACAGCCTTGTTCAACTCCAGCATGAACTGCGCCTGGCCCGCCATCACTTCCGGACCGCCCGGCACACCATGGCCCGGCAGCACGGTCTTCACTTTCAGCTTCTGCGCCGCGCGCACCACGTCGGGCCAATTGCCGATGTTGCCGTCGGCCGTGTAGTTGTACGGACCGTTCACCACCGCATCGCCGGTGCAAAGAATCTGCTCCTTCGGCAGATAGACGAAGCCGTCGCCGCGCGTGTGCGCCCAACCGAAGAAATGAAACTCCACTTTGCGCGAGCCGTCGTCGATCACGAACATCTTGTCGCTAAACGTCTGCTTCGGCGGCTCCACGCTGGCGGCGTGCATGGCGGCCACATCCGGGCGCTCCTTGGCGCTCTGTTGCCAGCGCGCCGGTTCGTAGCGCTGCATCTCCTGCGCCACGCCCACGTAAGCCAGCGTGGTGGCGCCGGCGCCGGTCCACACGGCATTGCCGTAGGAATGGTCGCCATGGTGGTGCGTGTCGAAGACGTACTTCACCGGCTTCGACGAGATGCGTTTGGCGTCCGCCATGGTCGCCTGCGCCCCATTCGGGAAATTGGCATCCACCACAATGAGGTAGTCCTTCATCTCGATGATGATGTTGTTGCAATGGCCGAGATTCTTGAGGTCGCCCTCCCTGAACCAGACTCCCGGCGCAATCTTTGCGATGGTCTCGGGGGTGGCGTCACCGCGCGAGACGAACAGAGCCAGACTAGCCAGGGCGATGAAGCCGGAGAGGATCAGGAAGCGTTTGGGCATCCAGTCCAGTTTAGACCATGCCACAATAAGGACATGGCGACCACGCTTGTATCGGTGGAAGAATATCTCAGCACAAGCTACTCGGATGGCGATCGCGAGTACGTCGACGGGGAGATATTGGAGCGAAACGTGGGAGAAGTCGAACACGCAAACCTGCAAACTCGGATCAGCTTTTACTTGCTCCTGCATTATTCCCTTTTCTGGTGTGCCGTAGAGGTGCGCGTCCAGGTAAAGCCGCAGCGCTTTCGAGTTCCGGATGTCACTCTGATCGCCGGGCCGCAACCCGGCAGTCGAGTGATACTAAGTCCACCGCATGTGGTGATCGAAGTCCTGTCGCCCGACGATCGAGCCGCCGATGTGCAAGAGAAAATCGACGACTACCTGGCCTTTGGCATTCCGTACGTCTGGGTCGTGAATCCGCGGACGCGCCGCGGCTACATCCACACGGCCGAAGGTTCCCACGAAGCCAAGGACAGGTTACTACGGGCGGCAAATCCCCTGATCGAATTGCCGCTGGACGAGATTTTCAAGCCTACCGCGCCGTCGAGCTAAAGCCCTTGCAGCGTGCCCACAATCTCGCGGACATTCCCGATGCCTTCGTCGCGCAGAAACCGATCCAACTCGCGCGCGATACGCAGCGGCGCGCGCGGATCCCAGAAAGTAGCCGTGCCTACCTCGACCGCGCTGGCGCCGGCCACCAGAAA
>JBEKYC010000001.1:0-234530 GCA_049511415.1 Bryobacteraceae bacterium | reverse complement strand
GTAATGGCCTGCGGCGAAGGCGGCGGCGATCAGGCACGCAATGGCGATCAGGGAGGCCTGCATTCTCCAGCGGCTAAGCTCGGTTGGGGAAGCGGCGGCTTTCTCTGCCGGCGCGTCCTCCAGCCAGAACCAGGCATCGCCGATGTCGCGCAGCCGACGCTTGTGGTCCTTCTCCAGGCAGCGCCGCAGCAGACGCCGCGCCGGCGCGGGAATCGGCTCCCACGCCGGCTCCTTGGTGGCCACTTCGATCAGCGTGTCGGAAACCGTTTCCCCCGCGAACGGCCGCACGCCCGTGAGCATCTCATACAGGATGACGCCGAACGCCCAGATGTCCGCGCGCTTGTCGACCATCTTCCCGCGCGCCTGCTCGGGAGGCATGTAGGCCGCCGTGCCGACGACCAGGCCCACCCGGCTGACCGGGTCCAGCGTGGGGCTCTGCGAGTGTTCGAAGTGTTCGCCGGACGGGGTTTTGTCGGTCACCTTGGCCAACCCGAAATCCAACACCTTCACCGTGCCATCCGGCCGCAGGATGATGTTGCCCGGCTTCAGATCGCGGTGCACGATGCCCTTTTCGTGGGCATCTTCCAGCGCGCCGGCAATCTGCCTGGCGATCGGTAGCGCCTCTTCCAGCGGTAAGGCCCCTTGCCTGATTCTCTCGGAAAGGGTGGGGCCTTCCACGAGTTCCATCACGAGGTAATCGGATCCGACGTCGTAGAGCTGGCAAATATTGGGATGATTCAGCGCAGCCACTGCGTGTACCTCGCGCGAGAAGCGGTCGCTGAAGCGCTCGGCGGACATTTTTATGGCTACGTCGCGCCCCATCCGGGGATCGCGAGCGCGATACACTTCGCCCATGCCGCCGGCGCCGATGGGCGCGCGGATCTCGTAGGGGCCCAGTTTAGTACCGGGAGAGAGAGGCATGCGCGGAATGCAACTAGTTTAACCCGTCCCGGAGTGTACGCAAAGTCACTATGGCTTCATGGCTGGGATGCCATCCGATTTAGGGCCCTATTGCGAGGATACGGGGAGGCGAAAGGTTTTAGTTTCAGTAGTTTGGCGGAGAGACAGGGATTCGAACCCTGGATAGAGTTTCCCCTATACACGCTTTCCAAGCGTGCGCCTTCAACCACTCGGCCATCTCTCCGCGGGGAAAAGCTTAGGTCTCTATACAGAATAGCATTTGGCGCGAGGCGGACGCCGGGTGCGGTAGCGCGAACAGGTGCGCCGCGGCTGTCAACGCTGCGCCGGGACTTCGCCGGCGGGAGTGATTTTGGACTCCGCGCGGAATTTCTTGTAGTCGCGGTAGGTCACGTCTTCATCGACGTTGAATTCCTTCAACAGCGCCACGCGCGCGTCCACCTTCACCGCCACGTGCTGCGGCAGCCAAACTTCGCCGTTGACGCGCGTCTGCTCGATCACGATGCGCGAGCCTTTGTGCAGGCGCGCCAGCACCAGCCCGAAGGAAACCGTGTCGATGCACAGAATGTCCAGCTTTTTCCACTCATGGTCCTGCTTATCGATCCAGGCGCGGAAGCGGAATTTCGGCAGGATCCTGGCGTCCTTCAAATGCGGCTGATAGCCGGGCCGGGGCACGCCATCGATGATGTAAGTCTCGCGCCCGTCGAGCGCGGCGTCGTCCACCAGAGTGAAGTTGTAGGCGTCGGCCACTTCGCGCACGAACTGGCGATCCTCATCCCGCCGTTTGTCCCGGTGCTCCTCCCGCTTGGCGCGTTCTTTCTCGTCTTCGCCGGCCCGCTTGGCGGTCAGTTTCCGGATGCGCTCTTCCTCCTTGGCGGCATCGTCGCCCGGCAGAGGCTTGTCGTTCCTGGCGACCAGGCGGCGCACCTGCGAACCGTAAAGCTCCATCACCTCGTAGGTCTTGGTTTCGGTGGATTTCACGCGGCCCTTGCCATCCAGGTTGCGCTCTTCCTCACGCTCGGTGTAGGTGTAGTCGCCGGACATTTTGTCGTTCTTCAGATCCGCGTCGGCCACCTGGGCGAACAGTTCGCGGATCTGGGCTTCGTTGAGCGGGGCGGTGGTTTGGGCGGAGAGACTGCCTATCGCGAATACGGCAAGCAGGCTCAGAGGGCAGCGCATGGTGAGGGACTCTGCAAACGAATACGAGCCGTACGGTCCGGGCGTTTCAAAACTTCACCGCGCGGCCAGCTCCGGGGCGATCGCCGGTTGCGCGATGCCGCGATTGCCGCGCAGCCAGGCCTGGAAGCGTTCCAGGTACAAGTAGATTACGGGCGTGATGTACAGGGTCAGCAGTTGCGAGACCACCAGTCCGCCCACCACCGCCAGCCCCAGCGGCTGCCGCGCGTCGGCGCCTTCTCCGTAGCCCAGCGCGATCGGCAGCGTGCCGAACAGCGCCGCCACCGTGGTCATCATGATCGGGCGGAAGCGCAGCATGCATCCGGAGAAGATCGCTTCAAACGGCGTCTTGCCTTCCACGCGCTGGGCTTCCAGCGCGAAGTCGATCATCATGATGGCGTTCTTCTTCACCACGCCGAACAGCATGATCAACCCGACGAACGCGTACAGATCCAATTCCTTGTGGAACAGCCGCAGAGTCAGCAGCGCGCCGAATATGGCGGAAGGCAGTCCCGAAAGAATCGTGATGGGATGGATGAAGCTCTCATACAGAATCCCCAACACGATGTAGATCACCAGAATGGCCACGATCAGCAAAATCGTAAGCCCCTGGAAGGACTGCTGGAATTCCTTCACGGTGCCCTGGAAGTTGGTGCTGATGCTGGCCGGCATGCGCATATCCTGGATGGTTTCCTTCACCTTGTCGGCAGCCTGGCCCAGCGAGTAGCCGGGCTGCAGGTTGAACGAAATGGTGACGGCCGGCAGTTGCCCGAAGTGATTGATGCTCAGCGGACCCACGGTGCGTGAAAGCTTCACTACCGATGCCAGCGGCACCAGGGGGCCTTGCGTGGAACGCAGATAGATCTTGGAAAGGCCTTCGGGCGTGCGCTGATACTGCGGCTCCACCTGCATGATGACTTCATACTGGTTGGCCGGCGTGTAGATGGTCGAAACCTGGCGGTCGCCGTAGGCCGCGTACAGCGCATCCTGAATCTGTTCGGGTGACAGGCCCATCGCCACGGCGCGGTCGCGGTCGATATCCACCATCACCTGCGGGCTGGCGATCTGCAGGTCGGAGTTTACGTCCAGGAATCCGGGGAGCGTGCGCATCTTGCCCAGCAGCGGGTCCACCCATTTGTAGATCTCCTGCAGATTGGAGCTCTGCATGGTCATCTGGTAGATGCTGGTGGTGAACTGGCCGCTGACCGTGATGGGCGGCGGATTCTGCACGAACATCATGATGCCGGGCACGTTGGCGATCTTGGGGCGCAGTTCCCCAATGATCTGATCCACGTTCATTGCGCGCTCGGAGCGCGGCTTCATATGCGCGAAGAAGCCGCCCTGGTTGCCGCCCATGAGGAACGTTCCGGTGGAGACCACATTCGGATCGTCCTGCACGATCTGCGATACGGCCCGCAGATGCCTGGCCATGGACTCGAACGAGATGTCCTGTCCGGCCATGCCGATGCCGAATGCGAAGCTGCTGTCCTGGCTGGGAATGAAGCCGGTGGGCATGGTGAGGAACAGGTATACCGTTCCGCCCAGCAGCAGAAAAGCCACCATCACGGTAGCGAACTGATGCCGCAGGACCTGCTTGAGCGTGTATTCGTAGGCCGACGTCATGCCGCGGAAGCCGGCTTCGAAGGCCCCGAACATGCGCCCGTGGCTGCCGGTATGGCTATAGCGCAGGAAGCGGCTGCCCAGCATGGGGGTGAGGCTCAGGGACACGAAGCCCGAAATCAGAATGGCCACGGTGATGGTCACCGAGAATTCGTGCAGCAGGCGGCCCACGATCCCGCCCATGAACAGCACCGGAATGAAGACCGCCACCAGCGAGATGGTCATGGAGATGATGGTGAAGCCGATCTCGCGCGAGGCCAGCAATGCGGCTTCCATGCGTCCCTTGCCCATTTCCATGTAGCGGACGATATTCTCCAGCATGACGATGGCATCGTCCACCACGAAGCCGACCGAAAGAGTCAGCGCCATCAGCGACAGATTGTTCAGGCTGTAGCCCAGCAGGTACATGGCGGCGAAAGTGCCGACGATGGAAAGCGGCACCGCCACACCGGGAATCAAGGTAGCGCTGAGGTTCCGCAGGAAAACGAAGATCACCATCACCACCAGGCCCACCGTCAGCACCAGGGTGAACTCCACGTCCCGGATGGAGCCCTGGATCGATTGCGAAGCATCGAAGGCGATATCCAGTTTCACCGACGGCGGAATCTGCGGCGCCAGTTCCTTCATCACGGCCTTGACGTTGCGCACCACTTCCACCGTATTGGTGCCGGGTTGCCGCTGGATGCCCAGGATCATGCCGCGCACGCCGTTAAACCACGCCACGGCCTTGTCGTCCTCCACGCCGTCGATCACGTGGCCGAGTTGCTCCAGGCGGATGGGCACGCCGTTGCGGTAGGCCACCACCATAGTCCGGTAGTCCGCGGCGTGCGTGAGTTGGCCGCTCGATTGGACCGTGAAAGCCTGCTTCTCGCCGTACAGCCTGCCGGTCGGCAGGTTAACGTTGCTGCGCGCGACGGCCTGCATCACTTCGTCGAATCCCAGGCCGCGCGCCACCAGTTCATTGGGGTCCAACTGCACGCGCACGGCGTATTTCTGGGCGCCGTAGACTTGCACGCGGGAGACGCCGCTGGCCATCGAGAGACGCTGCGCCAGCAGAGTCTCGGCATATTCATCCAGCGTGTAAGGCGGCAGAGTATCGGAGGTCAGCGAGAGATACAGGATGGGCTGATCGGCCGGATTGGCTTTCTGGTAAGAAGGCGGATGCGGCATGCTGGCGGGCAGCAGGCCTCCGGCCGCGGCGATGGCGGCCTGGATATCCTGGGCGGCTGCGTCGATGTTGCGCGCCAGCGTGAACTGCACCGTAATCGTGGTAGCGCCCTGGCTGTTGGTGGAGTTCATGCTCTGCACGCCGGCGATGGTGGAAAACTGCTTCTCCAGCGGCGTGGCTACCGCGGAGGCCATGGTCTCGGGGCTGGCGCCCGGCAGCGCGGCGGTCACCTGGATATTCGGATAATCCACGGTGGGCAGGGCCGCCACCGGCAGCGCGCGGAAGGCCACCACGCCGAACAATAAAATCGCCAGCATGACCAACGCGGTCATGACCGGCCGCGCGATAAAGATGCGGGAGATGTGCATGCTAGAGTGCCAGGTTATCGACTTTGGCGGCGGGCACCGGTTGGATCTTGGCGCCGGGGAACAGGCGCAACTGGCCGTCGGTGACCACCGTTTCTCCCGGCGCGATGCCTTTGCCAATTACGGCTTTCCTGCCGATGGTGCGCGTCACGGTGACCGGCCGCGATTCCACCGTCTGGTCGGGCTTCACTACAAAAATGAATTGCCCGCGTTGGCCATCCTGGACCGCTTCGGTGGGCACCACGGTGGCGTTGCTCTGCGTGTCCAGGGTCAGCACCACATTTACGAATTGGCCGGGCCACAGCACATGCTCGCTGTTATCGAAAACGGCCTTCAGCTTGATGGCGCCGGTATTGGTATCGACGGCATTGTCGACCACCTTCAGCCGTCCGTGCGAGACCTTGGTGGAGTCCGCATCCGTGGAGGCCAGCACCTCCAGCCCGTCGCGGCCGCGGCGGCGGATGGCGGCGAGTTGTTCTTCGGGAACGCCGAAAGAGACGAAGATGGGCGCAATCTGATTGACCACCACCAGCGCCACATCGTTCACCTTGACCAGATTGCCCGCGTGCACCAGCACGTTGCCGGTGCGGCCGCTGACCGGCGAGCGAATCTCGCAGTATGCGAGATCCAGGTTGGCGCGCGCCACGGCGGACTCGTCGCTAGCCAGCGAGGCGCGGGCGCTGTCGATAGCCGCCTGATCGGCATGCACGGATTCGCGCGCGGCATCCGCTGCGGCGCGCTGCTGGGTAGCCTGCATGGCGGACCCGACATTCTCTTTGGCCAGCTCTTCGTAGCGGTAAGCATCGGCTTCCGCGCTCTTGGCCTGCGCCTGATCGCGGCCCAGATTGGCCTGCGCCTGCGCCAGTAGCGCGCGATCCTTGGCCACC
Source organism: Bryobacteraceae bacterium (assembly GCA_049511415.1). GTDB lineage: Bacteria > Acidobacteriota > Terriglobia > Bryobacterales > Bryobacteraceae > Bog-159. The sequence goes on along the minus strand of JBEKYC010000001.1, from coordinate 228,396 downwards.
GCGGCTTCGGCCTGCGCCAGCGCTTCGTGGTAGGGGCGCGGATCGATCTCAAACAGCAGATCGTCTTTATGCACGTCGCTGCCTTCGGTGAAATGCACGCTCATGAGTTCGCCGGCCACCTGCGATTTGATCTGCACGGTAATGGAAGGCTCCACGGTGCCGACCACGCGGATCTCGACGGGCACAGCCTCCTGGGAGGCCTGCGCGACGCTTACCGGAACCGGCGGCATTTGTCCCATGCTCATGGGTTGCGCCGGCGGTTTGCCGCAGCCGGCCAGCGCCAGCGCGGCAAGAACACAAAGCACGGCCAAATAATAGTTAGTTTTATACACGCGGGTCTTTATTTATTGTACTCCGCGTGGCGAGCGCACTTAGTGGCTGGATTGGTAATGCTGCTTCAGCAGATCCACGCCGAAGTCGCCGTTGAAGTCGCGCCACACGGAGTGGATGTGGTTGGCGTTGTTCTGCGTGTCGTCGTATTCGATCAGGAACGATGCGGTCTGCACGCGGTAGTAGTGCGGATCGCCTTTTTCGGTCCCGCCCGCCCAGGCAAAGTAGATGTCTTTGCCGGCCTTCTTGATCTGGTCCTCGCGGGCTTGGGCGATCTGTTCGGGCATGTTGTTCGCGTACTCTCCGAGCAGGGCCAGGAGCAGATCGAACTGCTTGGCCGTCATCTTGGAAGCCTGCAATCCGGAGGGCTGGCCCTTGAGAGCGGCTTGGCGGCTGTCCATGGTGATGATGTCCGGATAAGCCTTCGTGCTCACGGTGGCGGCCTTACGCTGTTCGGCATCGAGCGATTGGATCACGGCCCGGCCCAGATCTTCCTCGGCTCCGAGCGTGCGCAGACCTTTGCGCGGTCCGTCCCGCACTTCGGCCGGATTGGCGCCGAAGAAGCTGGGCGCTCCCGCGACGTGCCCGCCGACCACCGTGTAGTTTTGGCTGAGATGATGCCCTTCCACGCGATAGCCCCAAGCGCCATCCGCGGTGGGCTGGCCGAATATGGATACGAAATACTTCTCGGGGTCGCGCTCGGGACCGCTGCCGTGCTCGATCGAGAGCAGCACGTCCTCCAGGCTCATGACCGTTTCGGCTTTCAGAAAACCTTGCTGGCTCAGTCCCGCGCTTAGCAGGGCGGTGGCCAGGTGTTTTTGGGCGGGAGTCATCTCGCGCAGGGCCAGGCCTTTGCGCTCGATGGGAACGAAGTGCCAGTTTTGCCGCTCATCCTCTTCGAAAGTGAAGGTGGCTTTGGCGCGTTGTTCGGGCGTCAGGGAGGCCAGAAACCGGTTGGCGGCATCGGCCATCAGCGAGGAAGAATTCAGGCGATGATAGGCCGCGGTCAGCAACACAATACCCAGGATACCCGCGAGAAGACGCGGAAAGATCGGTTTCATTGGACAGTCCCCGGCCTAAAACGGGAAATCTTTTTTTACCGCCTGCACCACGCCGGCCCGCGAGAGGTAACTGTTCGGGTTCACTGGCGCGCCGCCGATGCGGACTTCATAGTGCAGATGGGGAGCCGTCACGCGACCGGTGCTCCCGACCGCGCCGACCGGATCGCCCCGGCGGACCTCTTGCCCCTCCACCACGCTGAAGCGCGAGAGATGCGCGTAGTAGGTCTCGACGCCTCCGCCGTGGCTTACCACTACGAGTTGGCCGTATCCGTTATACCAGGCCGCGAAAGAGACGATGCCATCGGCCGTGGCGCGCACGGTGGTTCCGGTGGGGGCGGAAATGTCGACGCCGGTGTGCATGGCGCCTTCACCCGAGAACGGATCGGTGCGCACGCCATAGCCGCCCATCAGGCGGCCTTCCACGGGCCAGATGCTGGGCTGCACGTTGGTATGCCAACGGCGCACGAAGCTGTTCCCCGCGTCGTGATAGCTGCGCAAATACCGGAATTCGTTCAAGGATTCGGGGAAGGTCGGCACCAGGCGGCCTTCCGCGCCGATGCTCGACGGGCCTTCCAATTTCTGCTTGAGGCCGTAGGCCACGGAGACTTCGTTGGCGAACATCTCCAGGCTGGCCATCTGCTGATCGGTCTGATTGACCACCTTTTGCAGGCGCTGATAGCGCGTGCGGAGGTTCTCGACATCGCGGCGGAGGGCGTTGTAATTGGCTACCTTCCAGGCCATGCGGGCATAGCTGGAAACCAAGCCGACGAGCGAGACGCAGCCGAGCAGGGCCAAGGCCATGACGGCATAGACCACCGTCAGCGGCACGCGGATGCGGCGCAGCTTTCCGCGCAGCGAGTGCGCCAGCACCAAAATAAAATAATTCTGCTGCATAGTCTTCTCCAACCGGCCTCGGCAGACGGAAGTCTTCCACCCAGGTCCGGGGGGCTATTCAGATTGGCGAAAGGAGACTGTAACAAGACCAATACATGGCTGTCAAGCCGACGTTTGGCAGGGCCTCGGGTTTCCGGCGAGGGTCGGGATGACCTTTGTACACTTGCGGCAGGTGTTGTTTTGATCTGAACTTGCCGCACCAAATCGCGTATGCGATAATCCGGAGCTATGCGCTGCCTTCCAACTTCTCGAAATCCAAGCGGGGTGCTTCTTTCGGCGCTATTTTTTCTGGCTGCCCATGCGGGTGCTCAAACGCTCAACACGCTCTACACCTTCGCCGGCGATACCGCTCAATACGGAGGAGTGGTGATAGGTAAGGGAGGCGTGCTTTATGGCAATGCTGGAGATGCGGCGTTCTCGCTGAGCCCGCCTGCAGCCCCGGGCGGCGCCTGGACTGAGTCGACCATTTATACTTCTACCGAATACAGCACTGAGGCGGGTCTGGTCATTGGCAAAGGCGGGGTCCTCTACGGGACTCTGTTCCTTGGCGGAACTCATCGCGCCGGCGCGGTTTTCTCATTGACTCCTCCGAAATCCAGCGGCGGCGCATGGACGCAGCGGACACTGTACAGCTTCCAAGGTAGTAAGGAAGGCGACGGCTACAAATTGTACTCAGGGGTGGTGGTCGGCCCCGGTGGAGTGCTCTATGGGACGACCTGGCAAGGCGGCACTAGCGCTGCCTGCAATCCCGAGCCAGGTTGCGGCACCGTGTTCGCGCTTACTCCGCCCGCTAGCGCGGGGGAAAAGTGGACGGAGACCATCCTGCACAGCTTTACGGGCCCTCCCAATGACGGGTCTTACCCCTACGCCGGGGTGGTAGTTGGCAGCAATGGGGTGGTCTATGGCACTACTTACGACGGCGGCGCTAATAATACCGGCACGGTCTACTCATTGACTCCGCCCAGTTCGCCGGGCGGAGAATGGACTGAAGCCGTGCTCTATAGCTTCAGTTACCCCGGCGGCATCGAGGGCTCCGACTCATTCGGAGGCGTGGTAATCGGCAGTGGCGGCGTGCTTTACGGGGCCACTGGATCCGGCGGAGCCAATTCCGCCTGTTTCGATGGATGCGGCACGGTGTACTCGCTCACCCCGCCTGCGTCACCCGGCGGTGCATGGGCCGAGAGCGTACTGTACAGCTTCGCGGGCGGCACTGACGGTTGGAACCCTCAGGCAAGCCTGGCCATCGGCAGCGGTGGAGTGCTTTACGGCAGCACGCTGGGCGGCGGGAATCCATACGGCGGAACCATTTTTTCGCTCACGCCGCCAGCGTCTTCGGGCGATCCGTGGACCTGGACCCTGCTTGCGAGCTTGAATGGCGACGGTGGGGATGGATACGAACCCAGCGGCCTGGTATTAGACAGCAGCGGCAACCTGTATGGCACCACCTACGATGGCGGTCCCGGTGGTGGGGGAACGGTCTTCCAGTTGGTTCCTTAGAGCAGAGAGTCTCAGACCAATTCGCGCAGGTCGGAAACCCAATAATCCGGGTTCCAGCGGGCGAGTTCATCTGTTTTGCCGTAGCCGTAACGCACGGCGCAGGTGCGCACGCCGGCGCGGCGGCCGGCTTCCATGTCGGCGGGCGAATCGCCTACAAAGAGGCAGTCGCCGGGCGCGGCGCCCAACGCGGTAAGGGCGGCCAAGAGGACGTCCGGAGCAGGCTTGGCGGGGAAGCCGTCGGTGCCCTGGACGTGATCGAAGTATTGCAGCAGGCCGAACTGATCGAGGACCGCGCGGGTGGTGGGCGATCCTTTGGTGGTGGCGGTGGATTTGCGGCCACCCAGTGCAGCCAGCGCCTCGGCCACTCCGGGATACGGTTTGGTTTGCTTGTGGCCGCGGGAGAGGTAGTTGGTCCGGTATTGCTGGATCAGAGTATCGACACGCTCCGCCGTGCAGCCGGGATACACTTCCACGAAAAGGTCGATCAGGTGCCGGCCGATGAAGCCCTTCAGGTATTCGAAGGAACAATCGCGGGCCGGCGGCTGCTGCGCCAGAACGAACTCGACCGCGCCACAGATATCCAGCGCACTATCGAGCAGCGTGCCGTCGATATCAAACAGGTAGACAGGGAAATGCGGGATCACGCCGGCTGCGGCCGCTCGCCTTCGGACAGGCCGGGCAGACGCCGGCTGGGTTCGGGACGCAGCACCTGTTGCGTGCCGCCATCGCCGGTATCCTTGGGCGGCTTGGCAGGCGCTTGCGGCAAGGTTTCGCCGCGGATGATCTGCATCACTTCATTGCCGTCGAGGATTTCACGCTCGAGCAGCGATTCGGCGATGCGCACGAGGGCGTCGGAACGCTCTTCGATGATCTTCAGCGCGGTATCGTAGCCGGTCTGCACGAGCTTCTTGACCTGCTCGTCGATGCGCACGGCGGTCTCTTCGCTGTAGTCGCGGTGCTGGGCGATCTCGCGGCCCAGGAAGATCTGCTCTTCCTTCTTGCCGAAGCTCAGCGGACCGAGGTCGCTCATACCCCACTCGCAGACCATCTTGCGGGCCATGTCGGTGGCGCGTTCGATGTCGTTGCCGGCGCCGGTAGTCATGTGATGCATGTAGCGCTCTTCGGCGATGCGGCCGGCCATCAGGATGGCGAGCCGGGCTTCCAGGTATTCCTTGTCGTAGGAATGCTTATCGTCGATGGGCAACTGCATGGTGACGCCCAGGGCCATGCCGCGCGGAATGATGGTGACCTTGTGCAGCGGATCGGCGTTGGGCAGGATGCCGGCGACCAGCGCGTGGCCGGCTTCATGATAGGCCGTATTGCGCTTCTCGTCGTCGCTCAGGATCATGGACTTGCGTTCGGCGCCCATCAGGATTTTGTCCTTGGCCAGTTCGAAGTCGATCATCATGACGACTTTGCGATTCTGGCGGGCGGCGTTCAGCGCGGCTTCGTTAACCAGGTTGGCGAGATCCGCGCCGGCCAAGCCCGGAGTGCCGCGGCCGAGCACGGAGAGATCCACGTTATCGCCCAGCGGGATCTTCTTGGTGTGCACGCGCAGGATGGCTTCGCGGCCGCCCACGTCGGGAAGGCCGACCACTACGCGGCGGTCGAAGCGGCCGGGACGGAGGAGGGCAGGATCGAGGACGTCGGGGCGGTTGGTGGCGGCCACCAGGATCACGCCTTCGTTTGATTCGAAACCATCCATTTCGACCAGCAATTGGTTCAAGGTCTGCTCACGCTCATCGTGCCCGCCGCCGAGGCCGGCTCCGCGATGGCGGCCGACAGCATCGATTTCATCGATAAATATGATGCAGGGGGCGTTCTTTTTGCCTTGCTCGAACAGGTCGCGCACGCGGCTGGCGCCGACGCCCACGAACATCTCCACGAAGTCCGAACCGGAGATGGAGAAGAACGGCACGCTGGCTTCGCCGGCGATGGCGCGGGCGAGCAGCGTCTTACCGGTGCCGGGAGGTCCGATCAGCAGGACGCCCTTGGGAATGCGGCCACCGAGCTTCTGGAACTTCTGGGGCTCGCGCAGGAATTCGATAATCTCCTGCAGTTCCTCTTTGGCCTCTTCCACACCGGCGACATCTTTAAATGTCACCTTCTTCTGTTGCGTGGAGTGCAGACGGGCGCGGCTCTTGCCGAAACTCAGCGCCTTGTTCCCGCCGCTCTGCATCTGGCGCATCATAAAGATCCAGAACGCCAGCAGGAGAATGAAGGGCGAGGCCTGCACCAGCAGGGAGAACCAGGGATTGGAGTTGGTATCCTTGATTTCGACCTTGACGCCATTTTGCGACAGCAGGTCGTAGACGGCCGGGTAGTTGGTGGGGATCAGGGTGCGCATCCCGCGGTCGCCGCCCTGATAAACCCCGTGAACCTCGCTACCGCTGATGTTCACTTCTTTGATCTTGTGGTCTTTAACCTGATCGAGGAAATCCGTGAAGGCGATCTGCTCCTCGGCCGGATGCTTGCTTTGTTTTACGATGGTCCACAAAAGCACCGCAAGACAAATCAGAACCACCCATATAATTGCTGTTTTAATACTTGAATTCACGAAACCTCCCGCCACTCGTAGCCATGGGGCTGGCCGCTACCAGTATAGACGTTCAAAACATCCCACTCGATTCCAGTTGTGTGAACGACTCGACCACCTGGATACCCAGGACCAGACCGGGCGCATCTCCGGCGGCAAACTGCGCTGCCGGACCAAAACGGTTCGCCCATAAGATCTGGTCGCCCACGGTGACTACCGGCCAGTGCCGGCGCTCCCACAGTGGAATACGCGCTTCCTGGAACATAAGTTTAATTTTCTCCGGTCCGCCGCGGCCCACCGGTTGATACTGATCGCCGGGCCGCCAGTTACGCACTTCCAACGAACCAGAGATACGCTTCCAGTCCAAATAGCCTACGCAACCATTATATACGCCGCCCGAGGTTTGCGTTACGTTCGTATTTTCAGATAGTTCCGTTTGGACTACAAGGTCTTCACCGGGTATGCGGACCGATCCGGGCACGGGCAGAGGCAGGCGGTAGTTACGATTTTCGAGATTATCGGCCGCGGGCGGCGCAATACGAAGCCAATCGAAGGAGCGGAAGATGTCCAATCCGGGGATTTGCAGGCGGCCGTGGCCTTCGCGGGAAGCGGCCAGTTCCAGTACTTGCTCCAAGTGCTCGAAACCGATGCCGCGGAGATCCCCTTTCGCCACTTCCACGGCGTAACGCAGGAGGCGGCGGGCGACGGCCAGCGGGAGGCCGCCCAGCGTATCGGTACGCACCAGCAAGGCGGGCGGCCGGCGCTTCAGGTGGCCGGGAGCGAGCCGGGCGATTTCGGCGCCCCAAAATGCCTCTTCCGCCTGAGCCCATCCGGCCATGTGGGCCAGGGTTTCCGCGAGCGCCGGATTCCACTCCCCGGTAAGCTGCGGGAGCAGGGCGTGGCGGATGCGGTTACGCGCGAAATCCGGGTTGGAGTTGGTGGAATCTTCGCGCCAGGAGAATCCCCGATCGCGGAGAAACTGCTCCACCTCGGCGCGGTCGACATCGAGCAACGGGCGGACGATACCCTCGGTGGTGACCGGGCGGATCCCTGCCAGGCCGGCGGTCCCGGCGCCGCGCAGAAAGCGGAACAGCACGGTCTCGGCCTGATCGGAGCGGGTGTGGCCGGTGGCGACGCGATCGACGGTTCCGTCGCGCACCAGGGAGCGGAAGAAATCGAGGCGCGCGTCGCGGGCGGCTTGCTCCAGGTTTTCTCCCGTTTCGCGGCAGAGCGCGGCCACGTCGGCGGAACGCGATGCGCAGGGCAGGCCGAGGGAGTCCGCCAGCGTGCACACGAATTCGGCATCCGCGCGGGACTCCTCGCCGCGAAGCTGATGATCGAGGTGCACGACGGTGAGATGCAGATTCCACCGCGGCGCCAGTTCGCGGAGCAGGTGCAGCAGGCAGACGGAATCGGCGCCGCCGGAGACGGCTACGCCTACGCGGTGGCCGGGCTGAAACATGCTATAACGGGTGATCGTTTTTGCGACTCGCTCGATCATGGGGATGACCACAAACATAACGCAACTGGCTGCCCCGGTCCGTCTGCTATTGATGGACGTGGATGGCGTGCTGACGGATGGCAAGCTGCTGAATGTGCCGGATGTGCAGAATCCGGGGCAGATGGTGGAGACCAAGGGCTTCGATTCGCAGGATGGAATCAGCCTGCAGTGGATGAGTTGGAAGGGCATCGCCACGGGACTGATCAGCGGGCGCGTATCCCCGGCCACCGCGGAGCGCGCCAAACAGTGCAAGTTCCGGTACGTTTACCAGGGGCACATTGAAAAGATCCCGATCCTGGAAGAGATCATGGCGGACGCGAAAGTCGGCAAGGAGCAGGTGGCTTATATCGGCGACGATTTAACGGATGTGGTGGTGATGCATCGCGTGGGTCTGGCTATCGCGACCGCTAACGCGCGTCCGGAAGTGAAGGCGCAGGCGCATTACGTAACATCGGCACCGGGGGGCAGCGGGGCGGTGCGCGAGGTGGTGGAACTGATTTTGAAGGCACAGGGATACTGGGAAGAGATTCTGCGGAAGTACGAGATACTGTAGGTAGCGCGGGTGAAACGTGACACCGCAATCCCAGATTGACGCGGAAGAGACGGAATGCACCGCAGACGGCGTGGACCTGACGTTGATCCGCTGGATGCTTTCGTTGACGCCGGCTGAACGCCTGCAGGTGCTACAGAATTTTGTCAATGCGGTGCTGAGAATCCGTGCCCGAAACAGCTCCAAGTGATTTCGAAGCGATCCTAAAGATCCTTGTCCGGCACGGGGTCGATTTTATTGTGGTCGGAGGTGTTGCGGCCGTGCTGGAGGGCGCGCCCGTCAATACGTTCGATCTGAACATCGTGCATGCGAGAGATGCCGCCAACGTGCAAATGTTGTTGGCAGCGCTGACCTCGTTGGATGCGGTCTATCGAACCCGACGCGAGCCGAGATTGAAGCCTGCGCCGTCGCACCTATCTTCGCCAGGGCACCAGCGGCTCATGACTCGCTTCGGTCCGCTCGACGTCCTGGGGAGAATCGGGAGCGCTCGCGGATACGACGAACTCCTGGCGCATACCATCGAGGTGGAACTATCGGAAGAACTGCGGGTGCGGATCCTCGACCTGGAAACGGTAATCGCAGTCAAGGAAGAGGTGGGTGGCGAAAAGGACGCCGCAACCTTGCCAATCTTGCGGCGGACGCTAGAGGAGAAGCGGCGCGTGTGAGGGCTGCTGCATGTCAGGGGCAAGGACGGTCGATGCCCGGCAGCAGTCGCCTTCCGGAATCGGGCTGCCGTGCGGGCAGGTGCGCGGATGGCCCAGGAAGGTGCAGATGCGGTCCGTCACCTCGGGGCTGAGGATGTGCTCGAAGGTGCAGGCGTTTTTCTCGATGGAGCCTTCGTCGCGGATGGCGAGCACGTCCATAAATAGCCGCTCGGCCAGCCGGTGACGGCGGATGACGCTACGCGCGCGGGCCTCGCCGCGGGGAGTGAACGCGACCTCTCCGCCACGCAGCTCGACCAGGCCGATACGCGCCATGAGCGTGCAGACCTTGCGGTGTTGGGCGGGCGTGAAGTGTTCGGGCTCTTCGTGGAAGGCTTGCTCGCGGGCGGCCCAGATCTGCTCCAGCACTTCGTCGAAATCCTGATTCTCCTCCATGCTGAAATGCGTGGTCTCGACGATGCGTCCGTGTTCCAGATCCAGGCGGATATCGGCGCAGCGGCCCACCTGGTCGTCGTGCGTCACCATCAGGATGGTGCGGCCCTGGGCATGCAGATCCGTGAGCAAACCGAGGACGATCTGCTCGTTGACGGCGTCCAGGTTGCCGGTGGGTTCATCGGCCAGGATGATCTTGGGATCGTTGACCAGCGCGCGGGCGATGGCCACGCGCTGCTGCTCGCCGCCGGAAAGCTGCGAAGGCAGATGCCGGGCGCGGTCGGCCAGTCCCACGCGATCGAGCGCGCGGCGGGCTTCGGCTTCGTCGGTCATGCTGTGGAAGTATTGCGCGAGCATGACGTTTTCGAGCGCGGAAAGATGCGGGATCAGGTGGAATTGCTGAAACACGAAACCGACCGTTTCGGCGCGAAAGCGGGCCAGGGCGGCGCGGCTGAGCGTGGAGGTGTCGACGGAATCGATGCGCACTGCGCCTTCGGTGGCCTGGTCGAGACAGCCCAGGATATTCAGCAGCGTGGTCTTGCCGGAGCCTGAGGGACCCATGATGGCGATCCACTGGCCGGCCTCGACGGTGAAACTGACGCGGTCGAGCGCTTTGACGGGCGCGGACCAACCGCCATCGTAGGCCTTGGTCACGTTCTCGAGTTCGACGAATGGCATCGTTTCTACTCTCCGCGCAAGATGACCGCGGGCTTGATGCTCCAGACGCGCGCCATCGCGGCCAGTGTCGCGGCGGCCGCTACCGCCAGTGTAACCGCGACCACGGGCAGGAAGACTCCATAGTTTACACCCACGCCCGAGGCTGATTCGGGGAAGATCTGGCGGCCGATGCTCCAGGCCACCAGCAGACCGAGGCTATAACCCGTGACGGCCGATGCCGCGCCCAGCACCAGGGACTCCGAGAGGAACAGGGCGGCGATCTTGCGTTCGGCAGCGCCGATGGCTTTCAGAATACCGATTTCCTGGCTGCGTTCCAACACCAGGGCGCTGAAGTTGCTGCTGACGCACAGAGTGGTGATGACGAGGATGAGCACGGTGAGCAGGAACAACGTGGAGCGAATCTTCAGCACCACGTTCGCCTCGGTTTCGGCGACGGCGTGCAGCAGGCGCACGTCGGTATTGGGGAGCGCTTTGGCCAGCGCGTCGCGAATGGCTTCCAGGCGGCGGCCGTCGGCACGCACCTCGACAAGGCTGGCCGCGCCGGCGCCTTCCAGGGGCACCATAAGCTGGGCGTCTTCCGCGCCACCGGTGGAAACGATGCCACGCAGTATGCAGGGGCCGCCGGCAAGGGATAGCTTCTGGCCCGTTTGCAGGCGGAAGTGCGCGGCCACCGTGCGGCCCGCCAGACATTCGCCTGGCCCGGGTGCGCGCGCGCCATCCACGCGCCAGTAATTGATGAGCGGTCCGGCACGGCGGAAATCGATGCCGGCGACGACCACGGGTTCGCTGTCCAGGCGTCCCACTGTATAAAGGAAAGGCGCGGCCACAGCGCCTTGCTGTTCGGCGCGTGTGACGGCTTCGAATGGAACCGTCCGCGACGCGCCCGCGGGAGCGATGATCAGATTGGGGCCGAAGCCGCGGAATTGCCGGCGCATCTTGCGATCGATATCGGAATACACGGAGAACAGCGCGGTGGCGAGCGTGGCCGCGACCGCCAGGGCGGAGAAGGCCAGGGCCAGGCGGCGTTTGCGGAATTGGACGGCGCGCAGGACGAACTGCAGGAACATGGGGCGATCTGTCACTCGGCGCCTCGCAAAGTGATAGCGGGCTCCAGCGCCAGGGCGCGGCGCAACGGCTGGGCGGCGCCGGCGATGGAAACGATCACGGCCGCCGCCACTACCAGCGGACCCAGCATGGCTGGCGTCTCAAGCGACGTGCCAAAGACCGCGCGCCCTACCCATCCGGCGAGCAGCACGCCCACCCAGGAGCCGATCAGTCCGCCGGCCGCGCCTTCGAGCGCTACTTCGGCCGCGAACAGCGCCGCCACCAGTCCGTTGCCGGCGCCGGTGGCCTGCATGATGCCGATCTCCGCGCGCCGCTCCAAAACCGTGGTGGCCATGGTGCTCCAAACGGTGAGACCCGCCGACGCCAATGCCGCCAGCGCGATGAGCAGCATCAACCCGCGGACTTTGCCCAGCACCTTGCCTTCGTTATCGGCCACGCGCCAGATGGGCCGCGCGACGGTCATCGGCAGGGCTTCTTCGATCTGATGAGCGATGGAGCTGATGTAGGGCGTGCAATACCAGCGGTCGTACTCCTTGGGCGACATCTTAGCGGGATCTTTGCGCGCGAAATCGTCTTCGGGCTTGGTGAGGGCAGCGACCTGGACGGAATCCACCTGATCCGGCCGACCGGACAGGCGCTGCAAGACTTCCAGGCGGATGTAGACGCGGTCTTCCTCATCGCCGCCCGTGGAGATGATGCCGGCCAGCGTGAACGGCTGCCCGAAGAGCGGCAGCGTATCCCCCGGCTTCAGTGCCAGGCGGCGCGCCACGGCTCCGCCGGCCATGGCTTCGAGGGACGCATCGTTCCGGACGCCATCATCGATCCAACGGCCATCGACCTTCCAGTTTGCGCCCAAGGTGCGCAGTCCGCTTTCCTGCATGGAGCCATCCGCGCCGCGGAAACGCCGGCGGAACCAGACGCCTTCCACGGGCACGTCGCGTCCGCCCAACGACGCTACCGACTGGAGCGAGGGCGCGAAGCCGGTGATATTCAGTTGCCAGAACGTGGATTTAATCCTGGGCACCTGCGCCTCGGGGATATACGCGGCCGCCGAAACCGGCTGATAGTCGATGCCGCCGATTTCAACCGGCAGGGAGGCGGCTTTGGGGGTGACCAGGAGATTGGCGCCAAGGCTTTGCAATTCGTGATTGACGCGGTCGCCGATGTCCAACATCACGCCCAGCATGGCCGTGGCGACGGCCGCTCCCATAGCCACCGCGGCCACGGTCATGGCTTTGCGGCGCGGAGACCGGCGGATGGACTGGCTGACGAAGCGTAGAAACATGGGCCTAACTGGGATTGCGAAAGATCTTCGCGCCGGGCAAGAGTCCATCGGCCGGGATCACCAGTTGCCCGCCGCGGACCGCGGAAGCGATGGGAATAGGATTGCATCCGCCTGGCGAACCGATGCTGGGAATGAAAATGGCGGAGGAGCAATTCTTGCAGATCACGTTCGGACCTTTTTGATAATAGCCCTGATTGCCGCAGATCTGGCAGGCATCGAAGGCGACCGCGAGCGACTGGTCCGGGCGGCGGATCACGACGAAGCGCACATGCGCGCCGTCTTCATCGATGGAGAAGCGGTGCAGGTTACCGTCATTCACATTGGCGACCGGAATGGTCACCTGGCCGTTAACGACGGTGACGGGCAGAGCGGCGGAGAGTTCGGTGGTGGATTTGGCGTAGATGAATTCCGCCGTGATGCCGAGGATGAACAGGGCAGTGGCGAGGCAGGATGCCGACATCCAGAGGCGTTCGCGCTGGGCGCTCCAGCGGGCTTTGCGCAGGGCGGCGCCTTCCAGTCCGTTGAGCGAGGGGGCGCGGCGGCGGCGATATTCCATGAGCAGCATTGCGCCGGCGAGTGCCAGGATGACCACGAAGAAAAAGACCTCGTTGCTGACGATGGGGCCTATGAGGGCCATCTCCCGGCGGCTGGATGGCAGCACCTGGCTTTCGGACAGTTCATGCAATCCAGTGATAGCCAGTTGCACTACGATGACTATCAGGATGACGGTGGTCATGCGGAAGAAGCGGCGCAAATCGATGCGAATGGCGCCGCGCAGGAAGCTGACACCGAACAGGACGGCGAGGCCCAGACCGAGCACGATGCCCACAAAATCAAGGACGCCGGAGGTATCGAACTTGACGGCGGTGAGCATCAGGACGGTTTCGACGCCCTCGCGGAAGATCATGAGGAACACGAAAAGAAAGATGCCCCAACGGCCGCGGCGGCTGGTTTTTTGTTGCAACTGAGTTTCAATTTCACCCTTCATGCCGCGCGTGTGACGGTTCATCCAGAAGATCATGGAGCCCACGAAAACGGCGCTTACCAGCAGCGTCCAACCCTCGTAGGCGTCCTCGCCGAGACCTAACTTGGAGAGCAGCCAGGCGAACGCAAAGCTAGCAATTACAGCGGCTACGAAGGCGCGGTGCACGGCCGGCAGGAGGTCCTGGCGGCCAATTTTGCGGAGGTAGGCGATGGCGATGGCCACGACCAGGGCGGCTTCCACGCCCTCGCGCAGGGTGATGATCAGTGTCTGCAACATAGTTGCAAGTGGCTAGGGATATTGTAGCGCGGTTTGTGCCGTGGAAAGGCCTGCCCCGCGGGCAGGCTGACCCGCTAGCGAGGCGCGGCGGTCGGCAGACCGAAGGCGTACAGGTAGCCATCCTCCGACCCGACGTACACGATCCCATCGACGACCGCCGGTGAAGATTCGACCGGCGCGGCGGTCGCGCCGCTCCAAAGCTGCGCACCGCTCAAGGCATCGAAGGCATAGAGGCTGCCATCATCCGATCCGACGTAGACAACTCCGTTGGCTACCGCCGGCGATGAGCCGACCGGGCCGGAGGTGGCAGCGCTCCAGATCTGCGCACCGGTAGCGGCATTTAAAGCGTACAGGTGATCGTCGTCCGATCCGACGTAAACGATCCCATTCGCGACCGCGGGCGAAGAGAAGATCGTCCCGGAGGTCCCCGCGGACCATGTGATTCCAAAAGCGGAAGCGTTGAGGGCGGCAAGCGAGCCGCCCCAACCCACATAGACCAGTCCGTCCGCTACGGCCGGCGAGGAGGTGCAGCTTATACTTTCGGCCAACTCCCCGGCGCCATCCACGTTAAACAACCATAGGAACAGATTGTAGAAACTGAAATAAAGATTGTCGTTATCGACGGCCGCGGAAAGAGCATAATTCGGGGTGGCAAAGCCGAAGGGTCCCGCGGTCCAGAGCACTTGGCCGGTGGCCGGGTCTACCGAATACATGTAGTTATCGCCACCGGCCTGGACGACACTCGCCCCGATGTAAATGGCGCCGTTGGCGATGGTGGGCGAAGCTCCGACGCCGCCCAGCGAAGTCGTCCAGACGGGCTGCCCGCTGGCGGCATTGTAGGCATAAAGATTGTAATCACCGGAGGCCACATAGACCACGCCGTCCGACCACGCCGGGGAAGTGAGGATGCCGCCGGTGGTAGCGGTCCAGAGCGCGTGGCCGGTAGATGCATGGAAGGCGTAGAGATTGTGATTGGACGATCCAATGTACACCACCCCATTGGCCACGATCGGCGAGGCTTGCGTGACCGGCCCGGTATGGGCTTTCCATCGCACCGTGAGACCGCCCACATTGCCGGGGTTCAGCGTATCTTCGGCGGGATTGTAACCGGTATGCGTGGCACTGCGGTGAAACATAGGCCAAATGGTCAGCCCAATAAAAGCCGTTTGTGCCGTGCCGCCACTCGCCGGGGTTACCGGTTGTGCGGCTGCCAACGCGGCAAACGCGGCGAACGATGCAAGCAGGAAAAACCACAGTCGCAGCGCAGGCTTGTGCTTCATAGATGGCCTCCTGGTTGGCGCGATTATATCACGCGCTTCTTCCGAGTCTGGCGCGCTCCGGGGACTTTGCCGATGCGGGGGTCGCGGGCGACTACGAGTTCGCAGGCCCGCAGCGCGGCTTCTTCGAAATCCGGCGCATCGGCCGGCAGCACCTGCCATCCCGTGATTGCTTTCCCAAAGACTCCGATGGATCGCATGTGCGGGAACTCGCGGCGCAGGCTCTGGTGGTGTTCATGGGTGGTCGCCAGCCATACGCCGTTGTCGGGCGATGGCTCCGATTTATCGCGCAGGATGAGCACGATCTTTTCGCCGACGTAGATTGCCAGGCAGCCGAACATGGGGTTGGTTCTGGGCGAGAGGGCGGCCAGCGCGTCGAGCACGAATTCGTATGGGACTTTTTTGCGCGGCTTCGGTGCGGGGAAGGTGTCGTCGGGGAGGCGTTTGGCCATCGGTGTACGATTGTAGCCGATTCGGGGCGCGGGTTCAGTCGCACCGCAGGGCGGTCATGGGATCGATGCGCAGGGCGCGGCGGGCCGGGACAAATGCGGCCAGCAGCGCGATGCCGAGGAAGAACACCGAGACGCCCAGGAACGCGAGCGGGTCGAGGGTGCTCACTCCAGCGAGAATAGCGCGCAAGAATTGGGCGGCAGAGGCAGCCGCGATCAGGCCTCCGAGCAAGCCGATGAGGACCGGGCGAGCGGTTTCGCTGAGCGCCAGGCGGAATACGTCGGATTTGTCCGCACCCAGGGCCACGCGGATGCCGAATTCGCGGGTCCGGCGGACGACGGCGTAACTGACGCTGCCATAGATGCCGGCGGAAGCCAGCAACAGGCCCAGCAGGCCGATCACGGTGGCGAAGAGTCCGGAGCACCGGGCAACCACGAACCGCGGACTGATGCTGAGCGCGTCTGCGAGTGTGATGGCGTCGACGTTGAGAATCGGATCCACGGCGTGTATGGCTGCGCCGATTGCATGCACCAGCGGTAGCGGATTGGCACGCGCACGAACCAAAACGGGCATTTTGTCCAGGCGGTCGGCGGGCAGCGGCAGATAAGCTTTGGCGGAGTCGGAGCCATCCAGCAGGATTCCACGCGTATCCCGGGCGACGCCGACCACCACATAAGGTTGGCTTTCAGGCTTGAGTTCGCCTTCGACTTGAAACTCGCCTGAGATATCGAGAGTGACGGTCCGTCCGATGGGGTCCGCGCCCGGCCAAAGCGTGCGCGCCGCGGATTCGCTCAGAACCACGGTACGGCTTTCCCTTGCGCCAGCATCGAAGGCGCGGCCCGAGACCAGGGGAATGTCCAGGGTTGCGAAGTAATTCGGCAGAACGAATGTGTAGAGCAGGGTGTGGGCGGCTGCCGCCTTCGCGGCACGCAGCCCGCCAGCGTCCGGCGAACGGCCGAATGTAACCCCGGCGATTCCCGGCAGTGACAGCAACTTCTCACGAATCTGATGGATCTCGGCGATCTGTTTGGCATGGTTATAGTCGAATGCGGCTGGGAAACTGAAATCTAGCTCCAACACACGCCTGGCCTCGTAGCCTGTTTCGAGGTCGCGCGCCCGGCTGGAGCTGTGAATCAGCAGGCCCGCGATCACCAGCAGGAACAGGCAAATACCGGCCTGAAAGGCCATCAGCATGTTTCGCAGGCGGCGGTTGCCCAGCCGGAGGGCAAAGCGCGCGCCCTCCTCTTTCAGGGCGGAGGTCAGATCGGGCCGGGAGGATTCCAGGGCAGGCGCCAGCCCAAACAGAATGCTGGCGGCGAGCGAGAGGAGGAACACGTACGCGAAAACGCCGCGATCGGGATGGATATGCAAGGCGAAGGTTCCCCATTGGAGCGGCATGGCGGAGCTGAACTGTACGACGAGCAGGCGCAAGGTCCAATAGGAGAGGAGCATCGCCAGACTACCGGCGATCACGCCGAGGAGCGCGCTTTCGGTCAACAACTGCCGGACCAGCCGGGCGCGGCTGGCCCCCAAGGAAAGCCGCACACCAATCTCCCTCTGCCGGGCCGCCGACCGAGCCAGTTGCATTCCCGCCACGTTGGCACACGCGATCAGGAGGACCAGACCGACAGCGCCCAGCGTGACAGCGACGACCAGCTTCAGCTTGGGGTCTGGTTCCGGCCGCTGGAAGGGTGATCCGGGCGCCACTAGGATGGTGAGCGCCCGGCTGCCTTCGGCGCCGGGAGCGTGCAAGATGCGCAGGCGATTTGCCAGAGCGTCTGTTTCCGCCTGCGCCTGGGCGGGAGTCACGCCCGGCGCGAGCCGCCCGATGACGGTGCAGCAAGGGCTCTCCCGATTGGTGAGCAGATCCGAACCGCGGTGGACCAGGGGTTCCAGGCGCAGCGGCATCCAGAAATCGGGCACCTCGGTGGTGAACGTGCCCATGAAATCACGCGGCGTGACGCCGATCACGGTGAACGCCACACCGTTCACTTTCAGGGTGCGGCCGAGAATTGACGGCGCCCGGCCGAAGCGCCGTTCCCAGTAGTTTTCGCTGATGAGAAATTGGGGGCGGCGATCGAGATCCTGGGCGTCCCGGTGCAGGAAGACGCGGCCGCGGACAGCGCCTACATCGAGCACCGAGAAGAAGTTCTCCGACACCAGAGCGGTCTTTATATATTCGGCGCGGCCGGGCATCAGAGTGGGCAGCCGGAAGCCCAGGGCGGCAATCAGCGAACTGCCCAACGAGGGAGCGGCGTCGGGAGCGGCGCCTGCTTCGGTCACGGTGAATTCGTCGCCGGTAACGGCCAGGACTCCGCTGAACGAACGGCTGTTATCTCGCAGGCCTTCGAAATCCGCATAACTGAAGACCGGATCGAAGGAGTGTTCCGGCCGGCTGTGATAGATGTTGAACAACTCTTCGGGGCGCGCGCCATCGAGCGGCCGCAACAGGAAAGCTTTGTAAGCCGTGAAGACCGCCGTGTTGACGCCGATGCCGGCTGAGAGCGCGACCACCGCCAGCGCCGTGAACCCGGGATGTTTGGCGAGCATGCGGGCGGCGAAGCGCAGGTCGCGCGCGACGCTTTCGACGAAAGTGAGCAGATCGGCCTCGCGCATGCTTTCCTGCAATGCCGTGGCGTTGCCGAAGCGGCGCTGGGCCTGCGCGTGGGCCTCATCGGGCGGCATGCCCTCGGCCGCATTCAGTTCTTCGCGCATGGCGAGGTGAAACTGGAGTTCTTCCCGCGCTTCCGCCGAGAGTGCATCGCGGCGAAACTGGGCGCGGGCTCGGCGTATCCATCCCATTTCGAGTTACCCTTTTCGGCCGGCGAACGCCAGCACCTTTCCAACGGCTTTGGTCACTTCGCGCCAACTGGTCTCCGCGGCCTCCAGTTCCTTATGGCCGGCGGCCGTGAGCTGGTAATAGCGGGCGCGGCGTTTATTCTGCGAGACGCCCCATTCCGAAGAGATCCAGCCTGCCTGTTCCATGCGGTGCAGGGCGGGGTAGAGCGAACCCTCTTCCACGCGCAGGACGTCGCGGGAGATTTTTTGGATGTGTAGAGTGATGTCCCAGCCGTGCATGGGACCGTACTGCAGGCTCTTAAGGACCAGGAGGGCCAGGCTGCCTTGCAGGATGTCCTTCTTTTCCATAGTTGTCTATAGGAAGTCTCCCACGATTCGACCAGTCTGTCAACGGAAAAGTTGGTAAATGAAAAGTTGGTAACGGCGGTTTAACCTCTATCCCTCGTCCAGGGCATCGCGGATGACGCGCAGGACGCGGTGCGTGACGGCCAGATCTTTCGCGCGCACCTTTTGCGCAAGCTCCCGATGCCTGTGGTCCGCGGCCGCGGAGAGCTTGCGAAGCTGTGTTTCGCCCTTGATCGTGAGCCGCACCAGGGGCGACCGCTTATGATCGGGATTCGGAAGATAATCGCATAGGCCGTCGCCAACCAAGAGATCCGCCACCCGTTGCACGCTCTGGCGGGCGAGTCCCAAGCGCCGGGCTATCCGCGGCACGGTTTTGCCGCCGCCGGATACGGCGCTGAGGACCTGCCAGCGTGCCTGCGATTGTCCCACCGTGCCGGCAATGGCATCGCCCAGCCGGCGAAACGATCCCGCTAACTCATAGACGTCCGCGACCAGCAGGGGAATCAGATCTTCAGCAGCCATGATGGGAATCATTGCATATTTGGCATCGGTATGTCATATTGACAGCTTACTGTCATAATGCTAAGCTACGGAAATGCAGACAATTCAATTCAAGGGGCCGGCGGCCTATGTCGGCAATCTGGACCGCGCGCGCCAGTTCTACGAGGGAGTTCTGGGGTTGGAACCCGGCCGGTTGATGAACCGCGACGGACGGTCGATCGCGGTGGCGTACACAGCCGGCTTGTCGGTCTGGGAGGCGGCGGACACCTACTTCTCGATCTTCGGCGCGCCGGATCCGGCGTGGCGGGGGCCGGAGCGTCCGGTCTGGGAAAACGCCTTTGAAGTGGAGGACGTGGACGCTCTGTA
Organism: Bryobacteraceae bacterium; assembly: GCA_049511415.1. Lineage (GTDB taxonomy): Bacteria > Acidobacteriota > Terriglobia > Bryobacterales > Bryobacteraceae > Bog-159. Next base: position 208,906 of record JBEKYC010000001.1, on the reverse strand, counting down.
TGCACGCGCTGTAGCGGCCGGCTCCAGATTCGCGCATCCCCTGCGCGAACTGCCATGGAGACAGCGGACCTTTCGCATGTACGATCCTGACGGCCACGTTATCGATATCGGCGAAACGCATGCGGCCACGGCCCGCCGGTTGGTGGCCGGCGGGATGCCGCGCGCACAGATCGCGGAGTTGCTCGGGTTTCCGTTGGAGACGGTGGACGAATTCGTTCCGCCAGGAGCAGTCTAAGTCTCCGGACGGACCGGCAACGGTTCGACGGTCAACTTAACCGGTTCTTCGAAATATCGTCCATTCGCGCCCTTGGTCAGGACCATTAACGCGTAACGGCCGGCCTTGGCTTCGGGCGGAATCTTGAACCGGATCGAGGTGGATGTCTGCGCGATGATGGCGACCTTTGTATCGCCCGTGCTATCGGTAAGAAAGACGGCTGCCACCAGATCCTGCCCCAGGTTGGTGCCTTGCACCACCAGGACATCGCCAATCCTCCCCGACTCGGGCGATACGGTGCTCATCATGGGCGTAGTGTCGGACTGGGAGAAAACCGGCGCCAAAGCCACGGCGCCAAGTAAAAGCAATAAGGATAATCTCATCTCAATACCTTCCAGTCATATAGTAGTCCCACCCGCGGCCGGATTCAATGGCTCGGAAGTCCGGGGTAACGGCTTACAATACAGGGTTATGATTGCTTTGCTGCGCGGGGTGCTGATCGAAAAGCATCCGAACCAGGCGGTGGTGGACGTAGGCGGCGTGGGTTATGACGTGACGATACCGGTATCGACCTACGCCCACCTGCCGGATGCCGGCGCGGAGCTGCGCCTGCGCATCCACACGCACGTGCGCGAGGATGCCCTGGCGCTCTACGGCTTTCTGACGCAGGACGAGAAGGCGCTGTTCGAAAAACTGATCTCGGTAAGCGGCATCGGTCCGAAGATGGCGATGGCCGTGTTGTCGGGCATTCCGGCGGTGGATCTGATCGCCAGCATACGGCGCGGCGAAGTGGAGAAGCTGGTGCGGATTCCAGGCGTCGGGAAGAAGACGGCTGAACGAATGGTGTTGGAGTTGCGCGACAAGATGCCGGCTCCCACGGCCGAAGAGGCGGGCACGTCTCCTGGCGTGCCCAGCGCCGCTCTGACGGCGGTCGAACAGGATGTGCTTTCAGCGCTGCTCAATCTAGGGTGTGCCCGACCGGCCGCGGAAGCCGCGCTGCGCAAGACGCGCGCCGGCGGCAAGCCGTCCGATGCGGAGGCCGACTTCGAGCCGCTTTTCCGGCGGGCTTTGGAACTGGTACGGTAAGCTGAAAACGAATGCCCGATCGGCAGCTTGTTTCCGGCGCACTGCAACCCGAAGACGCGCAGTTTGAAGCCGGGCTGCGTCCGCGCCGGCTGGACGATTTCGCCGGCCAGAAAAAGCTGAAGGAGAACCTGTCCATCGCCATTGAGGCTGCCCGGCTGCGCGGCGAAGCCATGGACCACGTGCTGCTGTATGGTCCGCCCGGACTGGGCAAAACCACATTGGCCTGCATCATCGCGGAAGAATTGGAAGTGCCCATCACCACCACATCGGGGCCGGTGCTGCAAAAGAAGCTCGACCTTACCGGCATCCTGAGCAACATTCGCGCGCGGCAGGTCTTTTTCATCGACGAAATCCATCGCCTGATGCCGGACGTGGAAGAGATGCTGTACTCGGCGCTGGAGGATTTCCGGGTGGATATCCTGGTGGGCGCCGGGCCGGGGGCGCGCACGCATTCGCTGCCCATGCCGCGCTTCACGGCGATCGGCGCTACTACGCGGCAGGGGTTGATCAGCGCCCCTTTGCGCGGCCGCTTCGGCCTGGTGTTGCGCCTGGATCCGTATGCGGTGGACGATTTGAAGATCATCGTGGAGCGGTCGGCGCGCCTGCTGAGCGTGGAGATGGCGGCCGATGCGGCCGAAGAGATCGCGCGCCGCTGCCGGGGCACGCCGCGCATCGCCAATCGCCTGCTGCGCCGCGTACGCGACTATGCCCAGGTGCGCGCCGACGGCCGCATCACGCGCGCCGTGGCCGAGACCGCGCTGAACCTGGCGGAAGTGGACCGCTTCGGCCTCGATGAAATCGACCAGAAGATCATGCTGACCATTCTCGAAAAGTATCGTGGCGGTCCGGTAGGGTTGAACACCATCGCAGCGTCCATTTCAGAGGAAGCCGATACCATTGAGGAAGTCTACGAACCGTACCTGATCCAGCTCGGTTTCCTGAATCGCACGCCGCGGGGGCGCGTGGCTACCGAAGGGGCTTATGAGTATTTCAAGATCGAGCGGCGCTTCCGCGGCGATCATCCGGCGCTGTTTTGAACCATGAAGAAGGTGTATCTGGGCTTGGGTTCGAACCTGGGCGATCGCGCAGACATGTTGCGCCAGGCGGTCGAGGCCTTGGAATCGCCGCGGCTGCATGTTCTGCGCGTCTCTCCGGTTTACGAAACCGAGCCCATGGACGCGCCGCAGCAGCAGTGGTTTCTGAATCAGGTGGTAGAAGCGGAAACGGACCTGTTCCCCTTGCAGTTGCTGCACAGGGCAGCAAGGGTGGAAGCGCAGCTGGGGCGGCGGCGGCTCGCGCCCAAGGGGCCGCGCAGCATCGATGTAGACATTTTGTTGTTCGGTAACGCGGTGGTGGAGACGCCGGCCCTGACCATCCCACACCCGCGCTTTCGGGAGCGGCGCTTCGTGCTAGCGCCGTTGGCCGATCTGGCGGGGGAACTGCGCGATCCGGTCACGCGCCGGAGCGTGCGTGAGCTGCTCGGCGAAATCCAGGGGCAGGTGGTGCGGCGAGTGAGTTAAAATCAATCACGTCCATGGCAAAGCTGTTCCAGATCAAGCGAGTCAACGGCGTCGCGGACGACACCGTGAAGGCCAAGACCGGCAAAAAGTGGGAAGAGTGGTTTAAAGTGTTGGACAAGGCCGGCGGGCGCATGATGGACCACCGGGAGATTTCCAGCCACGCGCAACGCCAACTGGGATTGACGCGCTGGTGGGCCCAGTTGGTCACGCTGGGTTATGAACAGGATCGCGGCATCCGGCAGAAGCATCAGCGCGGTTTGCGTTTCGAGGTAGATCGCAGCAAAACGCTGACCGCGCCGCTCGACGTGGTGTGGGCGGCGTGGCGCGATCCGTTTACGGTGGCGCGGTGGCTACCGGACATAGCGTTCCAGACCGAGAAGGAAACTCCTAACCGGATTTTGCATTTGAATTGGCCCGACGCGACGCACGTAGTGGTGACGTTTTCCGAAAAAGCCGGCAAGACCAAGGTTGCGATCTCGCATGAGAGGCTGCGGGATTCCGCGGATGTGGAACGCTTGCAGGAATTCTGGTCGGGCGCGCTGGAGCGCCTGAAAGACGTTCTGGCGGGTTGAACCGAGATACACTCGTCTGTTATGCGGAAAGCAATTCTGTGTCTGGCGCCGGTGGTGTGCCTGGCCGCGGCCCTGGCCCTGGCGCAACAGCGGCAACAACTCAATGACGGCGATGCCCACGGCGACGCGCCTTATCTGGTGGAAGACGGATGGATTCCGCTATTGAACGGACACGACCTCTCCGGTTGGCACGGGCAGGGCTCCGGCCGGAACGACTGGTTCACCACGCGAGGCATCGTGTGGGAGCGCTTGCTGGGACCGACGCGGCTTTCGGGGGTATCCGAACCGGGCGATCGCATTTTGAACGGCCTGAGCGGCCGCACCGCCAACCTGATCACCGACCAGAAATTCGGCGACATCGAGCTGTATGCGGAGTTCATGCTGGCCAAGGGGTCAAACTCCGGTGTGTACATGCACAGCCTTTACGAATGCCAGATCTTCGATAGCTGGGATTCGACCGAGCCGGTGACCTCGTCGGACGGCGGCGGCATCTATCACCGCTGGATCGACAACCGCGGCGTGGGCGGGTCAGCGCCAAGCCGCAACGCATCGCGCCGGCCGGGGGAATGGCAGTCGTATCATATCTGGTTCCGCGCGCCGCGCTTCGACGCGGCGGGCCACAAGACCGAAAACGCCAAATTCCTCCGCGTGGTGTACAACGGGCTCTCGGTGCAGAACAATGTGGAAGTGGACGGGGCCACGCGCGCCGCGAACAATATACCGGAGGCGGCAGAGAATCCCATCATGCTGCAGGGCGACCATGGGCCGGTGGCGTTCCGGAATATTTACTGGCGGCCGCTGCGCGAGATCATCGAGCGGTAGGGCGGCCTGTCAAAACGTGATCGTGGCTGTTTGGACGCTGCCGACCGAGTTGGTGATCTGCACCTGCGCGGCGACTACCAGGTCGGAATCGCCGGTCACCGGGAACAGGGCGTGTAGCCCGAAGACACCCGCCAGATCCGAGGTTGCGAAATACTGCTGGAAGGGCGTGGCGGCGGCTACGGTGATGTTGCCCGGCGCAATGGCATTGCCGGAGGAATCGAAGAAAGCGAAGACGATCTGGGAGATGCTGCGCGTATTATCCCAGCCGTTGATCTGCAACTCCACATTAGTCGCCGTGCAGTAGACATAAGCGGGGGCGCAGGCCACATCGCGCGCCGCCACCGCGGCGTTGATCCCGACATCCGCCGCGGGAATGGTGACACTCGATTGCGCGGTGCTGTTGCCGAGTGTCACGGCAAACGTCAGCGTGCCGGCGGTGGTTCCGGTGCCAAACGAGACCGATGGGCCGCCGGCGAACTCGCCTTCAGAAGCGCCTTCGGCTACTGTGAAAGCCGCCGAGCGCGTACCGTCGGCGAAGGTGACCGCCGGGTCATCGCCGACTCCCGAGACCGCCGGCTGGAAAGCAAGGATCAACGTGCCCGAGCCGCTGGCTGCCGATGCCGACGACAAGGTCACCGAGACGTTGCCCTGCTGCGCGCTGGCGGCGGACGCCAGCGTCATCTGAATCGATGGCGTGGGATAGACCGGCGGGGGCGGCGCGATTCCCGTGCCGGTGAGCGGGATGGCATACGTGCCGACGTTGAGTGTGCCTTGCTGCGGCCCGGCGGTGGCAGGGGTGAAAGCCAGTGGCAGGGTGGCGGACGAACCGGCCGGGACCGTGGCGCCGGCAGGCGACGTGTCGGTCAACTGGAAGGCGCTGCCTTGAATCGAGATGGCCCCGAGGGTGAGGGCTGCGTTGGTCTGATTCATGAGGCTCATCGCCACCGTCTGGCTGGAGCCGACCTGGACATTACCAAAGGCGATCGGCGACCCGGCCGGTATGGTCTGGTTGGCGGCAATGACGGTGAAGCCGGCGGTACCCGAACCATAGAGGATGACGGCGATGGGATTGGCGGCGTCGCCCACTTGCAACTGCGCGCTGAAAGAGGCGATCTCATTCGGCAGGAAACGGACGGTAAAGTTGAGTCCGGCGGCGGGTATGGCGGCGGGCAGGGATTGCCAGTCGCTGGTCAGGGTCGAGAACGGCGTGTCTTGCTGCAAGCTGAAGTATGTCAGATAATACGGGGACGTGCCGCCGGTGTAGCTGATATTGAAAACCACGTCGATGGCGGCCCAACCCGCGGCCACCGATCCGAATGGGACGACCGCGGCGGCCGACACGGGCGTCGTCACGCCGTTTTGCACGGTAGATAGCGTCACCTGCGCCTTCGCCGAGCACGCCGCGGCCAGCAGGGTGAGGAATGCGATGACGTTTCTCATGGCTGCCCTATAGTGATGGTCGGGGTACCGACGCTGACCGTAGAACTGGATACCGTGGAGTTCGAATTCGATTTCGCGGCGCGGCTGACTCCAACGAATGCCACCACACCTCCCACCGCTATGGCGGCTATCACGATCCACTTTTTGTGACTGCCGGAGCTCATCTTCGTGGTGGTCGGGGTGATTTCGCCGGATCGGGCCACCGGCCCCGGAGCGGCGGGCTCGGTCTTGGCGGAGACGGCGGGCGTTGAAGTGCCCACGGCGGCGCTGACCGAGTTGCCGCCGATGTACTGCTGCGACACGATCCCAGCGCGGGCCTGCTCCTTAACGGCGGTGATCTTGATGCGAAACGATCCGCTGGTGCGATTCAACAGCAGGGAGTGGAGGACGGCGCGGCCATTGGCGTCGGTGAGCACCAGATCGGTGCGCAGCCCGTTGGCAAAAATCCCGCCCGGGCCTTCCGGCGGGAGTTGAAAGCTGACGGCGGCGCCCGCCACCGGCCGTCCGGTTTCGTCGGCCACCTCGACCGTCAACGGGTGCGTGATATGCGCGCCAGCCGGGTGCACGGCGCCCTCGCCCTCCAGCACTTTGAGTTGCAGAACGGCGATTTGAGCCATCGCCATGCAAGGAAACGCAAATACCAGCGCGCTCTTGACTAAGACGCGCAAAACGTGCACGCGCCCCTTTGCGCTTGCGAAGAAACACTTCATAGAAACCCAATGCGGCGGGGAAGGCAGAACGCGCCGGACCGGGTCTGCCTGCCCCTAAGCGGCGCGCAAGAGCACCGCGGTAATATTGTCCGGACCGCCCGCCTGGCGCGCGGCTTCAATCAACGCCTGGCACTTATCCGCCAGGGGCTGGTCCGCCGCGCCATCTTTCAAAATGGCCGCGATATTCTGTTCTTCGACCACGCCATGCAATCCGTCGCTGCAAATCAACACCATGTCGCCGGGATGCAGGCGGATGTCGTGATAATAGTTGATCTCCAGCGCGACCCCGGCCCCGATCGCCATGGTCAGCACGTGGCGCATGGGATGCGTGCGCAACGTCTCCTCGTTCAGGCCCAGTGGGCGGCCCACTTCGTTGACCCAACTCTGGTCTTGCGTGATGGCGCGAAAACCGGTCTGGTCCAGGAGATAAGCGCGGCTATCGCCCACGCTGGCGATCATCAACTCGCCGTCTACCTCCAATGCCACCACCAGCGTGGTGCCCATGCCTTCCAAAGACGTATCGCCGGCGGCGGTCTGGAGAACCCGGCGGTTGGCTTCCTCGACCGCCACTAACAGCGCCTGCGAATCACGGCTGGGCGCCGCCAGGATGCTTTCCGAGGCCGTGTCCACCGCCAGGCGCGAAGCGCGCTCCCCGGCCTTGGCGCCACCCATGCCGTCCGCCAGCACGTACAATCCGATTTCCGGTTCGATCCGGAAATAATCTTCGTTATTGGCCCTGACGCAGCCTTTATCGCTCAAGGCACAGGCTTCCAGCATGTCGACGCGCTCCAGAGTAGAATCAGCCACAGACGCGTAGTCAATTTTACCCAAAGGCGGGCCGGCCTCGCCGGATATCTGCCAAAAACCTGTTTGCAAACTGGATAGTGGGTTTAGACGGGAGATACTCTCACGGGTTCTGAACTGCTACAGCACTACGGCCGGATGATACAGATTCGGCAGCACCGCCTTGCCAATGGCGATCAGTTCCTCGTCACCGGAAACGGCTTTGACGTATGGTGTGTCCGCGCGCACGCGAAACGGGGAAACCGGGAAGTTGCGGCCCTGCCGGATCTGGCCGGCGGTTTGTGGTTCCACGTAAACGGCCGGGAAATCCGGCAACATGTGAAGGGGCAAAATCAAGGCTTCCGCCAGGCGATCTTCGGCGGCCAATTCCTGGAGCATGGGGATGGTATGGGCTTGCTCCACGGTGAATTCGGCGGAAGAGATGCGCCGCAAGTCGTTCAGGTGCGCGCCGCAGCCCAGCATCTGGCCCAGATCGTGCGCGATGGACCGCATGTAGGTGCCGCCGGAGCAGTGCGCGCGCAGGCGGACGATGGCGCCGCGGACTTCGAGCAGAGTCAGTTCGTAAATGCGCACAGGCGCCGCGGGCAACTCCACGACGGTATGCCGGCGGGCCAGGGCGTAAGCGCGCACGCCGGCGACCTTCTTGGCGGAAACCGGCGGCGGGGTCTGCATGATTTCGCCGCGAAAACCGTCGAGCGCGCGTTCCACGGCAGCGGCATCCAGATGCGGCTCGGTTTCGGGAGATGCCGGCAGCCCGGCGCGGTCGTACGTGTCCGTGGCGAAGCCAAAGCGGATGACGGCTTCGTAGATCTTGTCGCTGCGCGTATAGAACTGGGCCAGGCGGGTGGCGCGTCCGATGACCAGCGGCAGCACGCCGGTCGCGATCGGGTCAAGGGTACCCAGGTGCCCGATTTTTTTGGTATTCGCGATGCGGCGCATCTTGCTCACCACATCATGCGAAGTCCAGCCTTCTTCTTTGTCTACGACGATGACTCCGTCCACGCCTTAGATTCTCGCATGGGGCGCAACGCGGGAATCAGGATTGCGCATTCATGGAATGGTGAGATAGTATCTGACCAAGTCCACCTGCGGCGGGATGTGTCCCATCGAGCGCAGGAATCCGGAGACCTGGCCGCGATGATGCGTGCCGTGATTCACCACATGCAACACCAGTTGGCCGAGCGGCCGGCGCCAGGGATTGCCGCGCATGTCGCGATACGACAATTCTTCGCGGGCGGCCTCGTCGGTTAGTCCCGCGGCCCAATCCTTCCACTGCTGGTAGAGCGCGGGCCAATCGTTCTGCAACACGGCCAGATGGTAGTCCGCTTCTGTTAGAAACTGATTCGCCGGTTCCCGCTTCATGCGCGCCAGCCACAGGCGGTCCGCACCGAAGACGTGCACCAGGGTGCCGAGCACGCTCTTGTCCGCTGTGCCGAAATCGCGCGTAAGCTCCGCGGGCGTCAATTGCGCCGCCGCGTCCACCAGAAGGCCGCTGGCCCAAGCCGAGTAATCGATTTGCGAACGCAGCACTTCCGCCGGCACAAACATGCATTTTCCCTCTTCAGAAATGATGCGGAGGGTCCGCAAAACGATCCAAGAGGATCAATTGCCGATGGCTTTCGGTTAGAATCTTCGGGCATGCCTTCTGTTGCGCGACTCGGGGTCTTGACCGCGTTTGCGGCTTTCCTTCCGGCTGCGTTCGCAGCCAGCATCGTAAGCGAGAGCAGGATTACGGTCACTGGCGGCGCATTCGCCGGCGAAACCTTCGTTCTGCCGCGCGTGAACGGCGATTGGTTTGTCACGCCCGGCGACGCGCATGCCAGCCTCGCCCTGCGTCCCGCAACCACCGCTGCGCATCAGGGGACTTTCAATTGAATGGGACGGCAAAGCTACGACCCAAATCATAAATGCCGCCAACCATGATCAGGTAAGGAGCCACGAACTGTCTGCGTTCTACCTGCGCTTCCTGGCGCCTTACAACCAGACGGTGCAACCCAGAGGCGCGGACGCGATCGAGATCGCCATCGTCAGGATGGACGACCTCAGTATCGAAGCGAACATCGCCGGAACCGCAACCGGAGCGGGCCCCGGACCGCTGCGGATCACAGGCGTGATCAAGATCCATCGCGATACGTCCGGCCAAAAAGTCACCGGCAGCTACGGGGATTGCGATACCGGGATTCACGACAAGTTGGCCGGCGCCGAATGGCGTTCACCATCGGAGTGCGAAGTAAAGTTCGATGGCTACATCCGAAACGCGCTGCCTGTACCGTTCGCACGCCTTGAGGCAGGCCTGACACAAGGAGACTGGGAGGAGACCAGCAAACCGAATTTCAGTCCGCTGACTTCCATCCCCCGTCACTCGGAGAGCGAACCGTACGGTTTCCACATCCGGTTTCAATTCCAGTTGCGGCCGGGGAGCGCACAGGCTCAGCGCAATCAGGCGGCGCTGGAAGCGATGGGGAGCAAGTCCGCGAACGCCATGAAGAGCGTCGCCGCCGCGGAAGCATACACCGCGGAACTCACGAAGGTCACGCATGCCACGGAGGGTTCCGGCAGGATTACCATCACCGTGGGGATCAATTCCCGGTCGCTCGGCATGGTCAATTTCCAGGGGACGTACAACGCCTCGCAGATCCCCGGCGTGGGCTATTCGATCAGCGTGCCGTATGTGCAGTCGCGAGGGGGCGGCGACATCGGCGGTGCACATGAAACGACGTATGTATTCCTGGGCGACTGGGCCCCGGCGGCGAGCACGAAGGCGGGCGGCAACGCCACGAATATCGCAGTCAAGGCCAGTCTGCACCCGAAAGCGCCGACACTTGCGGTGCAGAATGTCTGGGTGGAAATTCAGGCCAACGCCGAGCTGGCGCGGGAGGTGATCGGGTTGGTCGACTGGAGCGCTCTCAAGCAGCTTCTGACCACACAATGATCGGCTACGGGTGCCGCACGTCTGCGAGCGGCAGGTTCTCAAATCAGCTTCCCCGCCTTAAAAATGCCGCTGCAGATCCGCAAAACGATCCAGCACCAATAGGCGGCCTTTGCCCGGCCGGACGTCCTCCCGTTCCAGGGTCCAGGTGCGCGGATGGGGAATGAAGACCGCATTCAGCCCGGCCTCGAGCGCCGGGTTGATATCGGATTTGGCGCTGTTGCCGGCCATCCATGCGCTCTCCGGAGAGATGCCGCGTTCCGCAACCAGCGCCCGGTAGGCGGCCACATCCTTTTCTTTCACGATGGCCGTGTGCCCGAAATAGCGGCCCAGCCCCGAGCGGTCGATCTTGAGCTTCTGCTCCTCCGGATGGCCCTTTGTAAAGAGCGTCAGATCGTGCCGCGCGGCCAGGTACTCCAGCGTTTCCGGCACGCCACCGATCACCTGCATGGGGCAATCCAGAATGCGCTCGGCGAACGACATCACGATGCGCAGATCCTCTTCGCGCACATCCCTCTCGGCCAGGTGCTGGTAACATTGCCGCAAATTATTGCCGAAGTTCAGCGAACCGTAACCGTGAACCTTGGCATTGACTAATTCGATCTCGTCCAGGACCTGGCGAATCTCCACCGGGTTTAGCGTGGAATGATCCAGATACTCGACAAACTCGTCGAACGCTTTTTCGAAATAAATGTTGTTTTCCCAGAGCGTATCGTCGGCGTCAATCATCAGGAACTGGCGTGTCATTTGGGAACCTTGGGGGCGAGGCGGAACGGAATTTCGAAAACGGCATCCACATCCACGGGCTGGCCGTTGCGCAGGGCGGGTTCGAACTCCCACTTGCCGATGGCTTCCGCGGAACTTTTATCCAGGCGATCGTCCAGGTGCATGAGCAACTCCACGGAATCGACATGACCATCGGCGCGAATTACCGCGGTCAGGCGCACCTTCCCTTCCACGCGGTCGGCGATGGCGGCTGGATAATACTTGGGGTCCACCTTGCGTACGGGAACGGGTGGACTCAGCCCGGCGGACGATCCGGGCTGGCGCTGGCGTTCCGCAAACCAGATCATCCAGGTACCGGTGTAGCTGGTGGTGTTGGGCATCTGCACCATCATCTGGTAGGTGTCGCGGCCGTTCAGGAAAGAATCCGGGGCGGAGGAAACCCGCATGGCGGCGGGGCGCGGTCCGGGGGCGATGCTATCCGGCAGGCTCTCGTGCAAGGCCGCTCGCAGATTGGCCGCGGAGGTCGGCGCGGCCACCCGGGCCGTCAACCCCGGCTTACCATCCGGGGTGGCATTGCGGATCATCAAGCCGGGGACGGTGAGCAAGGCGTTCTCGCTCGATCCATCCATTCCACCGGTTTTGCGCGGCTGCGGACCGGCTGAAAACTGCGCGTTCCGGGATCCCTCCGGGGCTGGGGCAGGCGCATTGGCGGGGTTCAGGCCGACGATTGCCATGCTGACGGCAGCCGGCTGAGCAGCCTCGGGCAATGCAGGCGCATCGGGCAGCGGCGCTTCGGACTGGCCGGGTTTGGCCGTCGCGGGCGGAGGCACAAAATCGCGTGGTGCGGGCGCCGGAAGTTTGCCCAGGGTGGACGGCGCCGGCGCATTTACGGTACTCGCCAAGGGAATGGCCTCCGGTACGGGCAGAGCGGGCGCACGCTTCTCCAAGGGATGGCTCGACGGCGCCACAAAGCCGCGTGGCTGGACGCGCGCCAGCTTCACGGCAGGCGCCTGCGCGGGTAGTCTGTCGGCGGCGTGAATCTCCGGAGGAGCGTCCACTTTGGGCGCGGGCTGGGGCGCCTGGGGCGCTTCCGGCGGCGGCACGAACAGCTTGGGTTTCGGCGGCGGCTCGGGTCGCGGGACGTGCAGCGCCAACACGTTCGGCGATTGCAGATCCTTACTTAGCGCCACCTTGGGCGCGGGCTGCCACACGAATTGCTGCGCCCGCGGCGCCTTTTCCGCGCCGGCCACAATTTCCTGCGCGGCGATCTTAGTCTCCGCGCGAGGCGCTTTGGCGGGAGCGGGAATCGGCGCCGGAGACACATCCGGCAGCTTCTGGCGAAAATCGTACCAGATCAACTTGCTGGCGTGGGGCTGAATGGCCTGCGCGTAGAGGGATTTCGACTTTTCGTAAACCGGGCCGGAAGCCACCCAGGCCAGAATCGATCCATGGATCAGGAGCGAAAACGCGAACGGCGCCGGCCTGAATCGCGCAGACATGCTTCCTTACATACCCGTCGGCTTGCCGCCGAAGCCGTTGTGGGGAGCTACCTGACGCACGCGCGCAATGTGCTTCTGGCGGGGCACGTATTGCGACAGGAACTCCGCCAGTTCCCGCAGCCGCTGCGTTTCCGAACGCGTGCGCAACAGGGTATTCAAGAAATCGAGATCCTGCAGGCCCTGCGCCAATTGGAAACTGAGCTGCGGATCGTCCAGATTCGGCTCGGGCGAAGCCGGCTTCATGATGCCGGATTCGAGCAGGCTTTTGTATTGCGTCAGCACCCGGTGCTGGACCTCGAGCGGCGCGGGGTCGCTGTCGTCGTCGTCGAAGAATTGCACTTCGCCGCGAAGATAATCCTTTTCTTCGTCGAGCATCAGGACTTCGAAGCGCCGCCGCCCGCAGGTGAGAATATCCATTTTTCCGTCGGGATAACTCTTCAGCAGCTTTTCCACGATCACGGTGCAGCCGGCATTCACTATGCCTTCGTCCTTCGCCAGCACTACGCCGAACTCGGTATTGTCGGTCATGGCTTTCCCGATCATCTCTTTGTAGCGATCTTCGAAAATGTGCAGCGGCAGATGCGTGCGCGGAAACACTACGACGTTGAGCGGAAACAGCGGGAGCAGCCGCGAGGACATGTTACTATTATTGCGTTTCAGGCCGGTTCCAGCAAATCATCCGAAATGCGCATCGACGGCAAAGTGGTTCTGATCACCGGCGCTTCCGAAGGGATCGGGGCGGCTTGTGCAACGGTGTTCCTCTCGCGCGGCGCGCGTCTTTCGCTGATCTCGCGCTCGCGCGAGAAGTTGGCGGCCGTGGGCGGCGCTGAGGCAGTCGTCACGGCCGGCGATGTCACGCTGCCGGAGACCCGCGAAGCCGCCGTGGCTGCCACCATCGCGCGCTTCGGCGGAGTCGACATCCTGATCAACAATGCCGGCATGGGATCGTACGATCCGGCATGGAATACGCCGATGGAAGATGCGCGCCGCCTGTTCGAACTGAACTTCTTCGCGCCTCTGGCCATGGTGCAACTGGTCGCGCCGCACATGCGCGCGCGAGCGGGCGGCGTGATCGTCAATGTCTCATCGGTCGCAGGCAGAGTGACACTGCCGTGGCTGACGCTCTATTCCGCTTCCAAGTACGCCCTGTGCTCGCTCACCGATGGCCTGCGCATGGAGCTGAAGAAAGACGGCATTCACACCATCACGTTGTGCCCGGGGTACGTGAAGACCAACTTCCACGATCACGCACTGGGCGGCGAGCCGCCGCCCAAGATCGCGCGCGGTAAACAATTCGCGATCACGCCGGAGCAATGCGCGGAGGCTCTGGCGCGCGGCGTGGAGCGGGAGGCGCGAACGGTGATGGCGCCCCGCGCCAATTGGCTTTTCGTGCTCGCCGAACGCTTGTTCCCCGGCCTGGTGGACGCACGGCTGGCGGCCGTCCTACGCGACGTATGATCCTGAAGCTCAAAAACACGCCGGGGATCTACCTCGCCGGATTCATGGGCTCCGGCAAGAGCACCATAGGCCGCCTGCTGGCGGACCGCTTGGGCTGGCACTTCGTGGATCTGGATGAAGAGATCGAGGCGGCGGCGGGCATGCGAATTTTCGAGATATTCGAAACCCGCGGCGAAGCCGAGTTCCGGCGCCTGGAGCGCGAGACCATGCGCAGCCGGGTGCGCGGCATCGAGCGCGGCCGTCCGACGGTGATGGCGCTGGGCGGCGGCGCTATCGTGCAGCCGGAGAATTTCGCCATGATCGAAGACAACGGCATCACCATCTGGCTGGATTGTCCGTTGGAAACCGTACGGCGGCGCGTGGGCGATAGTTCGCATCGTCCGCTGGCGCGCGATCCGGAGGCGTTCACGCGGCTGTATGAAGAAAGGCGAGCGTGTTATGCGCGCGCCGATTATCGCGTTTCGATTGAATCGGACGAGCCAGCCGTCACCGTGGAAACCCTACTGCAGTTGCCGCTATTCAAGTAAAAGTTGGCGGTGCAGGCCGTCAGTTGGGCGGCGTTGGGGCTGATGGGGGACCGCCACCGGACGGCGGCTTCGGATTTGGATTCCGGTCGCCACTTCCCGGAAGAGTTGTCCCGGCCGCGCCGCCCAACCGCGCACGATACACAATTTCGTATAAAGCCTGCTCGGCCTGGCGCAGCGCGTTACGGATCAGCGAATCGTGATCCACGGTCGCTTGAGCCAATGCCTGGTTGCGGAAGACCCGGATCGATTCACCCGGATTCAAAATGCGCTCGGGACCCGGCTTGAGGAGATGCTGCACGCCAACCTGTCCCTCTTCGACGCTTACCAGCGTGGTATCGTCCTCATCTTCGATGGCCACGTCGAATATGGTGCCGCGCACTGAAATCACAGCGGTGGGCGTACGAACGCGATTGTAATTTGGCTGGCCACCCAGCTTCTGGATATGCACCTTCACCCTTCCCAACAGCAGATCCAGCATGTCCCGCCATGAGCCCGGGTTCTCCCGAAAAACGACGCGGGCGTTGGGGAAAACCTCGAAGGTACTGCCATCGGAAACCTGGAACAGCGCATAGCCGTCCGGACCTGTAACGATGATCTGCCTGGGCTGGACGGAGTCACCGACGTTGAGCACCCAAGGCGAGTCATCGCGCAGCACCGAGACTTGGCCGTTGAGAGTAACTAACTTGGCCGCGCCGCTTTGGGCATATGTGGGGAGACACCCCATCGACGCCGCCGCTAACAGCAGCCACCGCGCCGTTGGTACCCGTTTTCGCCCGGACATTTGATACAACTCTCGCGTTTCTGGCACCATCCAAACGTGAATGGTACAATTTCAAACCTCAGTCTAGCACCAAAGTTGCAAGGCAACTGGCTGACCGCATTAAAGTTTCTTACAAATACCATGGAGTCAACCTATTGGAATATGCGGGTGGCGCCCGATAGGTTAAAATAGGACTCGGCCGTGTGTCACAAAGGGACAAATCGGTGGTGGCGTTATCTGGTGGCAGTATCGCTGGGCGCCGGAATTCTGCCTGGGCAAGCCGCTCCAGTTGAATGGCGCCGGGTGGGCGGACCTTCCGTGGAACTCGGGTTAGCTTCGCCGGCCACCGGACCGGTACTGTCGGTGTGGTACGCACCGGATGGTTCGAAGCTATATGCCCGGCTAAGCGGTGGCAGGACCGTCGAGACCAGCGATTTCGAAAACTGGACTCCTGCCGAAGCCGCCGCCGATCCAACGGATCCTGCGCCGCCGGCCGTGGATCGCGTGCCTGAGGCCGAGGCGAAGCTGGTGGTTCCGGCCAACGCGCCGGGACGCATTTACGCCTTAGGCGCCCAACTCTACCGCTCGGACGATGGCGGCAAATCCTGGTCGAACCTGACCGCTTTTCACGGCCAGTCGATCATCGGATCGGCGCAGCGCAGCGTCGCGGTATCACCGTCGGATGCGGACCAGATCGTGGTGGCCAACGATTTCGGCGTATGGCGCTCCATGGATGGCGGGATGTCGTGGGCCGGCTTGAACCAATACTTGCCGAACCTGCCGGCGAGCCGCATTCTGGCGACTCCCGCCGGGACGCATGGCGCCGAGATCCTGCTGAAGCAACTGGGGGCAGTGGAATTGGCGCCGGGGACCGAATCATGGCGACTGTCGTCGGATGCGGTGGGCGCCGCCGAAGATGACGCCATGCGCCGTTTGTCCTCAGTCCTGGGCACGGCCGTCACGGCTGTGGCATCGGTTGGCCAGACCGCTTATGCCGGCGCGGCTGACGGACGGATTTGGGTATCGCTGGATAGCGGCAAGAGTTGGACAGGTTCGACACGTCCGGGTACGAATGGACCCGTGCAGCGGATCTATGCCGATCCCAACGAACCGCGCGTGGCATTGGCGGCGATCGGCGGCGCCGGTCCGCACGTTCTGCGCACGACCAACAATGGCGGGTTTTGGGACGATCTGACGGCCAACCTGCCGGATGCGTCGGCTAACGGCGTGGCCGGCGAGCGGTCGGCGGGCGCGATCTACGTAGCCACGGATAGGGGTGTGTTCTACGCCGCGGCGGATCTGGAGAATGCCGGTCCCACAACTGTGAACTGGACGCCGCTCTCGGCGGGTCTGCCGACGGCCAAGGCCAACGATGTAAAGCTGGATCCCAACGGCTATCAACTCTATGTAGCTTTAGATGGTTACGGCGTGTTTGCGGCGGCCGCGCCGCATCGTCTGCGGACGCTGCGCCTGGTGAATGCGGCGGACTTCAGCATGCGCGCGGCGGCGCCCGGATCGCTGATCAGCGTGGTCGGCGGGCGGGTGCAAACGGCGAACGCGGGGGCTTTGAGCTTCCCGGTGTTGGCGGCCACCGACGGCGAGTCGCAGATCCAGGTGCCTTTCGAGGCTTCTGCGTCCAATTTCTCATTGGCGCTCGAGACCGGCGGCGGGCGGTTCACGCTCGGGTTGCCGGTGCAGGCCGTATCGCCGGCTATCTTCATAAACCATGACGGCTCGCCGATGATTTTGGATGGCGATAGCGGCATGATGCTGGATGGCCGCAATGTGGCCCACTCCGGCACGCGGCTCCAGATCCTGGCTACGGGCTTCGGCAAAGTCCGCCCGGACTGGCCCACTGGAATGCCCGCGCCGCTGGAGAATCCACCGGTGGTGAACGCGAATGTGAAGGCTTATCTGGATCGGGTCCCGGTGCAGGTGACACGCGCGGAACTGGCGCCCGGCTACATCGGTTTCTATCTGATCGAAGTGCAGGTGCCCGCCATAGTGAATGCCGGCCCGGCGGAACTGTACCTCAGCGCCGACGGCCAGGAAAGCAATCGCGTGCAGATCGTGCTGCAGCCCTAAGATCCGGCACGCATCATTGCGGCTTGATCTCGAAGATCATTCCGGTTCCCCTTGTCCCGCCGGAAGACGTGGCGCCCAAGAGATTGCCGTTGGTTCCCAGCAGCAACGGGTATTCCGGGATGCATCCGTCATTGGTTCCGTTGAAGGTGTAGAGCACCGAGTAGTTGCCGGCGGTGTCCAGTTTGTACACCACGCCGCATCCTTCCCCGGTGTTCCCCGTGCCGCCGGCATGCGTATTCCCGTAAAGATTGCCGGCCGCGTCCCGAACCACGCCCGCAAAAGGATTGCCGCCCGCAGTCCCGCCGGCGAAGCTGTAGAGTACCGTAAAATTCCCCGCGGCATCGATCTGATAGACCACCCCGGAGCTCGCAGCGCCGCCATCCTGCGCCGTGCCGTACAGACTCCCGGCCGCATCAAGGATCAAGCCCGCTTCGGGATAACCGCCATCGGACCCACCGGCGAAATTATGGAGCACGGTGTAATTGCCGGCCGCGTCGATCTCGTACACCACGCCCTGGTTGCCGCTGCCGCCGTACAAAGTGGTCCCATAGAGGTTGCCGGCAGCGTCGCGGACGACACCAGCGTAAGGATTCGATCCGTCCGCACCGGCAAAACTGTGGAGGACCGTCTGCTGACCCGATGGGGTCAGCTTGAAGACTACGCCCGCGTTTCCGACGCCGTCCAGATAGGTAGTTCCGTAGAGGTTGCCGTCAGAATCGGCGATTACGCCGGCGTTGGGGCTGCCGCCATCCGTCCCGCCCGTGAATGCATACAGCACAGTCTGCTGGCCGGCCGCAGCCACTTCGTATACCACTCCATAGCCGTTGGGTCCGCCGTTATAAGTGGTCCCGTATAGGTTGCCGGCCGCATCGCGAAATACCCCGCCTATGGGATTGCCACCGTCGGCGCCGCCAGTGAAACTGTACAGGGTACTGTAATTGCCGGCCGCGTTCATCTGGTAAACGACGCCGGAACCTCCGGTCCCTCCCCAGTATGCGGTTCCGTAGAAGTTGCCGGACGGATCGCCGCTTACGCCGGACGAAGAAGCACTTCCATACCTGCCGTTCGAAAAGCTGTGCAGCACCGTTTCATGGCCGGCGGGATCGAGCATGTACACCACACCACCGTTCGTCTCCCCTCCCAAGACCGTGGCTCCGTACAGGTTGCCCGCCGAGTCCTGGATCAAACCGGCTCGCGGATCGCTGCCATTCATCCCCGCAAAGGTCTGCAGTACGGTTTCGTGAAGGCCGGCATCCAGCTTGAATACGACGCCGTCGCCAGACGCCCCTCCCGCGGATGTGGTGCCGTAAATATTGCCGGCGGAATCCAGGATCGGCGCCGCATACGGAGAGCCGCCTTCGGCTCCACCGCCGAACCGGTACAGCACGGTCAGGTTGCCGGCGGTATCGGTCCGGTACACGGTTCCAGCGCCTAACGCGTTGCCATAATAGGTGGTCCCGTACAGGTTGCCGGCGGAGTCGCGAGCCAGGCCCCCGTAGGGGTAAGCTCCGTCGTCTACGCCGGTGAAGCTGTGCAGCACGGTGAAATTCCCCGATTGATCCAGCTTGTAGACCACCCCGCAACCGCCCGCCAACTCGCATGCGCCGGCATCGCCACCCTGGGAAGCAGTTCCGTAAAGATTGCCGGTGCTGTCCAGGATCACGCCTGCGTAGGGGCGCTCACCGTCGGTCCCCGAAAAGCGGTGCAGTAGGGTGTAGTTGCCGGACGTATCGATCCTGTAGATGACCCCACAACCGGCGGGGTAATCGAGATCCAGGCATGCATGGGCGATGCCGCCGCCAACAGTTGTGCCGTATAGGTTGCCGCCGGAGTCCCGGGTCACACCCGCATAGGGCCCGCCTCCGTCGGCGCCGCCTGTAAAGCTGTGCAGCACGGTGTAATTACCCGCGGCATCCAGTTTGTAGACCACACCGGCGCCGGAGGAACTCGTGGCACTGCCGTAGCCGGTAGTTCCGTACAAGCTGCCGGCCGCGTCGCGGATCACGCCGCCGGTCGGAGAATACCCGCCGGCCGCCCTCGTGAAGTTATAAAGGCTTGTATAGTTGCCCGCAGCATCCAGTTTGAATATGGACCCCGCGTAGTCCGGGCCGCCTTCGTCGGTGGTGCCGTAGAGGTTGCCCGCCGAATCGCGGAAGGGAGTCGCGAACGGCTGCGCACCCGCGCTGCGGCCGAAGTTGTGCAGGACGACCTCGGCCGCCGTCTGCGCGGCCAGAGGGCTTGCGGCCACCGCAAATACCGCCAAAAACCATCTTCGGTTTGGCTTCGTCATGGCGTCTCCAAAATGAAAAGGGCCCCACGAGCGGGGGCCCTCACTCCGCAAATAATTTGGCAGTAACCCTAGACTCTGCTTACGTTCTCGGCCTGCAGTCCCTTGGGTCCCTGCTTCACCTCGAACTCGACCTCCGCGCCCTCATCCAGGGTCCGGTACCCGTTCGCCTGGATGGCCGAAAAGTGTACGAACACATCATCGCCGCTGCCTCGCTGGATAAAACCATAGCCCTTGGCGGCGTTAAACCATTTCACGATTCCTTTTTCTCTCACTACTATTCTCCTGATTCATTGTTCGCCCTCGGTTCCAAAAAAAGAAAAAGCTACGAGCCTAGGCTCGTAGCTCTCTGGACTTTCGGTGGCGCGGGACGAACAACCATTTCAAAACTTGCATTAGGATTATCGCATCCGGCAACCGTGCGGTCAAGCCCCAATTCGTTATAAAATCTTGCGGAGGAATCAGATGCGAGGCAGAGATCCGGCTGGAGAGCAAAACATCCTGGACTCCGTCAGCCGCCGGGTGCGCCCGCCGCGCGGCGGCGGCCTGGTCCTCGGCATGGGCGACGATTGCGCCATCTATCGCAGCCGGGGCGCTGCCGAAGACCTGCTTTTCACCACCGATCAAATGCTGGAGGGCGTGCATTTCCGGCGGGAGACACACACAGCGCTGGCCGCCGGGCATAAGGCGCTGGCGCGCGGCCTGAGCGATATTGCCGCCATGGGTGGGGTGCCCCGGTTTTGTCTGCTCTCGCTAGCGATCGGCGCGGATGCGGATCGGCGCTGGACCGACCGGTTCTTTGACGGCTTGCTACGCCTGGCCGACAAGACCGGCACACCGCTGGCGGGCGGCGATCTGGCCCGGGCGGAACACACCGCTTGCGATATCGTGGTCTGCGGCGGTGTGCCACACGGCACGGCCTTGCGCCGTGACGGAGCCCGCGCCGGGGACGCGATTTACGTTTCCGGACGGTTGGGCGGGTCCGCCCTGGGACTGGCGTCCGAAACCGGCCGCGCCTGGCAGCGTCATCTGCGTCCGGAACCCCGGCTGCGTCTGGGAGTCTATCTGCGCGAACGTATCCGCGCTACGGCCGCTATGGACCTAAGCGACGGGCTGTCACTCGATTTGCATCGCCTGGCATTGGCCTCCGGGCTGGAGGCGGCCATCGATGCGCCACCGCGGTTTCGAGGCGCCACGGCCGAACAGGCCCTGCATGGCGGCGAAGACTACGAACTGCTGTTTACCGCGGCGCCCGGAACCAAAGTTCCGCGCATCGTGGCCGGCGTTCCGATCACCCGGATCGGACTGATGCGCCGCGGAAAAGCCGGCGCGGTTTATCTTTCCGGCGAAGCATTGCCGACTTTGGGCTACGATCATTTTCGGGACCCCTAATGAACCAACCCGATCCGAGCCCGGTGCTTGAGCTAATCGACGCGTTCCGGCGATCCAAGACCATGTTCACGGCGGTGACTTTGGGCGTTTTCGAGGCCCTGCGGCACGGTCCATCGGATGCCGCGAAACTGTCGGAACGGCTAGGCGCCGACATGGGTGCTTTGGAACGCTTGCTGGATGCCTGCGCGGGGATGGGCCTGCTCCAGAAGAGCGGCGGCGTCTACCAGAATCAACCGGTGGCCGAGACGTATCTGTGCGACGCCAGCGCCTTCTCCATGACCGGGTACATCCGATATTCCGATGAGGCCCTCTACCCCATGTGGGCGCATCTGGACGATGCTGTCCGCCAGGGATCGAACCGCTGGGCACAGACCTTCGGCTGGCAGGGATCGCTCTTCGAGCACTTCTTTAAAACCGAAGAACGCCGGCGCAGTTTCCTGCGCGGCATGCATGGCTTTGGGCAATTGAGCTCGCCGGCAGTGGTAGCGGCCTTCGATCTTTCGCCGTTCCGCCGCCTGGTGGACCTGGGCGGAGCCACCGGGCACCTCGCCGTTGCGGCGTGCGCACGATATCCGGACCTGCGGGCGGCGGTCTTCGATTTGCCGTCGGTCATCGGAATGGCCCGCGAATTCGTGTGCCAGTCCACGGTCGGCGACCGCGTAGATTGCCTGGCTGGCGATTTCTTCCGCGACAATCTTCCGGAAGCCGGTTTATATAGCCTGGGGCGGGTCCTGCACGATTGGCCGGAGGACCGGATCCGGTTGTTGCTCAAGAAGATCTACGACGCGTTGCCACCCGGAGGCGCGCTGCTGGTCGCCGAAATGCTACTGGACGAGGACAAGTCTGGACCCACCCCGGTTCATCTGCAATCTCTTAATATGCTGGTTTGCACCGAGGGCCGGGAGCGGACGCTTAGGGAATATACCTCCCTTATGCATGCCGCGGGCTTCGCGGTGGTCGAAAGCTGCCATACGGGATCTCCACTGGACGCCATCCTGGCGCGGAAGCTAGTTGTGGCAGAAACGTAACCATTAGGACGTACCCAGCATCCCATCCTTAGAGCCTTCTCAAGCGGTATCACGATTCGACCGGGAAATGATTGATGACATTTGATTTTTTCGAGCCGCGTCCGGCCCTGCCGGTCCTCATTGTTTGTCTGAGTCTGATGGCGCCGGCGTGCATCTTCGCGCAAACCACGGACGGCGACGGTGCCAAGCCCGCAAAACCGGATACGAGCACGGCCGATCCGGTCTCCCCCTCCCCGAGTCAGCCCACAACACAGCAGCCCGAAAAGCAGGACAAGCGCGTCTTCGGCGTGTTTCCCAATTACCGCACGACGGACGGCAACGTCGAGTTCCAGCCCATCACGGCAAAGCAGAAACTCCTGATCGGGTTGAAAGACTCGTTTGACTGGCCCGTATATCCGACCGGGGCGGCTTTCGCGGCTCTTTACCAGATCGAGAATCAGAACCCCTCGTTCGGCCAGGGAATGAAGGGCTATTCCCGGCGATTCGGCACCGCGCTGGGAGACCAGATCATCGGCAACATGATGACGGAAAGCATTTACCCCAGCCTGCTGCGCGAGGATCCGCGATATTTTCGCATTGGAAAATCGCGCGGCAGCATTATGCACCGGACGGGATACGCGCTTTCGCGGATTTTCGTGACGCGCCTGGATAACGGCGGGCGGACTTTCAATTTTTCCGAGTGGGTAGGCAACGCCACTGGGGTCGCCATATCGAATGCGTATTATCCGGACACACGCACGGCCGGCGACAACGTCGAGCGCTTGGGGATTGCGTGTGCCACCGACGCCTTCTCGCAGGTGATGAAGGAATTCTGGCCGGACGTGAAACACGCGCTCTTCCACCGCCACGACAATAACAACAACGCCCCCCTGATCAGCCAGGGCCATCCCGCGGCGCAGTAGCAGATTGCGGCCCGCCTCCCGCCCCATGCCACAATAAAGCCTAGTGGTTCTGGTTCAGAACGTCTCAAAACTCTATAAGCTCTACCGCCGCCCGTCCGACCGCCTGCGCGAGGCCCTGCCCTTCGGTCCCGCCAAGCTGCATGACGATTTCTGGGCGCTGCGCGACATCAGCTTCCAGGTGGAAAAAGGCGAGACGCTGGCGCTGGTAGGGCCCAACGGCTCCGGCAAGAGCACCCTGCTACAGATCGTGGCCGGCATCCTGCAGCCGACCCAGGGCCGCGTGGTCACCCGCGGACGCATCGCCGCGCTGCTGGAACTGGGCGCGGGTTTTAACCCCGAATTCACCGGACGCGAGAACGTTTTCCTGAACGGCGAAATCATGGGTCTGAGCCGCGCCGAAATCGAGCGCGCCATGCCGTCCATCGAAGCCTTCGCGGAGATCGGCGATTTCATCGCTCGTCCCGTGAAGGAATATTCGAGCGGCATGTACGTACGGCTGGCCTTCTCGACCGCCATCCACGTGGACCCCGAGATCCTCATCGTTGACGAAGCCCTTGCCGTGGGCGACGCGGTCTTCGCCAACCGCTGCGTGCGCAAGTTCGAAGAACTGCGCGAACGCAAAATCACCGTGCTGTTCGTCTCGCACGACCTGGGCCTGGTGAAGCAGCTATCCGATCGCGCCATCCTGCTGTTGAATGGCCGCATGGAGGCACAAGGCACGCCCTCGGACGCCATCAACCGCTACATCGGGCTGGTGCTCGAAAAACAGCAATCCCGTCAGGAGAAGCAGCGGCGCTTTGGAGCGAGCTACCGCCACGGCGACGGCCGCAGCGAAATCCTGGGCGTGGAATTGCTGAACGCGGAGCGTGAACCTGTCGAGACGGTCAATGGCGGCGACACGGTCACGGTGCGCGTACGCTGCCGCTTCTTCGAACCGGCCTGCGATCCCATGGTCGGCATCTTGATCCGCACGCGCATCGGCATGGAAGTATACGGGACCAACACGCGCATCGAAAAGCTGCACCTGGGCAGCTATCAGGCGGACGACGAACTGGAAGTGCATTTTCGGTTCGCGTGCTGGCTCACGCCGCAACAGTACACGCTGACGGTGGCGACGCAGAGCGCCGACGGGTCGAGCCACGACTGGCTGGATGACGTGCTTTCGTTCGAAGTGGTGGACGCGCGCGTGGCTTCCGGCGTGGCCAACCTCAGGGCTGAAATCGAATGGCACGTATCACGGTAAAGGTGCATCCGCGCGCCCGGCGCACGCGGGTGGCGGGACGCACGGGCGATGCGTGGAAGCTGGATCTGGCCGCGCCGCCGGTGGACGGCAAGGCCAACGACGCATGCGTACGGTTCCTGGCGGAGCTGGCCGGCGTGCCGCAATCGCGCGTGCGGATCGTGTTAGGCTTGACCAACCGGACCAAAGTCATGGAAATCGACGGCGTTTCTCAGGAAGCCCTGGAAAGCAGGCTGCGCGCATGATCTACGTCGTAGTTTTGTCCATCATCGTGGCCGTGCTGCTGGGCACCGCGCTGTTTCGTTCGTTCACGGTCAAGAACCAGGCCGACTTCCTGGTGGCGGGCCGCCAGCTTGCCTGGCCGGTGCTGGTTTTTACGCTGCTTTCTTCATGGATCGGCGCCGGCAGCCTGTTCGCTGGCGGGGAGAATGCCTACCGCAACGGTTTTTCGGCTTTGTGGCAGCCGGCCGGCGGCTGGTTCGGTTTAGTCCTGATCGCCATCATCGCGGGGCGCGCCCGCCGCTTCGCGCAATTCACCGTGCCCGATCTGCTGGAGACGCGCTATAACACCACCGCGCGCGTGCTGGCCACGGTCGCCATCGTCATCTCCTACACCGTGATTACCAGCTACCAGTTCAAGGGCGGCGGCGACATCCTGCATCTGATCTTTCCGGCGCTCGATCAGAAGACCGGCATGAATATCATCGCCGCGTTCGTAATTACGTTCACCGCGCTGGCGGGCATGGCATCGGTGGCGTATCTGGATCTGATCATCGGCCTGCTGGTGACCGTCATCGCGCTCATCTCGCTGCCGCTGCTGATGGCGCACACGGGCGGTTGGGCAGCCATGCATGCCGCTTTGCCCGCCGATCACTTCACCGTATTCGGACCGCTCGGCTGGGTGCACTGCCTGGGCTACCTGCTTCCGACCTTGCTGCTGCTGATCGGCAATCAAGGCATGTATCAAAAATTCTTCTCTGCGCGGTCGGAGAAGGATGCGCGTTGGGCGGTTTTCGGATGGATCGCGGGCACGCTGGTGCTCGAAACAGTGATCATCACCATCGCGGTGATCGGCTCCAGCGTGCTGAAGACCGACCGGCCGCGCGAGATCATTCCACTGACGGCGCGCACCCAGTTGCCGCAGTTAGTCGGCGCCATCCTGCTCGGCGGCGTCTTCGCGAAGGTAATCTCGACCGCCAACAACTACTTGTTCTCGCCGGCCAGCAACCTGATCCACGATGTTTATAAGCGGTTCATCGATCCGGCCGCGAGCGAGCGGCGCACGCTGATCGTCTCGCGCGTGCTGGTGGTGGCGCTGGGTCTATTCGCCTTGCTGCAGGCGGCGTATTTCGAGTCGGTGCTGCGCGCGGCGCTATACGCCTATACGGTCTACGGAGCCGCGGTCACGCCTTCGGTAATGGCGGTATTCTTTTGGAAGCGGGCCAATAAGGCGGGCGCGATCAGCTCCATTATCCTCGGAACCGTGATTACGGTGGTGTGGCAAATCCTCGACATACAGCGGTTGGATGCCGTGTATCCCGCGCTGGGCGTCTCGGTGCTGGCGCTGATCTTCGTTAGCCTGGCGACGGCGCCGCCTACGCGCGCCAATCTGGAGCCTTTTGAAAAATGAACCTCGCGGCCATTCAGGAAGAATTGAAGAAGCAGAGATTGGATGGATGGTTGTTCTTCGACCATCATCAGCGCGATCCGCTGGCGTATCGCGTGCTCGGATTCCAGCCGGCTTCGCACGTGACGCGGCGCTGGTATTACTGGATCCCGGCGTCGGGCGAACCGTCCGGCCTGGTGCATCGCATCGAGTCCGGGCGATTGAATTCGCTGCCCGGTGAAAAAATCCAGTATTCCAGTTGGAGCGAACAGACACGCGGCATCCAAACGCTGCTCGGCGACGCGCGGCGCGTGGCGATGCAATATTCGCCCATGTGCGCCATCCCGTACGTCGCCATGGTGGACGCCGGCACCGTGGAACTGGTGCGCAGCCTGGGCGCGGAAGTAGTCAGCTCGGCGGAGTTGATCC
Organism: Bryobacteraceae bacterium; assembly: GCA_049511415.1. Taxonomy (GTDB): domain Bacteria; phylum Acidobacteriota; class Terriglobia; order Bryobacterales; family Bryobacteraceae; genus Bog-159. Next base: position 182,870 of record JBEKYC010000001.1, on the reverse strand, counting down.
AGCATTTCGAAGCGCGCTGGAGCGCGGCGCAACTGGAATCGCACCTGGAGGCCGGGCGACGCGTGGATCGTGTGCGCGCGCAGGCCTTCCAGATGATCCGCGAGATCACGCGCGCGGGCGGCGTGGTGCAGGAGTTTGCGGTGGCGGAATTCGTGCGGGCGGGATTCGCCCGGGAAGGATTGTACGCGGAGGACGGCCCCATCGTGGGCGTGAATGCCAACGCCGCCAATCCGCATTACGAGCCGTCGCGCGAGATCACCTCCGAGATCCGCGGCGGCGACCTGGTGCTTCTCGATATGTGGGCGAAACTCAAGGAACCGGGCGCGGTTTACTATGACATCACCTGGACGGGATTTTGCGGCGACCGCCCGACGGATAAGATGCGCGAGGTCTACGATGTGGTCGCAGGCGCGCGCGACGCGGCCGTTGAGCGCGTGCGGCAAGGCGTGGCGGCAGGGCAGGAACTGCGCGGCTTCGAAGTGGACGATGCCGCCCGCGGGCACATCGCCAGCCACGGCTACGGCGAGTACTTCGTGCATCGCACGGGGCACTCCATCGGCGAAGATGTGCACGGCAACGGCGCCAACATGGATAATCTGGAAACTCACGACGAGCGCCGCATCGTGCCGTGGACCTGCTTTTCCATCGAGCCGGGCGTCTACTTGAAGGACTTCGGCATCCGCTCGGAGGTGAATATGTTCGTCGGTGAAGGCGAAGCGCGAGTTACCGGGGATATCCAGCGCGAGTTAGTGATTCTTTAGGCCAATCCATTAAGCTCGACAGCTACTCACGGGCGATCCATTTGGTTGCGAAGTTCTGGCGGATAGAGCGACGTGAGCTCCGGGTACACCTCAGCCAGACGGATGAGGTCCAGTTCGTCCTTCTTACGCTTGCTCAGACGCCGTTTCGGATCGCCGTACACCCATAACTTGCCCTGAACCACATCGCGAAGGCAGGCAATCTTCGCGCGCACACCCAGGATCTCGGCCTCCACGCATCGACTGAGAAAAGGCTGGTAGCGCTCGTCACGCGTGAATTGAGTCCGAAGCTGGCTCTCCAGTATGGCCGCGTTCGGGGGGCGATGCGATTCCGGCGCCACTACGATGTCGGCATCCATCGTGTACACCGGCTCTACGTAGCAGTTCACCGCCAGGCCGCCGATCAGGCAATTTGGGCCGTGCTGGTCACAGACCTGAATGACGCTGGCAAAGTCCGTCGCGCCTCCCTGGCTGATTAACTCGTAAGCCTCCACGGCGGTCATGCTTCATATTACTCTTTCACGCCGAACGCGTACACATTCGAATCCCACGTAGTGACAAACACCTTGCCGCCGGAAATCGAGATGCCGCTGAAGTGAGTCCAGCCCAGGATGGTGTCTCCGCTCGAAAACAGCTCCTTGCCGGTGGTCATATCGAACGCATAAAGAACCGCATGGCCGACATGTTGCGCGATACGCTCGGCCGAGGTATACAAGCCGCCTTCGGTGCCTTTGGATTGCCGCGCGAACTCCCCGTTCGAGAGGGCAAAAACCAAACCGCCGGCCACGATCGGCGGTTCCGGCAGGTTCATATCGCGCGAGATCCAGGCCGGCTCCGCTTCCACCTTGCCATCTTTCTCCACTACGCGGAAGGCCATGATGCTGCCATTCGGAGCTTCGCCATTCGCCACCGGGAACTTCGCCGTGCCGGCGGCCGCGCCGAGCGCCGGAACGTACAGCCATCGTCCCTTTTCCGTATCTTCAGCAGTGGCGAAGGCGCCCCAGAAGCCGCGTCCCGCGAAGTCCGCGTCCTCGTTGGCAAGCACCGGGCTGTGATATAGCGGCGTCTTATGATCGGGGCCGCCGATGTGTTTCGCGTCCAGTAAGTAAACCACGCCTTCTTTTCCACCGGCTGCCACAATTTCCCGTTCGCCCAAAGTAAAAACCGTCGGCGACATGGACCCCATGTCGAGATCCTTGCGCGTCAGGTAATTGTGATTGGCGGGCGTGAAATAGTCCACCAGACTCAGATCCTTGACGGACAACTGCAGGATGGTATCGGGGAACTGGCCGCGGGCCGCGTCATAAGAGCCGTCGCCGGTTTGCGCGTAAACCATGCCGCCCTTGCCGACCGCCACGCCCGCGCGTCCCCAGATGCCGGCGCCACCATTGGCGGCTTTAAAAACATTGACTGGGTGTTCCGGCTGGCTGAGGTCCATGCCATAGACGCCGGAGCGCCCACCATTGCAGCCCTGCGAGAGATTCGTATACAAGGTGCCCCCGACCAGGTTCAGGCTCCAGTTCTTTGAAAACGGCGGCACGAACTGCGAAGGTGGAGTGCGATCCTCACCATTGATCGCGTTCAGCGAATGCAGCTTGCCGTCGCTGGATATGATGAACACCGTGGCGGCCAGTCCGTCCTTGCGAATGAGCGGCGTATCGTTCAAGGCATTGGGACATAGCCAGAAGGGCTCCTGATGCGGTTTGCCCTCGGCCTCGAAGGTTTTCTTCCATAGGAGCTTGCCGCTGTTGGCATCCATGGCGAATAAGTTGTCGGATGCGCCGCCCACGATGACGATCTCCGCCATCCCCTTGTCGGTGGTGACCCACTCCACGTTGACCGGAGCAGTCAGCGAGTTCAATTCCCGCGGCTGGTTGTCAAGGTGCGCCTTCCAGAGCAGGGTCATCGACTTGGCGTTGTCCGGATTGATGTCGGTTTCCTTCTGACTCCATCCGGTGCGCTGCGGGTCGTGGCCATAGGACAACCAGTTTTCCGCGGGCAAGCGCGAGATAACCAGTAACACTAAGCCAACCGAGAAAAGGATCTTCGTTTTCATTGTTGCTGTCCCAGTTTTTGTTTCTTGTACTCTTCGTATTCTTTCTTCAAAGCCGGATCGCGCGGCGAGGGGTAGATATCCGTCGACTTATACTTGCCGGTCTTGAACTTAGCCTGTGTCCATTCGTCGTGTATGTGGGTCTCGTCGGCTTTGTCCACCACCTGCTTCACAAGCTGCGGCGGGATAAAATAGACGCCTTCCGTATCGCCGAAGACCACGTCGCCGGGCATCACCGTGGCCGCGCCGATACGGATCGGGACGTTGATACCGGTCAGCATCACATTGCGGATGGGCGTGGGGTGGACGCCGCGGCAGTAGACGGTCATGCCGATCGGGTCGATGCCGTCGAGATCGCGAATGGCGCCGTCCACCACCAGGCCGGTTCCGGTAGTCGCATAGATATAGGTAGCCAGGTTATCGCCGACGACGGTGCCTTCGTCGACCTTGCCGAAGAGATCCACCACCAGCACGTCTCCGGGTTGCAGCAGATCGAGCACACGCTGATTGCCGTTGTCGCGCAGTCCCTTGGCCTTGGCTTCCGCCTCCATGGGGTCGGCGATGTCGGGCCGCATCGGCATGAACTGCGCGGTGACGGCGCGCCCTACCAGCCGCCGCTCCGGATGCAGAATCCGGAAGTTGCCCTCGTACTGATTATGAAAACCTGCGCCGGGCAGGATGGTCCACACTTCCTCGGCGGACAGGCCCTTTACCTTTTCCAGGATCGCGTCCGGCACCTTGGGCCGCCCATCGGCAAAGCGCTCGTAGGGATTGTGCGCCGTGTACCTCAGCATTTCCTCGTGCGACAAGGTGAACAACTGCGCGTGCATGGGCACCACGGCCAGCAGCAGGATGAAGAAATTGGCGAAGAACTTCATGCGGTGAAATGTAGCACGGCGCAAGTGCAGCCGCGGAGTGCGAGGCGCGTGGCGGAACATATGTTATTCTTCATACGAGCAAAACACCATGAGAAGACTCCGTGTGCTTTCCGCTCTTGCCGGCAGCTTCTTCCTTACCGTTTCGTGGATGTGGGCGCAGACCGCCACGACCACTACGCTGACTATTACCCCGGCTACGCCGATCTTCGGGCAGACGGTGACATTCACGGCACAGGTCGCCCCCAGCGCGGCGCAGGGAAGTGTGTCGTTTGTGGACCAGGGCATGCTGGTGGGTGTGGGCACTCTCAATGCCTCTGGAGTCGCCACGGCGTCCACGATCACGCTGGCGGCGGGAAACCATTCGATTCGCGCGTTGTACGGGGGCAGCGCCACCTATCAGGCCAGCCAATCCGCTGCAACCACTTACACGGTCACCGCGGTCGCCGGCACGGGATTTAAGCCGCAACTGAATTATGCGGTGGGCGCTGACGCACCTTTGACGTTCGATGCAGTGGGCGACTTCAACGGAGACGGCAAGGCCGACCTGGTCGTCCTCCAATACGGCAGCCCCGGCACGTTGAGCATACTGCTTGGAAATGGCGCGGGCAGCTTTCAGCCGGCCGTCAATTATCCGGTGACTGCGAATCCCACGTCGGTCGTGATCGGCGATTTCAACGGCGATGGCAAGCCCGATCTGGCGGTGGCGAGCTTCGGACCATCCGGACCCGTCGAAGGTGTGTTGAGTATTCTGTTGGGTAATGGCGATGGGACCTTCCAACCGGCCGTGACCTATTCCACGGGCGGCTATACGCCGGAATCGATCGCTATGGGTGACTTCAACGGAGACGGTAAAGCGGACCTCGTGGTCGCCAACTACGGCAGCGCCGCGGCCGGCAACCTGGGCAATGTGAGTGTGCTGCTGGGCAATGGCGACGGCACCTTTCAGTCTGCGGTTTCCTATGATGGCGGCGGAAGTCCGGCCTTCGTGGCCGTTGCCGATTTCAACGGGGACGGTAAGGCGGATCTGGCGGTGGGGCAGAGCGGCGGCGTGGGCATATTTTTAGGTAATGGCGATGGGACGTTCCTGGCCAACGGGTTGTACGTGGCGGGCGCCAACCCGTCTTCAATCGCGATTGGCGACTTCAACCTCGACGGTAAGCTGGATCTGGCCGTAGGCGAGGCCAACATACTCACCAACGACGCGTACGTATTGCTCGGCAAGGGCGACGGGAGCTTCGAGACCGCTGTGCCACTCACCACCGGTGCCGATCCGTACTCGGTGGTGGTCGGCGATTTTAACGGGGACGGCAAGCCGGACATCGCCACCGCCAACAATCAGAGCAACAATGTCAGTGTTCTGATTGGAAACGGCGACGGAACGTTTCAGCCGGCCGTAAACTATCCGGCCGGCGATGATCCGAATTGCATCGTGGTGGCGGATTTTAACGGCGACGGTGTAGCCGACCTGGCTTCCAGCAACTTCATTATCGAAGGCGTCACGCTTCTGATTGGCATTGGCCCCAGCGGACCCGTGGGCGTGGCAACCACGACCACCCTCTTAGCCACGCCGAATCCTTCCCAGTACCAGCTCCCGGTCACGCTGACGGCTACCGTGACGCCTTCTGGAGTGGCCGGGCAGGTCGAGTTTCTGGATGACGGCAACGTAATCGGCGTTGGCTCGCTCAATGATTCCGGGGTGGCGCAGATCGTGACCAGCGCGTTGAACTCCGGCACGGGTTCGCTCTACGCGCAGTATCTTGGCCAACCCGGCGTTTGGCAACCCAGCATCTCCGGCGCGGTGAGCCAGACGGTGACCGCGCTTGCCGGAAGCGGCTTTGCGGCGGCAACCAGTTATAGCGTGGGAATCAGTCCAAATTCCGTTGCCACCGGCGATTTCAATGGCGACGGCAAAATCGACCTGGCGGTGACCAACGGCACCAGCAACGATGTCAGCGTGATGCTCGGCAATGGCGACGGCACTTATCAAACGGCTGTGAACTACGCGACCGGCGCCGGTCCGCAGTACGTGGTGGTAGGGGACTTCAACGGCGATGGCATTCCGGATCTGGCCACCGCTAATTCGGATGGATCCGTCAGTTTGCTCTTAGGCAACGGGGACGGAACCTTCAAGGCGGCGATCAGCTACCAGACCGGAACCAGGCTGGCTTACCTGGCGGCGGACGATTATAATGCCGACGGTAAATTGGATCTGGCGATCCCGTATTGGACCAATGTGGGCGTCTTCGTCGCGCTGGGCAATGGGGATGGAACTTTCCAGGCGCCCCTGAACACGCAGATATATGTTACGGAGGGCACCCAACCCATCGCAGCGGCTGACTTTAACGGCGACGGCAAAGCCGATCTGGCGGTGGCCACCACCAATAACGCCGTCAGTATTCTGCTGGGCAATGGGGACGGAACGTTTCAAGCGCCAGTGAACTATCCGGTCCCGAATTCCTGGTCGGTAGCCATCGGCGATTTCAACGGAGACGGCTATCCGGATCTGGCTGTCTCCAGCAACGTCGAGCCAACCACTATCAGCATTCTGCTGGGCAATGGCGATGGAACCTTTAAATCGCCCGTGAGCACTGTGGAAACCTTCGCGGCTTTCTACATGACGGTGGCGGACTTCAACGGCGACGGCAAATCCGATATGGCGGTGATCGATGGGACTCAAGTGGATCTGTTGCTGGGCAACGGCGACGGCACTTTCCAGGCGCCCCGGACCTACCCCGTCGGCAACTTCCCCATCGCGGCAGCCGCGGCCGACTTCAACGGCGATGGCCGGATTGACCTGGCGGTGGCCAATGAATCCAGCGGCAATGTGAGCGTGCTGCTGGCGCTCACCAACCAGAACTCCTTCAATGGCGACGGACAGCCGGACATCATATGGGAAGATCCGGTGTCCGGATGGGCGCAGATCTGGTATCTGGGCGGCGCGCAGGGAGTCAGTCTTCTGGGAGCGGCGGACCTGACCGAAGCGAACCCGTGGCACATCGTCGGCATCGGGGATTTCAATGGCGATGGGCACCCGGACGTAGTCTGGCAGGACCCGGTCAGCGGCGCGGTGCAGGTCTGGTATATGGGCGGCGCCGGTGGCAACACGCTGCTCGGCGCGGCGGACATTACCACCAAGAACCCGTGGCAGGTCCTTTCGGTGGCAGACTTCAATAGGGATGGACATCCGGATCTGCTGTGGCAGGATCCCAAATCCGGATGGGCGCAGATCTGGTACATGGGCGGTCTGCAAGGCACCACTTTGCTGGGAGCCGCGGACCTAACCACCGCTAATCCCTGGCACCTGGTGGGATCCGCGGATTTCAACGGCGATGGATTCCCGGATGTTCTATGGCAGGATCCGGTGAGCGGCACCGTGCAGATCTGGTATTTGGGCGGCACCACCCCTGGATCGCAAGGCTCCGTGTTCCAATCCGCGGTGAATCTTACGGGACCGATGACCACCAAGGTTGTGGCCATCGCCGACTTCAATCTGGACGGACACCCGGACGTGATCTTCCAGGATGCTACCACCGGGGCGGCGACCGCGTATTTCTATACCGGTGCGCTGGGCACGACCCCGGCTGGAACTGCCGTAGTGAGCGCGGGCAACCCTTGGTACATTGCCGGGCCGCACTGACGTTATCCTGAGGTTTGCCCGAAGGCGCCTACCTCTATTGCGACGTCAGTCTGCCCGTGCCGCTGGATCAGCCGTTCACCTACGCGCTGCCCGAGACACTGCGCCATCGCGTGAAGCCAGGTTGCCGCATGCTGGTGCCTTTCGGCAGCCGCAAACTCACCGGCGTGGTGCTGCGCTGTCACGATGAAGCACCGCAGGTGGCCACACGCGAAGCTCTGCGCCTGATCGATGCCGAGCCCGTGCTGGATACCGGGCTGATCGCGTTGGGCAAGTGGATCGCGGGCTACTACTGCGCGCCGCTCGGGGAAGTGCTGCGCGGTATGCTGCCGCTGGCTTCCGAGATCCGGCGGGGCAAGGTATACTCTCTCACGGATGCCGGACGAGACGCCGCGCGGCAGCTTCTGTTCGACTCTTCGCCAGAGGATCCGGTAGTGCAGGTCCTGCGCGCTCTGGACCAGCGTCCCCTCTCCGCGGCTTACCTGGAGCGCAAACTACCGCTGGCGGGGAATGCGTTGCGCGCGCTGGAGCGCAAGCGGTTTGTGATCGCCGAGCAGGTGCAGACGGAGCGCGATCCGCTGCGCGCGCCATCGGAGCGGTTACGGGTCGAGCTTACGGGGACGAAGCCCTCTGGCAAACCCGCGAAGCCCGAACGCGAATTGCTGGCGTTCCTGGAACTGCATCCCGGCTCGCACAATCTGAAGGATCTGGAGTCCATGGTGCGCGGCGCCAGTCCGGCGGCGCGCGCTTTGGCGCGAAGGAAGCTGGTCACGCTGCGCACGGAGCCGCCGTCCATCAATGCCGGCGCGGTGCGTGCCCCGCATACGCTCAACGCCGCGCAGGGCGCGGCATTCTCTGAGATCCGCGCGGCCATGGCCACGCACGAATTTCGCACATTTCTGCTGCATGGCGTCACCGGATCCGGCAAGACCGAGGTGTATCTGAATGCCATCGATGCGGCCTTGGCCGACGGCCGCAGCGCACTGTTGCTGGTGCCGGAGATCGCGCTGACGCCCGCCATGGCGGGCCAGTTCTTCGGCCGCTTCGGCGACCGCGTGGCCATTCTACACAGCGCGTTCAGCGATTCCGAACGCTCGGATCAATGGCGTCGCATCCGCGCGGGCACGGCGTCGGTGGTAGTCGGTACGCGCTCCGGCGTATTCGCGCCCATGCGCAATCTGGGCTTGATCGTGGTGGACGAAGAACACGACCAGAGCTACAAACAGGAGGAGACCCCACGCTACAACGGCCGCGACGTGGCCATTGTGCGGGCCCAGGCGGCGAATGCGTGCGTGGTGCTCGGTTCGGCCACGCCCAGCCTGGAGAGCCGCTATAACGCGGAGCGCGGCAAGTACACGATGCTGGAACTGCCCGGCCGCATCGAGGCGCGGCCCATGCCCCAGGTGGAACTGATCGACATGCGCACGGAATTCCTGGAGACGCGCAAGCAGGCAACCTTCTCGCGCCGCCTGCTGGAAGGCGTCGCGCAGCGGCTGGATAACGGCGAGCAGACCATCATCCTGCTCAACCGGCGCGGATTTTCTAGCTTCGTGGCCTGCCGGTCGTGCGGCGAGCGCGTGCAGTGCGCCAACTGCTCGGTGACGCTGACGTTCCACCGCCGCGACAAACGGCTGCTTTGCCATTACTGCAACTACGCCGAGCGCGTCCCCAGCCACTGCCCCAAGTGCCAGAGCGAGCATATCTACTTTCTGGGTGTCGGATCGGAGAAGGTGGAGGACGAGTTACACCGTGAATTTCCCAGCGCGCGCATCGCCCGTCTGGACCGCGACACGGCTACGGCCAAACGCCAGTACGAAGCCATTCTGCAAGGCTTCCGCGAAAAATCGTACGACATCCTGGTCGGCACGCAGATGATCGCCAAGGGTCACGACATTCCCAATGTGACGCTGGTAGGCGTGGTCTCCGCCGATACTGGCCTGGGGCTGCCGGATTTCCGCGCGGCCGAGCGCACCTTTCAGTTGCTGACACAGGTTGCCGGACGGGCCGGACGCGGCAGTCTGCCGGGCATCGTCTTGGTGCAGACGATCAATCCCGATCATTACGCGGTCCGCATGGCCGCGGCGCAGGATTATCAGGCGTTCTACGAGAAGGAATTGCAGTTCCGCCGCATGATGCACTATCCGCCCTTCAGCGCCATGGCCAACATCCTCGTGCGCTGCGAACAGCAGGAGCAGGCGCTACGCCTGAGCACGGAACTGGGGCATTTCCTGACGCCGTCGCCGGAGAAGATCAAGATACTTGGGCCGGCAGAGGCGCCGGTCAACCGGCTGAAGAACGAATACCGCTACCAGTTTCTAATCAAGGCCGCTAGCCGGAAGGCATTAAATGAGTTATTACAGCGAGCGCAATCCTTTGCGCGGGAGCAGAAATGGAGCGCCACGGCGCTGGTGATTGACGTGGATCCGCTGACACTGCTGTAGGGCGCGCGCGGCGTGGTGACGCGGGAGGAAGCCGCCATATCGAATTGGCGACCCGGCCCCAGCATAGCCTATAGCGCTGACCGAACCAGCGCAGGTGAGTGTGCGCCACCCGTCGCAAACCTCCGGCACACGGCACGCCTCTGGCAGAGCGAACAGAAGTCCCTGTGATCATCGGCAAACCCATGCTTGCCGGCGCTCTCGCTACTCGCCTATGTCGCCAGGCATATATCATCAGGCATTGACAGTGGACCTCGGCATCAAATAAACTCGCGAGATGCGTTTCGATCGTGACGACTTAACCGAACATCTAGGACCCGCCATCCTGGGCAGGTTATCCATCTTATTCGCGGTTATCTGCATCGTGGCTTGCACCGGCACAGCCGCAGGACGGCAATACCTGCGGCACGATTCCGACAGGCGTGGACTGCCCGACCGACACGCAAGAGTGCTCAGCAACGCCGGTGTGAGACTGGTCATCTGACGTTTATACCGCCGTCCACCGACAAGGTTACACCGCAAGCTAGTTTGCGGGCGTTGTGAGTTGATATCGGGAGGCGACACGGCAAGCGGGCCAGCCCCTTTTGAAGGAGCGCGCTTCAACCGAAACAGAGCGTGGCGAACGCAGACGGATCAGGGTAGACTGGCTTACAGCATGAGTTCAAATCCAGCAACTATTTGGATGTGGAGCACTCGGGTCTACGCTCTGCTATGCGTCGCGGTCATGATCGCAGTATGGGCATTCCGTATAGCGAATCCAGAATATCAAGGCATTCCTCGGTGGCTATTTGTTTTTGTCACGTTTCCGGCCTTTGGGATTGAAATCCTACCTGTTATTTTCGTGATCGACGTGGTTCTGGCAGTCAGAGGTGTTCATCGAAGGCGAACCTTCGTCGTGCAGGCCGTCATATTGGTGATTGCATGTTGTTCTTGTTTGCAAGGCTTGCGACAAAGCCCACCGCCACCACCGGATTCCGGGATTACCGTCCGGCGGGCGTGTCGAACTCACGGATTCTACCGTGCCGCTCCGGCCACAGCGTCCGTGTGCACGTAGCATTCTCCAGACGATAAACCGGAGTTTATCCATAACATGGTCATTCACCATCGATTAAACCTATTCGCTGAACTCGCTGGGCCTATCTTGGAGGCCCTGGGCCTTCTCGCCCCGCAAACTCCGCCTGCGGATGGGAGGATTGTGATTCCGGACATTTCGGAGAACGATCCTTCGTGGCCTAGGGTCGCGGTACTTCTCGATCAATACCACGGCGCATGGACTTCTCATCCCAGCAACACATATCTAGTCGCCCGCCTTGGTAGCACTGGAGACCCCCCTCGCCGACATATCGCACGCCAAATTTGGCGCTAAAGACCGAGAGGCTGCGACCTACCTGGCTCTTGACGCATCGCTGCGTGAATTTCCTCAGCTCATAACCTCCTAAAGTTCTACCAGACGGCGTACAGAACAGGCTGTCCAGACTGTCGGTGGGGGGCAGAACAAATGCGACCCCTCTGCCTTTCTGGGGAGCCAAAATGGGCGGGAAGCCGTGGGATTTTCATGTTGAACTGGGTGCCTGACGAATTCCTCGTCAGACCGGAGATGTACGAGAGGGTCTTTCGGCCCTTCAGGATTCCGAGCCGGCCAGTTTTAGACTACGAGTCCCAGGCGGTTTTGCGGACTGTTGTTCAGCTCGTGATCTCACTGAGGGCCGACGTGGGCGTGGCAAACGCCACATACCAAACCTGCGGCTCGTGTGGAGCGCGAAGTTATGATCGTGACCCGAAGAGCTACGCTCCGACGCCTTTGAGTGCACCAGGGCCCCTCTTTAAATCGACGCAATGGTTTAGCCCGTTTCACTCGATTCGTCTATATGACCCAAGACCTGTGTCGCGCCATCGGGGAATCCGGATTTCGAGGCGCGTATTCCATACCGTGTTCTGCAGCGGGACGCTCGCCGCAAGTGCGCGAGGGGCAGTCAAAAAACGTCCGCCCGCCCGCGACCCCAGGATGGTGAATCCTTGGTATACTCTCTCGTGCCTCGGAACCACTTGACGGAGAAAACCGAGAGCCGCAGTTTCATTCCACAGCCTAAGGGAGGGGAATATGACCAAAACTGATCGCATCAAGTATTTGCGCCTCGCGTTGCTGGTGGTGGGTCTGATCTTCGTAGTCGGGATCTACCCGCTCACCATCATTTGGCCGTCAGGCTGGTCGTGGCACGCGGGCCAGTCGGATTACTTACAGATGATTCTGGGCATTTACGCGACGCTGGGGGTGTTTCTGTTGGTTGCGTCCCGCAATCCGCTCGCACACTTGAGCCTCATCTGGTTCACCGTGTGGTCCAGCATTGTGCACGGCGGAATCATGGCAGTACAGTCTGTGGCGAACTCCGAGCACTTGGGACATCTTTGGGGTGACGTCTTAGCGTTATTTGTCGTAGCGGCCGTCCTGGCGCTTCTGACGCCACGAGGTGCGGCAGCAAAGCCAGCCTGAGTATGGCCAACAGCAGCGCGTCACTCGGGGAAGTGCTTCCCAAGGGCCGTTCCCAGAAGGCTATCGGTTGCGGGCGGCAGACGGCCCTACTTTTATCGGTAAGTCACTCACTCGGCAATGGCGCGCATTTCTACCTCTCGATTGGGAAGCTGTGACCCACCGGTCCAGTCCCTCTACGGTGGCTTCGCGACCGCCTTTGCGCTCTCCCATGAAACGCACCATCTCTAACACCGTGCCGTTCGGCCGTAGCGTCCGTGTGCAGCTAGCATTCTCCAGACTCGATACGCTGTCGAGCCGGCTGACGACCCCAGCCGCCGCAGGCGTCTCTCATCTTCTTTCCCGCATCTCTGCCGGTCTGGGCGCTTCCACGTAGCAGACGTGGACGAGCATCTCGTTGTTGGAACCGGTGAGGTCCGCAGCCGGCGCCGGGCCGGGCCGCTCTTCCCAATCGAGCCAATCTTCCCCGGTATACGCACCCGGTCCTGGCGGTAGCTGTCGCACCGTTACGACGTGCCGCGGCCCCGCGTAATCGGCGGGCAGCGTCTTCAGGTATCCGTACTGAATCCGGAAACGCCGCGGCCCGGTGCTCTCCTGGGTCACCCGCTCCAGCCGGGACAGCCTTGAGACCATGGATCTCATAGCTCTCGCCAGGGCACCACCGGGAGCTTGTGCACCTCAAGGATTTGTCCCGGTCGGGTGTCCGCGTTGATAATCGGAAAGCTTTGGATGAAGGCCTCCAGTTCGTCGTCAGTGATGGTGCCCTGCACGCCATCAAGGGCCACCGATTCGCTCGGCGCAAACTTCTACAAGAGTTACGCTAACTCCGCTTACGAGATTCCCATCCCGCAGGCCAGCGGGCAGAGCGCCGCAGGGGACCTCAACTCTACATATTTCGCGCTTTATTACAGCATCACCAACCTCGACGCGTGGGTGGCCAGCCACGGCAATAACGCCATTGAGCTGGTTATTGTGGGCACTTTCCCGAAGGCGCGGTACTTCTCGATCACCGGCAACGACATGCACTATACGGTTGCGCAGCACCTAGCCGATGCCGATCTCGACCCGGTGGGCGGATCCGGGAACTCCTACATCAACCCCTTCGTTGTAACGGGCAATGGAACTTCGTATTCCGTGGGCCCGGCGTATCTACTGCCCGTTAGCATGGGATCCGTTCCGTCCACCACTCTGTCAGGCTGCGCCATCGATCCGTTCGAAGAGGATAATCTGCTTGACGGCACCCAGCGCCACCTGTCCATGGATTGGAATGCAAATGTGCAGCCGCCAAGCGTCAGCCAAAACCTACAGCCCCACATGGTCGAAGTGCCGGGCCACTCGACTCCGCCACCCGGCTGCACCGGCACGCAATGCGACGGGTCCAATACAGCCGGGAGCGTAGTCATCCGCAGCTATCTCGAACCTCCATACGTCTGCTCCAACGGCCAGCCCACCTGCACGGCGAGCCTGCTGGAGCCTCCTCCGTGTCCGGTCAGCGGCGGCTGCACTTGTCCATTTACGAACGGATGCGCCACCCCGCCGGCGCCAATTCCGAATCAGTACGTGATCGTGCGCGACGTCACCAGCGGCTGCGCCTACGAGGCGCAATACGTTCTGAACAACATGATGTATGCGCCTAACGAGAACGGCGGCGTGGCGCCGCCAAAAACACAGGCCTTCCTTTCAAAAACCGACCTGGCTCAACAAGGCTACAGCAATTGGATGGATGCCGCCCAGCAAACGCAGCACACGGATGATGCCGGTATCACCGCGCAGGCGTGCTATGCGAACGGCGACCCTGCGGTAACCAGCCTGTTCCCAAACAAGGTGGCTTGGGCGCGCTCGCCAGAGTGGCGGGGAACGCCCGGGCCCGACGACAGCTACATCGGGAGCGCAATCTCCACCACCGGCCTTGCCGGGATGATCAGCGGTTCCGCTTGCACGCACGACGGGACCGGGGAAACCGCGGCGGACGGTTGTGTGATGCGGTTCCGTTTCTGGCTACCAAGCCATCCCACTACGCCTTGCAACTCTCCCTACAGCGCCTGCGACTTGACCAATACGTCGGACCTGAGATATACGAGCCTCACGTTTTGGCAGCAGGAGAATCCGCCGGCCTCGGCAAATCAGTACTACACCGCCGACACGGATGGCGTGGCGGCGAGCACCGGCAGTTGCGGTAACTGCCCGTTTTCCCTTGTTAGCCTGGCGGACTCGGCATTCGCCGCGATTACGGACGGCTCAGGAAACCAATATGTAACCCTTATCGTGACCACTGGTGCCAAGCTGCCCTCCTATCTTCAAGAGACCGCCAGTGGTTCCCTGGGGCAGCCCGCTGGGGTCCAGCCTGTCACGGCCGGCGCAGCGAATTACTCGGTGTGGACAGCGGGCAAGAATAATACGTATACGGTTCTGGATTTGAGCCAGTTTCCCGCGTTCTCGACGGCCGACCCGCTTTTGCTGACGATCAGGAACACACTGCCGAAAGCCACTTTCGCTTGCTCGGCGATTCCATTCTCCACCGCCGAGTATACGAATGCGGACGGGAACGGTGCGGGCCTTATGGGGCCCTATGCGCCCAGGGTTGATTATGTAGATCCTCTCTCGCTGAAGCAAACACAGCAGAATCCGCCGTTCACCGTGCCATCGGCTCAATACTGCGGGGTGCTTCCTTCCGGCACCCCTTATGTCAACCAGCCGTCTCTGAGCTCTCCTCAGAACGACTGTACCAGCTCCGGCCAGAATTGCGTGAACTTTCCTGAGCAATTCTGGTCTTCGAGCCAAGGCCCGCCACCTAACTTGTATTGCCCGACGTCTTCCCTGACGGGAGAGCCTCCTACCCCGGAGATCTATTTCGTAGCGACGCAGTTTCCGACACCGGCCATCACGTGGGCCATGGATCAAGGAAACGAGAACTGTGCGACTCCTACCACCCAGACCTACAACAATCCTGCTGGCATCCAAGTCTAAATCTCCCGTAAATAACTAATAGTACGTAGTTTAATTGGTAGGCGCGGCCGGACTCGAACCGGCGACCCTCTGCTTAGAAGGCAGATGCTCTATCCGCCTGAGCTACGCGCCCGTTGGGTGGACCTCTCCTGATTTTAAACTACTTCCATTCCACTGTTCACCTTCGCACGCCGCATTCCCACCCTCGGACACTGCCAGCGCCGAGCCGCCGCCTTTCCAGCGCCAATGGTTGGAACGTCACATGCTCAAGAGACCAAAATGCCGCGACTGGCGCTAGCTCTCCTATTCTGCTCATTGACGCACGCGGAAGAAATCAACCTCTCCGATCCGTCCCGCCTGAAATTGCAGCACGTCCGGGCGGAGACTGCCACTTACCGCGGTTTATCGTCGCTCAAGGTTGTCGAGGATCCCGCCGGCTCAACGGAAGCCCTGGCGCTTATCAAAGATCTCGCATTCCACAACGGCGCCATCGAGGTGGATGTCGCCGGGACGCCTTCAGCCAACGCCGATCCGCAAGCGCGCGGGTTCATCGGCGTGGTCTTTCGTGTAGCCGCGAATGGGGCGCGCTGCGAGAACATCTACATCCGGCCCACCAACGGCCGCGCCACCGATCAACTGCGCCGCAATCACGCCACGCAATATGAATCGATCCCGGATTGGCCCTGGCACAGGCTGCGCCAGGAGAGTCCGGGCGTCTACGAGTCTTATGCGGATATGGCGCCGGGCGAGTGGACGCACTTGCGCGTCCTCGTGCACGGCATCAATGCCGCGCTCTACGTCAACGGCGCCGCGCAACCATGCCTGCTGGTTCACGACTTAAAGCTGGGCGACAGCGAGGGCGGGATCGGTCTGTGGATCGGACCTGGCACCGAAGGCTACTTCAGCAAACTGACCGTCAGCCGCGAACCCTGACCCTAGCGCTTCTTCAACTGCTCGGGAAACACCGCGTAGCCTTCCGGCGGGGGAAAGAGCGATAGCAGCAGCTCCAGCCGCTTGCGCAGATACCGGCTGGGCATCTGCCGCGGCCCGGTCTCCACGTCAATATCGCAACAGGTGCCGTGCAGATACAGCGTCAGCGTATCTTCGAACGACTGCCGGGCATAGTCGCGAAACAGTTTGGTTTCCTTGCGCACGTTGGTCTGGCGGCGCGACAGCGCCTGTTTCAGGTGCCAGCTCCGTTCGTCCACTTCGCCGTGCACTTCCGAACTCAATTCCTCGCGCAGCAGGCGGTAGAAGCTCTCCTGGGCCTCGTGTGTCCAGTGCTCCGAAACCAGCGCGGCCAGTGCGTTGTAGAACGTGTAATGATAATTGGCGATGTCTTCGTCCCGGGTGGCCAGCACCAGCAGGGTCAGCTTCTCGCCTGCGATGCGCGCCACGGCAAGCTGGCGGCCCTCGGCGGGTTTTTCAAAACTGACCGCATCGCCGGCCCGCCCGTTGCCCTTTTCGAGAAACGGCACCAGCACCACTCCGATCTTGCCCAGCGCCGTACAGATCGCCGGAGAGATTGCCGCAATGGGATCGTGAAGAAACTGTCGCTGGTCCTCTTCCGCAATCGGCGGCGTACAGAAGAAAGAGAACGTGTTGGTAAGCGGGATGAGTTCGCCACGGCAACGGGCGGCCAGATCGGCGACCGTCAGGCGCGGCTGGCCATTTTCAGTGGACATTCGTGCCAACCGATTGTAGCAGACGGTGTCGCTGGCTCCGGAACCGGCGTGGCGTATCCGATAAACACAAAAGCCCGGCAGGGCGAACCTGGCCGGGCCTTCTACAATTCTAATGCGCGCACCTGACGTTAAGCGACTCGTTGATCCCTATATTGGCTCACGATCGCTTCCATCTGGTCTTTCAAGCGGAGTTTCAGCTTCTTCAGCCGAACTTCTTCGATCTGCTCCTGGTCGGTCAGATGTGCCTGAGCTTCCAGCGCCTCCAGCTTCTTGGCGTAGTCGCAATGGGAAGCCGCGAGTTGGCGATACTCCGCGTTTGTTTCCATCAGATGCGCTTTCAATTGTTCCTGTGCGTTCCGTTCCATATTGAGGCAGTTCCTCCCAGTGAGGTTGCCACGCCGAGTCGGTGCTTGGAACGAGGCTCGGTGGGTCTTCACTTCATCATCCTAGAGAAGTGCGGCAGACCCCCAGATCGGACCTGCCGTCTACTGTGACATTATCATGAATGAAAGTTCATGACAATAGCGCCTTCCGATGATTCCGCATAGTAACCAGGGCGCTTGCCGCATTCGGCAAAGCCTAGTGTTTCGTATAATTTATAGGCTGCAAGGTTGGATTCCCGGACTTCCAGCCAAAACGTTCCCGGATATTTCCGTGTGAACTGCGCAACCAGCCGCCGCGCGATCCCGCGCCGCCGGTACGCCGGATCCACGGCCAGATTCAGCAATTCGCTTTCGCCTTCCACTGCCTGGCGCGCCACGGCGAAGCCGGCGATGCTTCCCGCGTATTCCGCCACCAGCAGGTCGTACTTCAAGTACTCGCCGACGTCCCATTGCGATGCCTCTTGCGAGGCCGCCTGAATGCGTGCCACGGCTTCCAAATCGTCTGAGCGGCCCGAACGCAACGTCAGGCCCACGTTATGCCGCCAGGCCGTTAAGAATGTCCATCCCGTTCTCCACACGGCCGATCACGGCGCTGTAGTCTACCCGTATGCGCCGGCGCGCCGGTATCCAGCGGAACCCGGGAACGCCGAACAATTTGCCGCGTCCGATCATCTGGCGGCGCGTCTCCGGAATCGGTGATACGCCGAACTCCATGCCGCGCGTCAAGGTGCGGCCGTCCCATGGCGCGGTGCGGCGGCCGTAGTTCTCTTCCCAGACGCCCAGCCATGGAAAATCGGCGCGGCTCCAGATATAGGCCAGCGCCACGAGGCTGCGCGGCGACCAGGCCACGAAATGCGCGGTGGCCGCGGCGGGGTCCATCAGGTACGCGGTGTAACCGCCCGAAACGGGAGCATCCGTGTAGCGCTCGAAAGGTCCGCAGCCGGTTTCTAAAACGTGCGACTGCGCGACGGGCGCGTGAAACTCCGTAACGCCTTTCTCCAGAAAGGGAGGACCCAGCGTGACGTGTTCCGTCCAGGCGATGGGGCGGTCCGTGATGGCCTCGTTTTCGACGACTTCTGTGATGCCCACCACGCGGTCATGCAACTTTATATGCCGCTCGAACCGCAGTTGCGCCTGTGGCAGCCGGGCGCTCTGGGTCAGGGTGCTGCCGTTGGCGGTCACTGCATAAACAGCTACGGAGGCCTCGCCGTGCACCGTCAGCCCGGCGGCGGCTTCTTCTTCCGATGGTGGCCCGAAAATATCCATACAGAGGTTGTGCCCCATGATCCCGCTCAGCAGCTTGCTCTCGGAATCGGCGCCGTACTCCGGATGCTTCGCCGCATCGTAGCTGGAAGGCTCGATGGTGGGCCACGGCGGCGTCCAAAGCGGGTTGACGCCGCTCTGTTTGTCCAGGATCTCCGCGATGTGCCCGCCTTCATGCAGCACCGTCACGCGCACCAGTTCGTTTTCGATGGTAGTGGCGCGCCGGCCACGATAGCGGGATTCTGACATATTTAAATTATGCCTCTGGTCTGCGCCCTATTGGCCCTGTTGGCCGCGCCGTTCTGGGAAACCAAATCCCCCCGCGACTGGACCGAACCGGAATTGCAGCGCCTGATGCACGACAGCCCCTGGGCGCAGATGGCCGATCCGGCGCCGGAAGTCCAGGTGTATCTTGCTACCGCCTCTCCGCTGCGGGATGCCGAGACCGAACTCGCCCGCCGCCGCGGAAAGCCGCTCAATGAGGAATACGTGGATTATCTGAAGGAGCACGGTGGCAAACAGATCATCCTCGCCATTGCGTTCAAGAACCTGAACGCGCTCTCTGACGGCGAAGAAGCGCGCCACATGGAAGATGAGTCCGTCATGAAGGTGGGCCGCCAGACATATAAAATTGAGGGCCACTTTCCGCCAGTTCCCGCGGACCCGGTTCTGCGGCTGGTCTATCCGCGCGCCGTCACCGAACGCGACAAGAACGTCACCTTCGAGCTGTACTTGCCGGGATACGGCCCTTATCATGAGGCGCAATTCCGCGTGCGCGACCTGATGTTTAAGGGCAGGCTGGAAATGTAGGGTACAGCGCGCGAAGGCCCCCGCATCCGAATATACTATTGGCGGAGGACTACATGGTCTGGTTATCCGTTTTGTTATTCCTGCAGGCGGCCGCGCCCACCCCGCAGATCGACCGCGGTCAGACGTTATTCTTCGCGGAGAAAGGCTGCGCCAACTGCCATGCCCTGAAAGGCCGCGGGACGGCGGTCGGACCGGACCTGCGCACTCTGGGACGCGTTGGGACGCGGGCACTGGTTACGGCAATCCGGGCCACAAGCACCGAATACGTCGAGGTGCTCAAGCTCAAGAGCGGCGATCAGTTCCCGGCGATAAAGGTGTCGGCCGACGCGACCACATTGCAATATTACGATCTCTCGAAGATGCCGCCCGAACTGAAGAAGTTCGCGCCCGCCGACCTCGCGTCCAAGAGCGAGAACAGCGTTTGGAAGCACCCACCGTCCACCAGCGGTTACACCAACCAGCAAATCGCCGATATCATCGCATATGTCCGCTGGGCGTCGACCGGCGAGAAAAAAGCCGTGGATCCCGGCGATGTGGAGTGATTCCGGCCGCTAACCGGCAGTCGCCGCCGCGGCGAAGCTGTGCACCGCCGCCGCTTCGTCGGTGTACGTCTCGAACACCGTGATGAGCTTGGTGATCTGCATCAATTCCTGCAGCTTTTTCTGCAAGTTCAATAACTTGAGTTGACCGCCGCGGCTGGTCACCGTGGCGAAGCTGCCCACGAACTGTCCCAAGCCGGTGCTGTCGATATAGCTGACTTCGGCCAGGTTCAGCAGAATATTCTTTTGCCCGCCGTCGAGCAGTTCCTTAATTTTGTCACGCAACGAAGCCACTTCTTCGCCGATCGTGATCCGGCCGTCCAAATCCAGGATGACCACACTGCCGCTTTCGCGGACATTGATTTTCAGACTCATGCTACCAGGTCCTTTCGGTGCCCGCGCACCGTGCCGCGGGCTTATCCAAGCATACCTGAAATCGCCGCCGGTCCTGAAGGGCACGGATCGCGCGACAAGGTAACATCCAAATGCCCCCTTTCGTCATCTCAATACACACCAGCCTTTTCCGTGATAATGGGATTTAGCCTCAAAGTCTCCAGTTTTGTATGTGGATAGTCCGACTCGCGCTGCGGCGCCCCTACACGTTCGTAGTGATGGCCGTGCTGATCGCCATTTTGGGCGGCGCCGCCATCGTCACCATGCCGGTGGACATTTTCCCGTACATCGACATTCCCGTGGTCAGTATCGTCTGGTCCTACCAGGGCCTGTCCCCCGAGGAGATGGAAAAGCGCATGGTCACCATCTTCGAGCGGTCCATGACCACTACGGTGAACGATATCGAGCATATCGAATCGCAATCCTACAGCGGGGTGGCGGTGGTCCGGGTTTACTTCCAACCGAACGTAAAAATCGATATGGCCTTGGCGCAGGTCACGGCCATTTCACAAACCCTGTTGCGTATTTTCCCGCCAGGCACCTTTCCACCCAACATCCTGAAGTACGATGCATCCAGCGTGCCCATCTTGCAATTGGGCCTGGAGAGCAAGACCCTCAGTGAACAAGCCATTTTCGACTATGGCCTGAACTTTATCCGCACGCAGTTGGCGACCGTGCAGGGCGCCGCGGTGCCGCTGCCCTACGGCGGCAAATTCCGCCAGATCATGGTGGACCTGATCCCCGACCAGCTTTACGCCAAAGGCATTTCGGCTACCGACGTCTCCGCGGCCCTCAGCGCTCAGAGCATCATCCTGCCGGCCGGCGACGCCAAGATCGGCAACATCGACTACCAGATTAAAGTGAACAGCAGCCCGCGCGTTTTGGACCAGTTGAATGACCTGCCCATCCGCGTGGTCAACGGCGCCACCGTGTACGTCAAGGACGTGGCGCAGGTCCGCGATGGCTACGCCGTGCAGACCAGCATCGTGCGCACCAACGGCACGCGCGGCACCCTGATGACCGTCCTGCGTAACGGCCGGGCTTCCACCCTGGCCATCGTCAATGCCGTCAAGCAACGTCTGCCCCAGATCCTGGCCGGATTGCCCCCCGAGTTGCGCGTCCGCCAACTGTTCGATCAATCACTATTCGTCCGCGCCGCTATTAACGGCGTCGTGCGCGAGGCGATCACGGCCGCGATCCTCACCGGCTTGATGATCCTGGTGTTCCTGGGCAGTTGGCGCAGCACGGTGATCGTTTGCGTTTCGATCCCGCTGTCGATTCTCACGTCGCTCGCCATCATGAACTTCATCGGCGAGACGATCAATGTGATGACGCTCGGCGGCCTGGCGCTGGCCGTCGGCATCCTGGTGGACGACGCCACGGTCGAAATCGAGAACACCCATCGCAACATGGCCATGAAGAAGCCCCTCGTGCGCGCCGTGCTCGATGGCGCGCAGCAGATCGCGGCGCCGGCCTTCGTTTCCACTCTTTCGATTTGCATTGTGTTCGTGCCGGTATTATTGCTTACCGGCGCCGCCAAGTTCCTGTTCACGCCTTTGGCCATGGCCGTGGCTTTCGCCATGCTGGCGTCTTATCTGCTGTCCCGTACCCTGATTCCCAACATGGTGCATTACATGTTGAAGCCGGAGGTGAAACTGTACGCCCTCGGCGCGCATGGCGAGACCGGCGGCGGCAAGGGCCTGATCTGGCGCATGCATTATCTGTTCAACCGGCGTTTCGAGCTGATGCGGTCGTCCTACGCCAGCCTGCTGCATTGGGCGCTCGATCACCGCGCGCCGGTGCTGGCCGGATTCGGTATCTTCGTGGCGGCTTCGCTGTGTCTGAGCCTCATGGTGGGGCGCGATTTCTTCCCTTCGGTGGACTCCGGCCAGATGCGCCTGCACGCCATCGCGCCCACCGGCACGCGCATCGAAGAAACCGAGGTGCTCTTTTCCAAGATCGACCAGGAAATCCGCCAAGTCATCCCGCCCGGCGAAATCGATACGATCATCGATAACATCGGCATACCATTCGGTGGTTTCAATCTGGCGTTCGGCGACAGCACCACGCTGGGCACCGGCGATGGCGACATCCTGATCTCTCTGAAGCCGGAAGATCACGGCCCCACCGCGGAATATACGTACCGGCTGCGCAAGCACCTGCATCAGGTTTTTCCAGACGTAATCTTCTTCTTTGAAGCCGCCAATATCACCAATCAGATTCTCAACTTCGGACTGCCCGCGCCCATCGATCTGCAGGTCGTCGGCCGGGACCCGCGCAATTACCAGATCGCCCAGGCGTTGGCGGCGCGCATCGCGCGCATTCCCGGCGCGGCCGACGTGCATGTGCATCAGATCGTCGACTATCCCGAACTTCGCGTCAACGTCGACCGGGACAAAGCCGGGCAATTGGGACTGCAACAGCGGGACGTGAGCAACAGCCTCCTGATCTCCTTAAGCTCCAACGGGCAAATCGCGCCCAATGAATGGCTGAACTGGAGTAACGGCGTCAGCTACGCCATGGCCGTGCAGACACCCCAATACCGCCTGGATTCGCTCGCCGCGCTGATGCGCACACCGATCTCCTCGCCGCTCGGCAGCGTGCTCAGCACTACGACCTCGTCCACGGCCGGCACCTCCGGCGCAACCAATTCGTCCATCGGCAGCGCCCCCAGTCAGAGTTCCCTGGCGTATGGAAATCCCGGCGCCGCGGCGGGCGGTCCCCAGCTTCTCTCCAATCTG
Source organism: Bryobacteraceae bacterium (assembly GCA_049511415.1). Classification (GTDB taxonomy): domain Bacteria; phylum Acidobacteriota; class Terriglobia; order Bryobacterales; family Bryobacteraceae; genus Bog-159. Next base: position 159,861 of record JBEKYC010000001.1, on the reverse strand, counting down.
GCCACCGTCGAGCGCGGCGTTGCGCCCGAGATCGTCAATCACTACAACGTGCAACCCGTCTTCGATGTATTCGCCAACGTGGACCGCCGCGACCTCGGCGGTGTAGGCTCGGCGGTCGAAGGCATCATGCGGGAATTTACGCCGCATCTGCCGCGGGGCACTACGTTCGACCTGCGCGGCCAGATCAATACCATGCAGACATCCTTCCTCCGCCTGGGTCTGGGCATGATTTTCGCCGTGATCCTGGTCTACCTGCTGATGGCCGTCAATTTTCAGTCCTGGCTGGATCCCTTCATCATCCTGATGGCCATCCCCGGCGCCCTGGCCGGCATTGTCTGGATTCTGTTCATCACTCAGACCAGCTTTAGCGTGCCGTCCCTCATGGGCGCCATTATGTGTATCGGCGTGGCCACCGCCAATAGCATTCTGATGGTCGTGTTCGCCAACGATCAGCGCGCCGACGGTATGGATGCCCGGTCCGCGGCCCTGTCCGCCGGTCACACCCGCATCCGCCCCGTGCTGATGACCGCGCTGGCGATGATTATCGGTATGCTGCCCATGGCCCTGGGATTGGGCGAGGGCGGCGAGCAGAACGCGCCTCTGGGCCGCGCCGTCATCGGCGGCCTGGTGCTGGCGACCGTCACCACCCTGTTCGTGGTTCCCATCGTATATAGCCTGATGAAGAAGAAACCGCCCGTGGATTTCGATCGCAGGATCGCCGAAGAAGAGCAGGAAGACGTGACCGGCGAGCTTTTGTTGGGCTGATGGCGCCTTGCCCATTTGATTAAAATGGAAAACGAATCTCCCGTACGCGAAAGAACCGAAGTGGCCGGCGATACCGAAGCGAGTCTGCGCGCCGAAATCGACGATCTGAAGCGCAAAGTTGCGGAGCAGCAACAGCTCCTGCGGCATGGCGCGCCGGATACCGGCTCGCCGCCGGCGCCCTCGCACCGCTCGTTGTGGCTGCTGGCATTGGTGCTGGCCGTGGTGATCGTCGTCGCTTTTTTCAAAGGTTTCATTCCGCACCGCCGCAATGAATCGACCCTGGTCGCGGAAGCCGATACCGCCGCGAAGGAAGCGCCCTCGGTTACCGTAGTCGGCGTGGAACGCTCCGCCGCCACCGGCACTCTGATCCTCCCCGGCAGCATCGAACCGGTGACCGAAGCGCCGGTGCTCGCCCGCGCCAGCGGCTATATCCAAAAGCGCTACGCGGACATCGGCGATCGCGTCAAAGCCGGACAGTTGCTCGCTGAAATCGAAGCGCCGGAACTCGATCAACAGGTGCGCCAGGCGCAGGCGGCCGTCGAGCAGGCCGGCTCTGGTCTGGAGCAAGCCAGCGCCAATCTGCAACAAGGAAAAGCCAACGAGCAACTGGCGCAGGTGACCGCCAGCCGCTGGGATAAGCTGGTTTCCAAAGGCGTGGTGTCGAAACAGGACAACGACACCTACCAGTCGCAATACCAGGCGGCCCAGGCCAATGTGCAGGCGCTCGAAAAGGCCGTCGCCGCGGCCCACAGCAACGTGCTGGCCGCACAGGCCAATCTGGCCCGCCTCGTCGAATTGCAGGGTTATAAGAGTGTGTACGCGCCCTTCGCGGGCGTGATCACGGTGCGCAACGTGGATGTCGGCGCGCTGGTGAGTGAAGCCAGCACGCTGCTGTTCCGGATCGCGCAAACCGACCGCCTGCGCACTTACGTCAACGTGCCCCAATCGGATGCCTCCTCCATCCACGTAGGCCAGAAAGCCCGCCTGCTGATCGCCGACCTGGGCGGACGCCAGTTCACCGGGACGGTCACGCGCACGGCCAATGCCCTCGATCCGGCCTCCCGCACGCTGCTCGTGGAAGTCCAGGTGCCCAATGCCGATGGCGCCCTGCTGCCGGGCATGTACACGCAAGTGGACCTGACCACGCCCCGTATCAGCCCGTCTCTGCTGATCCCCGGCGATACGCTGGTGGTGCGCGCCAATGGCCCGCAGGTGGCCGTGGTGGGCGCTACCCGAACCATCCACTTCCAGCCTATTCAACTGGGCCGCGATTATGGAGATAAGATCGAAGTTCTCTCCGGTTTGGAAGCCGGCCAACAGGTAGTCGTAAATCCCGGCGATACCGTGCAGGAGGGAGCCAAGGTGAATCCCGTGCCGTTGCGGGAGAAAAAGCGTCCAGCCTGAACCCGATGTTTAAATCCTCCGCCTTATTCTTGCTCATCTGTGCCGCACCCTTGTTTGCGCAGGCCGGCCGCGCCTCCAAGGAACTCGATTTCAAGAACTCGCCCCGCGTTCACGATATGATCCGGGCGGGCAATCTCTATCTCTCGCAAGCCGGCGCGCTGGCTCTGGCGATCGAGAACAACCTGGATGTGGAACTCGATCGCTTCAGCTTTTCGATCGCCGATACCGACGTAGAGCGCGCCAAGGGCGGCGGCCTGCTGCGCGGCGTGCCGTTCGTTGTGACGGAAGTACCCACGGGCGTGGGCGGCCCGCTCAGTCCGGTGGTGACCAATCCGGCCTCAGGCACCGTCGTCACATCGGGCACTACCGTTTCGACCAATGCCTTGGAACTGGGAGCGCTGGGGGAACCGCAGACCAATCTGTCGATCCAAGGGAGCATCCCGCAATCCACGGGCACGCCCACTTCGATTTTCGATCCATACGCCTATGGTCAACTGAGTTGGGCGCATATGAGCACGCCCCAGTTGGATATTCAATCCTACGGCGTGCCGTCGCTGGTCTCCAGCGGCTTCATGGCCAACGCCGGCGTGACCCAAGGTTTCAGCACCGGCACGCTGGTGAACCTGTCCTTCGACAACACGCATCAATCGCTGAACGCGCTGGACACCAATTACAATCCCTACTCGGCTTCGTCCCTGGGCGTCACCGTCACGCAGCCGCTGCTGCGCGGTTTCGGCCCCGCCCTGAATCGCCGTTTCATTCGCATCGCCGGCAACAACAGCAAGATCAATACGTTGCTCTTCCAACAGCAACTGATCGCCACGGTTTACGGCGTGCTCCGCTTGTACACCGACTTCGTCGCCCTCTACGAAGACGTGAAGGTGAAACAAGAGACGGTGGCCGCCGCCGAGAAGCTCTATTCCGATAGCAAAGCGCAGGTGGACGAGGGCACGCTCGCACCCGTGGAATTGACCCACGCCAACGCACAGCTCTTCGCCAGCCGGCAGGACCTGATCAACGCCCGCGGCCTTCTGGAAGAGCAACAGGCCATCTTGAAAAACCTGTTGACCCGCACCGGGAACGCCGATCCCGAAGTACAGGCCGCTACTATCATCCCCACCGACTTGCTGGAGGTTCCAGAAAAGGAAGAAATTCAGCCTATTCAGGATCTATTCACGGCCGCCATAGCCAAGCGTCCCGACCTGGGCCAGGCGAACCTGCAGATCCAGAACTCCCAGATCGGACTCGAAGGCTCCCGCAATGCGGTCTTGCCTGAAATCAACCTGGTCGGCGTGGCCCAGAACAGCGGCTTGGCCGGTCCCTTGAATCCGGCTGCGGCGCCTGCCGCCAGCACCCCGTTCCTGGGCGGATACGGCACGGCACTGGACCAGCTATTCACGGCCAAGTACCCCACTTATAGCATCGGCGTGCAAGTCACCGTGCCCATCCGGAACCGGGTGGCCGAAGCCGACCTGGCGCGTGACGAATTACAGCTCAAGCAATCGCAGGTGCGCCTGCGCCAGTTGCAGAACGAGGCGCGCCTCGAAGTGGAAGACGCCGTGATCGCCATACGCCGCGCCCGCGCATCGTATGAAGCCGCCATCGAGGCCCAGCGCTATCAGCAGGAGTCGCTGGATGCCGAGCAGATGAAGTACGAAGTGGGCGCATCCACCAGCTTCTTCGTGATCCAGTACGAGAGCCTGCTGGCGCAAGCCAAGTCCACCGTGGTGGCCGCCAAGAGCGCCTACGTGAAGGCTCGCGCCGCGCTGGAACGCGCCACCGGGACGATTCTGGATGTGCACCAGATTTCGCTCGATGCCGGTATCAAAGGACGCATGTAGATAGACTGATCCAAAGGAGGATTCATGAAGCGCAACGCATCCGCCGTCTGGCAAGGCGACCTGAAACAAGGCCAGGGTTCCGTATCCACCGCCAGTGGCGTGCTTTCTAACACGCAATATTCGTTCTCGACCCGTTTTGAAAATGGCATCGGGACCAATCCCGAAGAGTTGCTGGCCGCCGCGCACGCCGGTTGCTTCGCCATGGCGCTGTCGGGGCAATTGGGCGCCGCCGGGTTGACGGCCGAGCGCATCGACGTTACCGCGACTGTTTCACTTGAAAAGGGCGACGGCGGCTGGGGTATCACGGAAAGCCACCTGGAGTTAAAGGCGAAAATCCCCGGCGCTACGCAAGCCGCTTTTGAAACGGCGGCAGGCAATGCCAAGGCGGGCTGCCCGGTTTCGAAGCTCTACAACACGAAGATCACCCTCGACGCCAAGCTGGAGCAATAGACCCTCTCGATTAGTCACGAACGACGCGCACTCTGCGCCAGATAGTGCTGGTCGAGCGCCTGCCGGACCAGCGTTTTTATGACGGCCTGCCGGCTGATGTTGAGGTTCTGAGCGGCGTTGTCCAGTTCCTCCAACATGCCGGCAGTCACGTCTACATTAACCCGTTGAATGGGCTGCACCATGCGGCCTTGGCCTTTGAAAAAATGGGAGATGTCCTTGCCTTGATCGGCCAGCCGGGCAATCCCATCGGCGGAAACCGACCGCTTCGGTTTGCGAGTGTTCTTCATATGATCGGACCTCCTCCTTCGTCGACCTCCATAACGTCACGAGGTGCAGGATCTCCCCCTCTTCGTCTTCGCGTATTTCAAAGATGACCGAATACATCCGGTCACCCACCCAGCCGACGGCGACATACTGCTCCGGGACATCCGACCGCTGGTCGAGCCAATAAGGCCGAGTGAACAGATCCCGCGCCTCCTCGAACCCAATGCCCCGCCGCGGATTTTGCTCTCAGGCGCTCGCTTTTTCTGGGATCGAAGCTGAACCGCATCCGATATGACTGTTATACCGCTTTAGGACTTTTGCAGCGGCCGTGCTCGGCGTGTGGTGTCGCGCCCCAGCTACACCGTCGGCTCCCCATGCACTTCCACATCCTCCGGTAAAATACCCTCCTGCGCCGGCTCCGGCAAACGGCCGGTCCAATTCGCCCATCCCCAAAAAATCGTCACGGTGCGTGGAGATGCCAAACGAGCCGGCGCCGGACGCCTGCGCGTTCACTCCTCGAACGGCGTAAGCAGAGCCGCCACCATGGGGTGCGGGGTGGCCGCAAACGGGTTGGTCACGGTAACGCCCCGCCAGGTGAACCCCTCCTGGAGATCTTCCGACAGAAGCAAACGACAGTCGGCTTCCGCCGACGCGGCCAGCACGACCGAGTCCCAAATCGTAAGGCCATGACCGGACGCCAGATCCGTCGCGTTGACGATCACCGCCGCTGAGGTCTCAACCACCGCAAACGCATCGCGCCAGCTCAGCACGGCTTCCCGCGCACGAGTTGGGCGCCGCTTGGCTTTTCGAACAAGCACGTGGAACAGTTCGCCCAGCGTCTGCGCGGGCAGCACGATAGCCTCGGGTGGCAATCGCCGGATCAGTTTCAGTGCCTTGTCTCGCATGACCGCTCCGTTGACGCCTTCGGCGTAGGCCATGACGTTTGTGTCCAACGCGATCCTCATCGGGCGTCGTCGTACAGCTCGACACGCGTCCAGCGGCCCACGTTCGCAACTCGTTCTCTACGAAGCCGGGCGAAAAGTGCGGAGCGCGCGCCTTTTGCGACCCCATCGTCCTCGTTGACCGGCGAGATTCTTGCCACGGGCTTGCCGTGACTCGTCACGACGACGCTCTGGCCCTTCTTCACGGTTCGCAGGAGTTCCGAGAACCGGCGATTAGCGTCCGCCGCCGAGACTGCTATGTTCATGATGGCCTCCCATGTAGTGATACTCACTACTATATCGCAAAGGCCTTAAGCCGGCGATTGCCGGCCTCCGGCAAGATGCCCTCCCAGCCGGGCTCCGGCAAACGGCGCGTCCAGTTCGCCCATCGCCAGAATGTCGCCGTGGTGGCGAACTCAGCTGGGCTCGCGCGTATTCGGATAAACTGAGGATATGGCGAAGGTGGTTGATCCGCAGAATTACACGGCGCCGAGCATGTTGATTCCCGGCCTGAAACCCCCGGTCTGGGATTTCTCTCTCACCGACGACGGCGATCCGGCCGAGGTTGAAGCATTCCACGCCATGACTCGGGAGCTTCGCGATCAAGACGCGAATCGCGCCTCCCTAAACCGTCGGCTCCCCATGCACTTCCACGTCCTCCGGTAAAATACCTTCCTGCGCCGGCTCCGGCAAACGGCCCGTCCAATTCGCCCATCCCCAAAAGATCGCCGTCGTCGAACTCAGCACGCCCGCAATCGCGCCAATAGCCCGCGGATTGTAATACTGCGAAGCGATCCCCGCCAGCATCATAGAAATCATCATCGTGGACCACACCATCGACTCCGTGGTGGCGAACACGCGCCCGCGGAATTCGTTGGCCACATGCCGCAACAGTTGCGACATGTTCAGCACCGAACTGACCGCCACCGCCGCGCGCGAGACGCCGATAAACACCAGTGCCCATCGAAAACTACGCATCTGGCTGAACAGCACGTACGATCCGCCGTGGATGATGTAGCACACCACCACCGTGCGCTTGTAGCCGTTGAAGCTGATGCGCTTGCCCATCTGGTGCGCCACCACGCCGCCCACCAGCAAACCCGCGCCCGCGCAACTCCAGATGGTGCCGATACCCGCCGGCCCCCGATTGAAAACCAGCTCGCCGAAAATGCTGAACAGGATCTGCGCCGCGCCGCCGCCGGTGGCCCAGCCGACGCCGATCAGGGCGATGCCGAAAATCAACGGGTGCCCGCGCATGTAGCGCAACCCTTCCATGTATTCGTGCCACGGACGCGCCACATCTGACTCGGTCAGCGATTCGCGCTTCGGCCGGAAACCGTCGCCCGGCAGAAAAAGCCGCGAAATGCAGAACGCCGAAATCACGAAGGAAAGCGCGTTGCCCACAAAGGCCCACTCGTAGCCGAACTGCGCCACACTGGCGCCGGCCAGAAACGTGCCGATGGTCAGCGTGCTCCAGCCCGTCGTCTGCGTCAGCGAATTGGCGGTGTGCAGTTCGTCCTCGGTGGCGATGCTGGGCAGGATGGCCGAGCGTCCGCTGGTGAAAAACGGCGAGGCGAACATCAGCAGCGCGCTCAGCGCATACAGCAGCCAGGTGCCGCGGCGATGAATCGTCAGAATGAACGCCAGCGCCACCACCGCGCGAATCACGTCGCTCGCGATCATCACTTGCTTGCGGTTCATGCGGTCGAGCAGCACGCCCGCGATCGGTCCGGCCAGCACCGCCGGAATCGCGCGCGAGAGCATCACGCCGCTCACCACCAGTCCGGAGTGCGTGGTGGCCAGCGCCAGGCTGAACACCGCAATATTGTTGAAGTGGTCGCCGATTTCGCTGACCACCTGTCCGATCCAGGTATAGCGGTAGTTGCGATTGCCGCGCAGCAATTGCCAAAACGAAGCCATCAGCCGCGCTCCGCCAGCGAAACTCCGGAGAGGATCACCAGTCCGCCCGCCACCACCGGAGCCGTCAGCCGCTCGCCCAGAATCGCGACCCCCATGGCTGTGGCAAACACGGGCTGCAGATAGGAGAATGCCGATACCCGCGAAGCGGCGATGCGTGTAAGCGCGTAGTAATAGATCAGGTACGCGATCACCGAAGGAAACACCGCCATGTAAATCGCCGCGAGCCACGCGCCCGCGCTGATGTGCGCCATCGATTGGCGCGAGGCTTCCCACCACGTGACCGGCAGCAGCGCGATGCCGCCCGCTACATAAGCCACCGTGTTCACCGTCACCGAATCAAACTGCTTGCTGGCTTCCTTGCCGAATACCGTGAACAGCGCGAATGCCAGCGCCGCCAGAAAAACCACGAAATCGCCCAGCCACGTGGCGCCGCCAGCCACCGCCGGCTCGAACGCTTTCAACAGCGCGACCCCGCCCAGCGCGATCGCCATCCCGCCGGCCTTTTGTAGATTCATGCGCTCCTGTCCGCGCACGCACGCTAGAATCAGCACCAGCATGGGCGTCAGGCCGATGATCAGGGCGGCATGCGCCACGCTGGTAAGGCTCAGGCCCACGATAAAGAAAAGCTGATTCAGCGTCACGCCCAGAACGCCCAGCACCAGCAGATGCACGAAGCCGCGCCCGGACGGCCGCGCCCGCGAACCCCGCAGGGCGTACACCGGCAGAATCGTCAGCCCGGCCATCCCGATCCGCAGCCCCGCCAGCAGCAGCGGCGAAAACTCGCGCAGGGCAATCTTGCCCGCAATATAATTGCCCGACCAGAACACCACCATCAGGATGATGAGGGCGTAAAGTACCGCGGGTTTGTTCAACCGGCGGACTCCTCCCGGACCGTAACCGAGCGTATGAAGTCGAGATCCAGGGCGTAGCCGAAGCCCGGTTCATCGCTAACGTGAATCGTGCCTTGCGGCGTGGTCTCCACCGGCGGCACGATGATATCGCGCGCCCAGTAGCGCTTGCTGGCCGAAACGTCGCCCGGCAAAACGAAATTCGGCAGCGTCGATAGCGCGATGTTATGCGCCCGTCCGATGCCCGCCTCCAGCATGCCGCCGCACCACACCGGCACGCCTGCCGCCTGCGCCACATCGTGTACGCGCTTGGCCTCGCGGAAGCCGCCCACGCGCCCCAGCTTGATATTGATAATGCCGCACGCCCGCAGCCGGATCGCCTGCGCCGCATGATGCGCGGAACGGATGCATTCGTCCAGGCAGATCGGCGTATCCAGCTTCGCCTGCAACACCGCATGATCGATGATGTCGTCGTGCGCCAACGGCTGCTCGATCATCATCAAATAGAATTCGTCGAGCCGCTTCAGGCGGTCCGCGTCGTCGAGTGTGTAAGCGGAATTGGCATCCGCCATCAGCTTGATCCGGGGAAATCGCGCGCGCACCTGCCGGATCACGTCCACGTCCCAGCCCGGCTTGATCTTCATCTTGATGCGCTGATAACCCGCCGCCAGTTCGCGTTCGATCTTTTCGAGTAACTGCTCGACGGAGTTCTGTATGCCGATGGAAACGCCGCAAGGAATCTCCCGCCGCGCGCCGCCGCCGATGGTTCGCCACAGCGCCTGGCCCTCCAGCCGCGCGGCCAGATCCCATGCGGCCACCTCCAAACCGCCGCAAGCCATCTGGTGGCCGCGTATGTGCGCGGTGAGCGGCGCCACGTCGTCGGCGCTCTTCAAATCCCGGCCCAGCACGCGCGGAATGGCGTAGTCGCGCAGAATCAGCCAAGCCGATTCGGTCCACTCTTCGTTATAGAAAGGATTCTCGCCGGCGGTGACTTCGCCCCACCCGGTGGCGCCTTCCCCCGCCACTTCCACCAGGATGATGTCGCGCCCGGTGGTGCGTCCGAAACTGGTCTCGAAGAAATGTACCAGCGGCATGCGGATCTGGCGCAGCGTTACGCGTTCGATTCGCATTCCCACCTCCCCAGCAGATACGTTCCGGTGTTCGCCGAGCGTTCGAAACCGATCACCGCCAGCCCGCGATCGAAGCCTTCGCGCAAGCGCGCACCCAGCGATCGCTGGATCTCCCGCGCACGGCGCGGTTCCTCCCGCCGGATCACGCCGATATCGGCGGGCACCTCCAGGCGCTCTTCCACATGGCGCACCGGCGGCTTCCCCGCCAGAATCGCCTCCGCGTGCGGGCTGGATAACCACCATTCCGCCACGCAGCGATCCGTCGGCAAGCCGCCGTGCAACGGGCTGGTGGTCATGCCGTACTGATTCTCCACGTAGCGCCGCACGATCGCGCCCAGCCGCTCCATGTTGAAAAACGCGTTCTTCAGTTCCAGCGGATCGAAGGTCCATTCCACCAGTTGGATACCGCGCGCCAAAGCATCCTCGCGCTGCCGCAGTTTCAGCATACGCCCTACACCCTTGTCGCGATATTCCGCCAGCACACCCAGCATGTGGCTGTGGATGTACGATCCGCCGCCAGGCTTCAAGCCCGGTATCGCGAGGAGAAATCCCACCATGCGGCCGCCATCGAATGCGCCGAACGCCTGTCCGCCCACCTTGGTGGCCACCACGAACAGGCGCACGGGCAGCAGTTCAATGTCTTCAAATCCCCATACCGTTCGCTGCAGTTCGACGGCTTCTTCGAACTGGCGGCTCTCGCTCAGCGCGCGCAGTTCGATCATCGCTTGGCCTCTTCCCAAAGCGCGTCCATCTCGGCCAGCGTGGACGATTCCGGCGTCTTGCCGCGCTCGGCCAGCTTGCGCTCGATGTAGCCGAAACGCGCGCGAAACTTGGCATTGGTCTTGCGCAGCGCCTGCTCCGGATCGACTTTGGCGAAGCGCGCCAGGTTCACCAGCACGAACAGCAAATCGCCCAGTTCGCCTTCCATCTCCGCCTGCGCATCGCCCTTCCGCGCAGCCTCGAATTCGGCCAGTTCTTCGTGCAGCTTATCGAGCACCTGGCCGGCGTTATCCCAATCGAAGCCCACATGCGCCGCGCGAGTCGTGATCTGCTGCGCCTCCACCAGCGCCGGCAACGCGCGCGGAACCGAATCGAGCAACCCGGCGGCGGCGTCGCCTTTCTGCTTCTTCTCTTCCGCCTTCACCTCGCCCCAGATGCGCCGCACGTCGCCCGCGGTTTGCGCGGTCTCGCTGCCGAAGATATGCGGATGGCGCCGGATCAGTTTCTGGTTGATGGCATCCAGCGCGTCTTCGATCGTGAACAGGTTTTCTTCGGCCGCCATCTGCGAAAAAAAGACGGATTGAAGCAGCAGGTCGCCAAGTTCGCCGGTGAGTTCCCGCCAATCGCGCGCGTCGATGGCGTCCAGCACTTCGTAAGTCTCTTCCAACAGGAATGGCTTGATGGAATCGAAAGTCTGTTCCCGATCCCAGGGACATCCACCGGGAGCGCGCAGCCGCGCCATGATCTCGACCAGTTTCTGGAATTTCTCGCCTGCGGTGGGGGCCAAGTTTTCAATTTAACATGCGGAGGGCTGAAAGCCATTCGCGGCCGCCCAGACTGTTGCAGGGTTATCAGTATGTGATAATCTTAGAGCGTGACGGAGCGGGATCCCGGATTTGACGTCCTGCTGGATCTCGACGATCAGGTATTCGTGGTCGACCCGGATGGGCAATACTGGGTCCGGTTCTCGGTCAGCCGGACGGAGCAAACACTGGAAAGGCCCTATGGGCTCAAGTATCACTGACGCTGCATGGTCCGGACGGCAGCAGGCTGGTCGGATTTGATAACGCACATGTCGTTCGGTAGTCGCAAGGACCGGGCGGTAAGGCGGCAGGCGCCGCGGACCACAAGCACCGGATGGATACCGTTCGCGTCTATCGATTTAAGGACGCGGCCACGCTGCAATGGACTTTTGGTCCGCGGTGGGCAGTGTCCTGAAAGAGAGGGGAGTGATTCGATGAAGACGCTACGCGTTGGCATAGCCAGCTACGAGCAGATGAAAGCCCGAACAATTGCCGTGGCTCGCGGCGACTATCGCCCCTCGGCGAGCGATCCAAAGATATGGTTCACTTCCGCTGGAAGCTTCGCCCGCGTTCTCTCCGACCACAATCGTGCGCTCCTGGGGATCATCGCCGAGTCTGCGCCGGAGTCACTGGCGCGTTTGGCGGAACTGACCGGACGGAAAAAGTCCAACTTGTCTCGCACTTTGAAAACCATGGAGCGTTATGGCTTCGTAAGACTGGAACGCGGCGCGCGCGGATCAGTCATTCCGCGGGTTCCATACCAGCGCATCTCGCTGATGTTGCCGCTGCCGAAGCAGCGGCGGACCGGCAGTGAGGCTGCCTGAATCCTCCCGGCCTCACCAGCCGGTAGACTTGCGGCATTACCAACTGGCCGGCGTAGCCGCACTTGTGGTTGGCACAACGGGCGAGGTATCTCGTGGCTTTATATGCGTCGGACCCTACTATGAACGACTGGCCGCGGTTGCCGTCGAAGGCGGCGGTTGGGGCGTCATCAATCAACGAGCCAGTTCGTGGCGCCGGCCGCGTCCTGCGCCGCTCTATCCGGTGGAACTAACCTGTCGCGTTCGCCAGGCCGCCCCGCCGGAGTTGTAAAATAGACCCAGGATGACCGACATAGATACCCGCGGCGAAGAAGAAGGGCGGCCGTTCCCGCTTCCGCCGGCTTCCTTCGAATTCCTGGCTGAGTCCCTCCGGCTGCAGGCTGAAATGCAGCTCGGCCTGATGAATATCGGCGGCGAGGAGCAGCCTCCGGCCGATCTGGACCTGGCCCGGCATACCATCGATCTGCTGGCCATGTTGCAGGAAAAGACGCGCGGCAATCTGACGCTGGAAGAACAGCGGTTGCTCGACAATTCGCTTACCTTACTCCGATTCCGCTACGTGCAGGTTGCCGGCGACGCGAAGAAACAGACCGCCTGAATGGCAGGCGCCCTCAAGATCACCGTCCTGGGCTCCGGCACCAGTACCGGTGTGCCCACCATCGGATGCCATTGCGATGTGTGTACTTCTTCCGATCCGCGCGACAAGCGCCTGCGCCCATCCATCCTGGTCAGTTACGACGGACGCAATGTCTTGATCGACGTCACGCCCGATTTTCGCGCGCAGGCCCTGCGCACCGGTTTCGAGCGCCTGGACGCCATCCTGTTCACGCACGAGCACGCCGACCACATCATGGGTTTAGACGACGTGCGGCCATTTAATTTCAAGCAGCGCGATCACATTCCGATTTACGCTTCCGCGCGCACCATGGACGCCATCCACCGCTCGTTCCGCTACATTTTCGACGGCGAAGAGAAGCCCTCCAGCGTGCCCCGCCTCGAATCCCGCATCCTGAACGGCGCCTCGTTCGATCTGTACGGCGTCGAGTTCCGGCCCATTCCGCTGCTGCATGGCAGGACGCCCGTATATGGCTTCCGCTTCGGCAACGCCGCTTATTTGACCGATCACAGCGAGATTCCCGCCGCCTCGCTCGACCAGTTGCGGGATCTCGACGTGTTGTTCCTGGATGCCTTGCGCTTCAAACCGCATCCCACCCATTCAACCGTCGACCGTTCCATCGCCACGGCTGCCGAAGTAGGGGCGCGGCGCGCCTTCTTTACGCACATCTGCCACGATCTGCCGCACGCGCGAACCGAAGCGCGTTTGCCGCCGCATATCCGTCTGGCTTACGACGGCCTGGAAATCGCCGTGGGAGGCTCCTAGATGAGCGCTCCCTTCCGAATCTTCCGCAGTTTGGACGAAGTGCCGCCGGACTTCGGCCCCTCGGCCCTCACTATCGGCAATTTCGATGGCGTGCACGCCGGACATCGCACCATCTTGCGCCGCGTCCACCAGGTCGCCGCGGAGCGTGGGTTGAAGCCCTCGGCGCTGACCTTCCATCCGCACCCCAGCAAGGTGGTCGCGCCGGCCCGCGCGCCGCGTCTGATGACCACCCCCGATCAGCGCGCCGCCTTCATGCGCGAGGTGGGTATCGAGCAGGTCCTGATCCTCCCTTTTGATAGCAGCGTGGCGCAGCTTGCGCCCGCCGATTTCGTCGCACGCGTGCTGGTCGCCAAACTCGGTGTGCGCGCCGTGCTGGTCGGCCACGACTTCTGCTTCGGCTACAAACAATCGGGCAACGTGTGCGTGCTCGAGGAACTGGGCGCCAAGTTCGGGTTCACGGTCGAAGAAGTGAAGGCCGTCACTTTGCGCGGCCACGTGGTCAGCAGCACGGCGCTCCGCCAGTTGATCGAAAAAGGCGCGATAGCACAAGCCGCGCGTTTGTTGGAGCAACCCTTCGCGCTGGAGGGCGAAGTGGTCACCGGACGCGGCCTGGGATCGAAACAAACCGTCCCCACCCTCAACCTGGCGGTGAAGACCGAAGTCCTGCCGGCCACCGGTGTGTACGTCACCCGCACGCGCGATCTGGAACACGGGCGCGTATGGCCCTCTATCTCGAACGTAGGATATCGGCCCACGTTCGGCGATAGCCCGGAAATCTCCATCGAAACCTTTCTCCTATCGGCGTTGGTAGGGGAAACGCCCCGCCGCATCCGCGTGGAATTCCTGTGGCGCGTGCGCGAAGAGCGCAAATTCGCGGACCCGCAGGCGCTGAAACAGCAGATCCTCCGTGACGCCGGAGTAGCTCAGGCATACTTCCGCCGCTTGCGAAAATGGACCTCCCGGTCGGATTTTCCGGTTGGTTCCATGGCATAATGTAAGGTAACGCTTTTCACGAAGAACTTTGCCGCGGTTGGGCAACTATATCGCGTTACCACTCTATTCCCTAACTGAAGGAGATTTGTAATGAAATTGTCCGAGGGTAAGTTGAAGCACTTGAAGGCGCTTTCGAATCATGCCGGCGTCATCGCGGCGGCGGCCATGGATCAGCGGGGCAGTTTGCAGAAGTCCCTGGCGTCGGCTCGCGGCGTGGATAAGAAAGACATCACGCCCGAAATGATGAGCGAGTTTAAGACTGCCGTCACCAAGGTATTGACCCCGCATGCCAGCGCTATTTTGCTCGATCCCGAATTCGGCCTGGAAGCCCGCCTGGCGCGCAGCAAGAACGCCGGCCTGTTGCTGGCTTATGAACTGAGCGGTTACGACAACACGCAGCCCGGACGCCTGCCCGACCTGCTGCCGCACGTCTCGGTGAAGCGCATCGTGGATTGGGGCGCCGACGCCGTCAAGATCCTCATCTACTACACGCCGTTCGAAGACGCCAAGATCAACGACATCAAGCATGCTTTCATCGAGCGCATCGGCGCCGAGTGCGAAACCTACGAGATTCCGTTCTTCCTGGAATTCGTGGGCTACGATCCCAAGGGCGGCGACGAGAAGGGTTTCGAGTACGCCAAGAACAAGCCCGAGATCGTCAAGAAGAGCATGGAGGAATTCTCCAAGCCGCAGTATTTCGTGGATGTGCTGAAGGTGGAAGTGCCCATCAACGCCGAGTTCGTGGAAGGCAGCGCGGTTTACAAAGGCCAGACCGCCTATACCCGCGGTGAGGCTCTCACGCACTTCCGGCAAGCCGCCGAGATCGCCAAGAAGCCCTTCATCTATCTGAGCGCCGGCGTCAGCAACGCGCAGTTCGTGGAATCGCTCAACATGGCCTCGGAAGCCGGCACGGATTACTCCGGTGTCCTGTGCGGCCGCGCCACCTGGAAAGAAGGCATGCCGATTTACGCCAAGCAGGGCGTGAAGGCGCTGGAAGATTGGCTGGCGAAGGAAGGCGTGAAGAACATCAACGCCGTCAACGATGCCATCAAGTCCGCCACGCCGTGGTACGCCAAGTTGGGCACACCCGTAATGGCATAACCCCGTGGGGCAGACCATCGTTTTTAGTGGTCTGCCCACCACCATAGCGGGCTGCCTTTATCGATCCATCACGCAGCGAAAGCCCAGCGTGCCGGCGCGATCTTTCGACGGCGCCATCAGCAGATATTTGCCGTGCTCCGTCAGCTTGTGAGCCTGTGGGAAGTACCACATGGATCCCTGCGGGCGGTAGTAACTGCCCCCGCGCACGATGGCGGCGCGGGTATGCTCGTCGCTGAATTCGTCGGTCCACTGCCAGACGTTACCGGTCGTGTCCATCACTCCGAAGGGGCTGGCGCCGGCCGGATGCGCATCCACATCCGCCGGTCCGGGCAGATCGCGGCCGGTGTACGCTTGCGGCACTGCGCGTTCGTTCCAATCGTTGCCCCACGGGTACAGACGGCCGTCCGCTCCCTGCGCCGCGTATTGCCATTCCCACTCGTGTGGCAGCCGCTTGCCGGCCCACGTGGCGTATGCCCGCGCGTCTTCGAGCGATACCCAGGTGACTGGCTTGTTGGCCCAGCCCGCCGGAAAGCTTCCGTTGCGCCAAT
Source organism: Bryobacteraceae bacterium (assembly GCA_049511415.1). GTDB lineage: Bacteria > Acidobacteriota > Terriglobia > Bryobacterales > Bryobacteraceae > Bog-159. The sequence continues at coordinate 143,931 of JBEKYC010000001.1, read as the reverse complement.
CCTTCAGGAAATTGTGATCGTCTTTGGGATGGTAGCCGCTGGCGTCCAGAAACTTCTTGAATTCCGCGTTAGTGACGGGGTAGCGGTCGATGAAGAACGCCTTCATCGATAGCTCGTGGCGATGCCCGCGGCGCGGCGCGTCCTCCCAGGGATACTGCACATCCAGGCCGATCCAATTGGATCCTTCGATCTCGACGCCGCTCACCTGGAAATCGAAGGCTCCGGCGGGTATAGCGACCATCCCGGCGGGAGCTGCGGCGGCCGTCTTAGTGGCCTGTATTTCGGTGATCCGTTGGGGCAGGAATTTCCACTCGTGCGACAGGCTGGCGAGCGAAACGGTAGACCACTGGCGCATGCGAGCCAGATCGGGCAGTGCTGCGCCCGGATCGACCGCCAGAATCGCGCCGAAGGCGTTGGCTTCCATCGGGAAGCTCAGCACGGCCACGGGACCCGCGATGCGCGGCGTGAGTTCCGCGCCGTTCCACAAGTCGTAGTAGCGTGCGCCCTCGCGATGCGCGACCACGATCTGCTCCCCTTGGACGTCATATTCGTTGCGGTTGACGACCGTCCATAACGTGCGTCCCTCGCCCGGGAAGCGGGTCGCAAAGACGCCGTATTCGAGCGTGGGCGCGTACGGTTCCCAATCGCGGCTCACCAACAGGTCCGCAAACTGCCGCTCGACATAGGCCACCCGGCGCAACGCTTCGGCATCCCGCGGCGTGATCTGGTTCCATATGCCCCAGATGTTCTCCCAACTCTCGTATCCCACGCCGTTGAAGAAGGCGGCCTGCAGGTTGTCGACTTTGTCCCGCGCCCACCGGTCGCAGACATTGATCATATGCCGGGGTTCGAGCCACTTCAGCTTGCTGACCATGGGCGCGAATGGGAACTTCCAATAGCCCCAGCTTTGGTTGTTCCACATCAACTGCTCATCGGCGCGCGGCGATCCTTCCGGCTCGAATACCACCGGGTGGCCGGTCTGGTCGGAGGCGGTGCGGTAGGCCCGCGGCATTCCGTCGAAGGTGTCGCCGTTGACACCATCGGCGCCGATCTCGGCCATCAGTCGGGCGGCCGCCGTCCAATACGGCACGCCGATATCGCGCGTGCCCGTGTCCCAGGGCATGGTCGGAAAGAAGACGTGTACGCCGCGGCGGTGAAACTCCTCGACCATGCGGCGCAGGGCTGGAACTCCGCCGGGAAGGTCGCGCGCCAGGTCCCATTGGTTGCGGTTGTCGATGCCTATATTGGGGTACACGTGCCAGATCAGCACGCTGTCAATACCGCCGTATCGCTTGTCGAGATCGTCAAGATAACGGCCGGCCGTGTAGGCGCCGGCTGCCGGATCATAGAAGTAGCGCTCTTCGGCCATCATCTGTGGCTGAATGAAATTGCGCTGGGTCCAAAGCAACTCGGGCCGGCGATATTCGGCATCGTCGTAACCCATGCGGATCAGGCGCTCGTGCCGCCATTGCCGCAGGTCGCGCAACCAGCTTTCGTGCCCTCCCGCGGGGGAGATCTGCCACTCGCTCAGCTCCTCGACCCAGTCCGGCGTCGACCGCCGCCCCGGCCCGGGGATCTGGCTGCCATCCGGCGGATAGCTGGTGTCCTGGGCGATCAGACCGATCGCCGCGGCAAGGAAAATACCGGCAAGTCCCTTCATCACCGTTAGAACATATCACGCGGAAACCTCGGCTGCGACCAGGTAAACTTTTCATAGCCGGTAAAGGGAATGGGGAAAGCCGCTACAGTTGCTGGCGCAATTTATTGAAAATCAATGAGATGCACATCGGCGCGAGAATTGCTACGAAAAGCGCCGGGAGTTGATTATGACACGTACCATTTTCGGCACAGGAATTCTGGCGGCAACGCTGTTGACCGGCGGTTGCGCGACTAAGAAATACGTCCAGAACACGACCGCTCCGATTCAGGCGAAGGTCGATCAAGTGGGCGATCAGACGAACAAGAATGGACAGCAGATCCAGCAGGTCCAGACGCAGGTCCAGACTGACCTGAAGGGCGTGGACGAGCGGGCTCAAAGCGGCATCAGCGCCGCCAAGGAGCAGGCGATGACCGCTCAGAACGCCGCCCAGGATGCCGCCACCAAGGCGAGCCAAGCTTCGGATCTGGCCAATAAAGACTCCGAGGAAATCAGCAGCCTGCGCCAAGTGGTGTCCAATCTGGACGACTACAAGCAAGTGGCCGATCTGACCATTCCGTTCGCGTTCAATAAATACATGCTCACGGCGAAGGACAAGGAAGATCTCGACAGCCTGGTGAGCAATACGTCAAAGAACAAGCGGTTCTTCATCGCCGTGGAAGGATTCACGGATCGCGTCGGCACGCGCCAATACAACGAAACGCTAAGCCGGAAGCGCGCCGATGCGGTTACGGAATATCTGGTGGCGAAACATGATATCCCGATTTACCGCATCCACATGATCGGTCTGGGAGAAGAGAAGCCCGTTGACGATGGCCGTACGCGGGCAGCCCGGGCAAAGAATCGCCGCGTCGAAATCAAGATTTTCAGCGCCGATGAGAGTTACTCGCTCTCGCAAGTGCAGCCGCAATCGCAGGCTCAGGCGCCGCAATCTCAGCAATAGTAACAGCAGATCGCCGGCCGCGCAATGCCGTCGTTCAGTGTCGGGCGGGTTCCCACGGGAACCCGCCCTTTTTTATGCCTCAATGGTTCACCACGTCGAACGCCAGGTGTTCGATGTTCTGAATCGAATCGAGCGCACCCGTGCCGCCGCAGAGCTTCATGGTGTCAGCGGCACCCATACGTACCGCGGGCCGGCGGGCCCGCTGCCGCCGAAAACGGCAAGCGATGGGATGGTCTGCGCCAATTCCAGGCCGACCGGAGCGGCAATCGCCAACGTGCCCGGGGAGCTGCCGGTGATCCCGTTGCCGAAGAACCCGAGTCCGGAACCGTTAAACCCCAGATACGCCGGTCCGGCGCCGGTGTTCTGAACGATGAACGCGAGCCCATCGGCGGGCTGGGAAGTTGTCGAGGGACCGAACGTATAAGGCGCAGGAACGAAGGCGCTGCCCGCCGAATAGAGATGGGTGGTCAACGTGATGTGTCCGGCAGTGTTGACGGCCGCCGTTCCGTTAAGTTGCAGCGTATCGAGGGGAATGGTGTGCGCCGATGCCATCCGCGGGAATGACATCCCCCCTAATACGACGGACCAGACTCGAACTAGAATTAACCCGCGATTTCTTCCGACGGGTCTTTTTCTTTCGGCCAGCGGTTCAAAATTGGAACGGCCCGCAAGGCCCGCCACCAGATGTAAGTGCCCAGCAAGCTGGTCACTACTTCGATCAGCGTTCCCACTGCGTACAGACCGCGCGACAATTGCAGCAATTGCTCACCCATGATGGCGCCGGTGAGTTGCAGCCCCAGTCCGCCGCTGAGAAGCAGCAGACGGCGTTCCGGCCGGCGCACCGCCAACAGCAACGACCACAGGATCAGGTCCAGGATTACGGCGCAGATGTTCAGGTCGCGGCTGATCAAGGTCATCTGGCGATTGAAGTGGGAACTCCGATGGGCGGCGTAGGAGACTGCGCAGATCAGCGCCGATCCCAGGATCAGCCACCGGCGTTCGATGGCCTTATGCTGCGACTGGCGGGCGGCGTCGTCGATGAACGCGATCACCACACAGAAGACGAGCACATCCAGGACTACTTCGTCGGTCCAGTAGTAGCCGGCTCTCACGGCCGGTGGGAACGATTTCGCCGCAATCTCAACCACAATCGAAAGGACCGAGGCGACGGAATAGGCGAAGACGAACGGGTAGTGCCGGTAGACCCCGCGTGCCAGAGCGGAGATTACCAAGAAATTGAGGCACAGGCCAACGGTCCAGGCGCTGTATTGAAGAGCCTCGCGCATCCCTCTCCCGGGTTAGGCCCTTCCAGTTTATCGGAGACGGTCGAGAGCGAGTGAATCAGGCGCTCTTGCCATCCCACGGATCGGGTGGGAAGGTCGGGCCATGCGCTACTTTACCATCCCACGGGTCGGGCGGGAAGGTCGGGCCATGCGCCACTTTGCCATCCCACGGGTCGGGTGGGAAGGTCGGGCCATGAGAGACCTGCGGGCCCGCCAGTGAGACTCCAAAAGTTGCCAGCATCAGCATCAACGCGGCAATAGCGGTCCAGCGAACGGACTTCTTCGAAACTACGATCATTCTTCTGCTCCTTGTGTTGAGAAAACCCATGCCTGGTTATGGAACGCCGGATAACATGCAGGCGCTATCCAACCTTAGGGCACAGTATAACGGTTGATAGTGGCGCGGGCGCGGCCTTTTTCTTTTCTCCCGAAGTGTATACCAGTTTCGGTTGGAGCAAAACACTATATGCGGGATTAACCGGGCAGGCTATGTGAGATTAGCTACGAATTGGGAGGCGATAATTGCCTAAAGTTAGTGGATGGAGAGCCAGTTAGTCGCCGCGGGTGACGCCTTCCATGCGGAACGACCGGGGACCATGTACTTGCAGCCGCATATCGGCCGCGACTTCGTCCACCATGGCCAGTGTGACTACTTTGCTCTCGAGGGCAAAACCGGTGAGCAGCAGATTATCACACATGGCGTTGATCACTCGGGGAATACCCTGGGTACGAAAATGGATCTCGCGCAGGATCTCTTGCGGGAAGACGGTCTGTGCCTGCATGCCGGCGCGTAACAACCGGGATTGGACATACTCCACGGTTTCGTCGAGATGAAAGGGCTGCAGCTCGCAGCGCAAGGCGATGCGCTGTTTCAACTGGCGGAACTCAGGCGCCTCCAGCTTGCGGTCGAGCTCCGGCTGGCCGGCGAGGAGGATCTGGAGCATCTTGCCGCGCCGGTTTTCCAGATTGCCGAGCAGACGGATCTCTTCCAGCACATCCCAATCGAGGTTGTGGGCTTCGTCGACTATAAGAACGGTGGTGCGTCCGAGATTGGCGCGCTCGATGATCATCTCGTTCATGGCGAAGAGCACTTCGGTTTTCGAGGTGCGCTCGCAGCGCAATCCGAAATCATAAGCGACCATCTCAAAAAACTGCTGCACGGTCAGGCGGGAATTAAAGAGCGAAGCATACGCAATTTGTTGCGAGGTCAGAAAATCGCGCAGGCACTCCAACATAGTGGTTTTACCAGTGCCGACTTCTCCGGTGAGAACCACGAAACCCTTGCGGCTTTGCACGCCGTAGATGAGATTGGCTAAGGCTTCCTCGTGCTGGACGCTCCGGAACAGAAAAGACGGGTCCGGACTCATGTTGAAGGGATTTTCGGCGAAACCAAAGAAAGCTTTATACATGGCGCCGCCGCAGGAACAGCATGTCTAGCATCTTACCATGCGCACGCGAGAGCCTATGCCTTGGCTGACTTAGTGGGACTTATGAGAATGTGGGCGTTGCGGCCTTCCAGCCGGGGCGAGCCCTCGACGCTTCCGTAAGCCGTAAGATCGGCGGCGAAGCGCGTGAGGAGCTTGCGGCCCAGGTCGGCATGCGCGATCTCGCGCCCGCGAAACTGGACTACAGCCTTGACGCGGTTGCCTTCCTGGAGGAAGCGGATGGCGTGATTTTTCTTAAAGTCGTAGTCGTGGTCGTCGGTGTTGGGACGGAACTTCAGTTCCTTGACCTGGACCACGTGCTGCTTCTTCTTGGCCACGTGCTGCTTTTTCTTTAGCTCGTACTGATAGTGACCGTAGTCGACCGCCTTGGCGACGGGCGGGACAGCCGTAGGAGCCACGACGACCAAATCGAGTCCCAGGTCCTGCGCCTTGCGCAGGGCCGCGGCGGTAGGCATAATTTCAGTCGTGCCGTCGGGGAACACCGCACGCACTTCACGGGCGCGGATGGACTCGTTGACGTTCTCTCTACGTGCTGGTCTGCGAGGAGGTAAGTTTCTTCCTGGAACCATGTAAGCTATTGGACGTTTGTGTCAAGAATTATCGCCCGCGCACAGCACCGCGAGTGAGCGCCCGGTGTGCCGGACGGCTGGATGGAATCGAAGATGGAGGTTAACACCAATCGAAATTCGCTGTCTTAGGGTTAGTGTACTGCGAATGGCGGCCGTTGTCCAGAGGTTAAAAATGAACCGAACCTTTGGGTGGGCCGTATCATCCAATTAACGGCTGTGCCCGCCTCCGCGAGGGAAAAAGACGGTAGTGTCTCCGCGAGCCCCAGTGCCCGCAAGCCAAACCCGGAGGCTGTCCGCGCGCAATTGGATACGATTCTGCGCAGCGCGAGCTTTGCGGCCGCCGAACGGCCCAGCCGTTTTCTGCGGTACATCGTGGAGCAGGCGCTCGCGGGCAACCACGTAAAAGAGACGCTGGCCGGGATCGAGGTTTTTGGGCGGAAGCCGGACTACGACCCGCGGCTGGATGGGGTGGTGCGGGTGGAAGCGGTGAAGCTGCGCGCGCGGCTTAAGGAGTATTACGATTCCGAGGGCGCGGACGACGCTCTGCGGATCGACCTGCCCAAGGGCGGCTACGCGCCCGCTTTCGAATTGACCCCGGCAGTGCCGCTGGAGATTGTGCCGCTGGCGGCGCGGCATGTGTGGTGGAAAGACTGGCGCTTGATTCTGCTGGTAACGCTGGCCGTGCTGGCAACGGGCTATGGGATCTGGCGGCGGGGCCACGCGCGACCCGCGGCGGCGAGCGCTTCTTCGATCGCGGTGCTTCCGTTTGTGAATTTGAGCTCCGACAAAGAGAACGAATATTTCAGCGACGGGCTGACAGACGATCTGATCAACGCTTTGACGAAGGTGCAGGGGCTGCGGGTGGTGGCGCGGGGATCGGCCTTCCAGTTCAAGGGCAGGAATCCGGACATACGGGCGGTGGGCCGGCAACTCAACGTGGCGACGGTGCTCGAAGGCAGCGTGCAGCGGTCCGGGGAGCGCTTGCGGATCACGGCTCAACTCAGCAGCGTGGCGGACGGCTATCACGTGTGGTCGGAGACTTACGACCGGCGGGCGGCGGACGTCTTCGCGGTGCAGGACGAGATTTCGCGGGCGATCGTGCAGGCGCTGGAGGTGCGGGTGGCGCTCGATCCGAGCCACCACCTGGTGGCGTCGGCGACGCAGGACGTGGATGCCTACAACCTGTATTTGCAAGGGCGTTTCCATCTGAACAAGTGGCGGCCGGAGAGCGTGCGCAAGGGCATCGAATATTTCGGGCAGGCCATCGCCAAGGACCCGGCTTACGCGCCGGCCTATGCGGGTCTGGCGGACTGTTATACCTGGCTCGGCGTGTTCGGCTTTGCGCCGGCGCGGGAAGCCATGCCGCAGGCCCGGGATGCCGGCCTGCACGCGCTGCGGCTGGACGAATCGCTGGCCGCGGCGCATGTTTCGCTGGGCTACGTGAAGGCGCTGTTCGACTGGGATTGGCCGGGCGCGGAGAGGGAATTCAAGCGCGCGCTGGAGTTGAGCCCCGGCGATGCCGACGTGCATTTCGCTTACAGCGTGACTTACCTGACGCCGCGCGGACAGTTGGACGAGGCATTGCATGAAATCCAACGGGCGCTGGCACTGGATCCGCTGTCGCCCTATAAGATCACGGCGGCCGGGATGGTTTACGGCGATCAGCGCCAGTACGACCGGGCCGCCGAGCAGTTCAAGAAAGCCATCGAACTGGACCCGGGCTTTGGGCACGCCTACGACGAACTGCGCGCCATCGAGGCGGTGCGGGGACGGCTGGACGCGGCCGCGGCGGTGGGCGAAGCCATGCGCGCGGTTATGCCGGATGCGGACGACATCTCGGTGCGGGTCCGGCTCGCCGAGCGGCAGGGGAAGCACGCGGAAGCCCGCGGCATGATCGAGGGCTGGATTCAGAAATGCATGCGGAGCGACCGGCCCGGCAAATCGTGCTACGCGGCGCAGATGTATGCCGCCATCGGCGAGAAGAACCGCGCTTTGGAATGGCTGCAGAAGGCCTATCAGGAGCGCGCGCCGTTATTGGCTTACACCAAAGTGATGCCGTATTACGACGATCTGCGCGGCGATCCCAGATTCACTGCGCTGCTCGAAGGTCTGCACCTGGGGCGCTGAAGGCGGCGCGCGCCAGGATGGCCCGGGAGCGGTTTTGGGCGGTGACCGCGGCGTGACGATGGCCGGATTTGCAGAGTGCCGAGGCGTAGGCCGCCAAGGTGCGGGCGACGCGCGGATCGTTCTCTCCAAAGGCATTCTGCTGAATCTCGACGGCACGCGCAAAATGCGCCGCAGCCTGCGCGGAACGACCTTGCACCAGTTCCATATTGGCCAGATCGAATAGGGTGGCAGCCACGAACGGGTGATCCGGACCCAAAGCCGCCCGGCGAATGGCCAGGGCGCGCTGGTAGAGCGGCGCGGCTTTATCGTATTGGCCCTGCACATGGTAGATGGCGGCCAGGTCGTGCAGCGCGGTGGCCAGCAAGGGATGCTCCGCCCCCAACGCGGTTTCCACCAGGGTGGCGGACCGGCGCGAGAGGGCTTCGGCCTCAGTGTAGCGGCGGGCGTCGAAATAGAGTTCGGCCAACCCATTCAGCACCGGCGTGAGGTTCGGGCTTTGCGAGCCGGACGCGCTTTCGATCAGATCCATGGCATGACGATATTCGGCCTCGGAACGGTAGAAATAGCCATCGTTGCGATCGCGGTGTGCCTGGGTAATCAGGTCAAGAGCCTGGCTTTCGGTGGCCGGCGGCAGTTCGGCGGCCATTAAACCGGGTAGAAGCAGAGCCAAAAATAGTCCAGAGTGTCTTCCGTACATTTCCCCTCCTGTTTCCAGCGTGCCGGGCGAGCGCCTTGCGCCACAAGTATTTAGGGGTAGGCGAACGGTTGCGGCAACGGTTCTAGCGAACGCGTTCCGGACTGAGAACAGGCAACTTAGGCGCGTCGTCAGGATCGGGCGGTTTGGGGGCGGGAGGGTACGGCCCGAGGCGCGGCGGCTGGCCGGGGTCCATGTAAACGCACTCGGCGGGCGGCGGATCGTCGGCGGGCCATTCCTTGACGGACTGGCCTTTGTAGAGGCGAGCGAAGGGTTTGGGCGGCTGGCCTTGGACGGGGGTCCAGAGGACTTCGTAATACTTGGGGAGTTTGAATTCCTTTTTGGGGTCCTGCCGTAGCATTTCGTCAGCGGTGGCCCATTCTCCTTCGGGTTTCGGGGCGGTGGGTTTGGGCGCCGGCGATTTGCGGGCAGAGGCTTCGACGGGCTTGGGGCCGGGGGCCGCGCGAGCGTCGCGGAGGCGTTCCAAGTCTTTGTAAATACGGAAGTAATCGCGACGGAGGCGGCCCTGGACGCGGGTAATGCGGTCGTAAGGCCCGATCAACTCGCTGGCGGGCCGGTCGCCGTACTCGATCAAGGTACCCTGTTCGATCAGCTCAACGCGCCACTGTTTCCATTTGATGGCGGCGAGTTCATCGACCAATTCCATTTCATGGGAATTCTGGGGATCATGCTGGGCCAGGAGGGCTTCTCGGAGGCGATCGAAATCGACCTGATTTTCGCGGGGGAGAACCAGGGTAGCGGCATAGAGGCCGTCGCGGAGGCCGTTCATGCTGCAGGTGGCTTTGCCCTGGTCCGAGGTGGGGCCGGTGGACTTCTGGGCGTTTTGCTGATTTGCAAATACTTGATTTTCAGTGGACATAGGCTTAAATGTGCTTTGAAAAAGCAGACCCAATTTCGGATACTCCGCGGGCCGGATTTCCGACTTGACCGTAGCATTGGGGGCGGGCGGGATCAGGTGTAGCGGGTGGTTAGGTGGTTGAGGGATCAGGGGTGGAATTTTTTGGTGGAGTTGTGACTCGGGGGTTAGATTTTTGGGCCACAGATAAACCACAGATGAATACGGATGTTTTTGGGACAGGGCGCGAATTGACATGTGGCGCACATGTTTATATGTTTAAAACATGTCAAGAATGATTCAAGTGCGGGATGTTCCCGATTCCGTACACGGGACCCTGAAGTCGCGAGCGGCGCGCGAGGGCATGAGTCTTTCGGATTTCATTAAGAGAGAATTAGAGCGCGTGGCTGAGCGTCCGACGATGCAGGAGTGGCTGGCGCTGACGCAGCAGGGTGAGCCGATTGCGACCAAGCGGACCGCGGCGCAGGTCATACGGGAGATGCGCGAGGAACGATGATCGTGCTGGATGCATCGGTGGTGGTGGAACTTCTTACCGGCGGTGTGCTGGCCGATTCCATCCGATGCGAACTGGCAAGCCGTGACGAATCTTTCATCGTTCCGCATTCGATCGACGTTGAAGTAATGAGCGCGATACGGAGGCTGGTAGCGGGCGGGCGGGTCGACGCGCACCGCAGCGGACAGTTTCTGGCGGGACTCGCGGCGCTGCCCGCGGAGCGATATGCGCACACGCCGTTGATTGGCCGTATTTGGGAACTGCGCCACAACTTCACGGCCCACGACGCGGCGTATATCGCTTTGGCGGAAGCAACCGGGTCGGTGCTCTACACCTGCGACGAGAAGCTACGGTCGGGCCACCGGGCCCGGGTTGTGTTGTTCGTGCCTTCCGGGTAGGAGATGCGAGGTATTCCGCGCCATACAAGACTCGCCGGCGATCCCGGCACGGGATGCTACAATGCGGCGCATGATCGGCGCATGGCGCAGTCTGTTTCTAGTAAGCACAACCGTAATCGCGGCCTCGGCACAAACGATTCATGCGTTCGCTGGAGCCAATTGGGTTTTTCCGCCGACTCCGCTGCCGGCTCTGCAGGCGCCCAATGGGTTTCATTAACGCCACAGCGCTGGACACGGCAGGAAATATCTACGTTGCGGTAGCGTGTTGGGCGGCAAGTGCGCGGATGCATGCCTTTATTTGCGACTGCACGTAGCAGACCTGGATGACGCGGCAATGATTCCACGCGTGGTTAACGTTCCGCGCAAGGGAGGGCTAAATTGTCAAACTCACAAGCGTTCGCCACCGCGTTGTGGCACGCGGCTACATACGACCCGTGGATGTGCGGGCGCCTATGCGGCAGTCAGAATGGCCACTTCGCAGTGCCGGCGAAACAGGGGGGGGCGAGCGACCTAAGAACCAAAATTTCCGGGGGGAGCGCCGCGTGACGGAACTCTTGCTTCGCGTGGTAGTCCCTTCACGATTAGCGCTTATTTATAGGAAAGGAGAGATGCTCGGCTATAACCCAGGTCGGAATATGTGGGAGCACCTCGAAGAGGACACAGCCGAGGTCCTGCGATGGTTACGCGCGGAGCGCAACCGAACTGAGCGACAGGGCTTTTGGCGCCCCGGTTTGAACATTCTGACGAAGTAGCCGACCGTCGCCTGGGCCGAATAGTCGAATGGCGCATTCTTCGCAGAACGCTTTACCTCGATGGTCAGGTTGACGACACAACCGCAAGAATAAGCGCTGACCGCGAAGGGACTACCACGCGAAGCAAGAGTTCCGTCACGCGCCGCTCCCGCTAAATCAGCTTGCCTTTTAATCTGGGCTACGGAGGATCCGCCTCTGACTGTTCTACGTCCAGATGTTGTAAGAGGGGCCAACCGGGCTTCTGGTGACGGTGCTTAACAAAGGGATGGCGTGCGATTACCGGCGCGAGCCGTAAGAGGAAAATGGCCGCGTACCTGTTCATGCAATGCGTCGATAGGAATGGCAAGCATCTGGAGCGGTGATTTGATAAAAGGAAAGAGTACAAAGCAGTCTGCCCAGCCCGCGCCGGGTGACGAGTCGGGAGGATGAATGCGCGCTCTGGCATTGCAATTCGCGGTGAGTCTTTGCGCTTTCGCACAGTCAGGACCGGTCAACCTCGACTTCAAAAGCGGTGACCCCGGGCAGTTGCCTTCGGGCTGGACGGTCACCGGGACGGCGCGCCAAAACGGAGAGCTTTCGGAACTGCGCCGAAGCGGTTGTTTTCGTGAATCGAGTTGCGTGCTGGTGCGTCACAACCTGCAGCAGAAATTCGATGCGGAGACCTGGCGCGGACGCGTTGTGGTGCTGCGAGGCTGGCTTCGCGTGCAGGCTGCAAGCGAAAATGATCACGCCGCGATGCGGATTGTGCTTGAGTGTCTCGACGGCCGCAAGAAGGTCGCGGCGGGTCTCAGGGACGAAGCGGTTTATTCCGCCAACTGGCAGCGGAATGACGCTATTACCTATGTCGATCAGGACATACGTTCAATCACCATCGCCGTGGTGTTCGCCGGAAAAGGGGAGTCGTGGGTGGAAGGAGTGTCGTTGGAGCCCATGCCGCGAAGTGCGGAACGTCCAGAGCAACAGATTCCCCCAGACATACGAGCCCAGTACGCCCGCATCGACCGTGACGTTACCAGCAGGTCTCGCGACGATCTCGATAACGTGTTGGACCGCCCGTTGCGCACAGGCGCCGAGTCGAACCTTCCGTTTGACTCCAGAATCAGCGGTTTCAAGCCCCTGCTTACGGGCGGCGCTGCGCTGGCCCTCAGCACGGGCACCATCGGCGCGGAGGGTGCGCTGGACGACCATATCGCGGTTCGCGCCCGCGCTCAGTTGACGCGCTCCTTTCAGTCCCGGCGATATGTTTACGAGCTTGAGTATCTGGACGTCTGGACGCAGACCGCACAGGGGTGGAGGGCAGCAGATACCTTGCCCGTATCGCTGCGCGATGTCACACCGGGAGAGGCCGGAACGCCCGCCGATCAAGAGACCAGCGACGGGACTGTTCCGTGCGGGTTAAAGTCGTTCGGAAGATACACGCTGGGCGGCACCGATTATAACGACCGCGTGCGCCCGCGCGGCAGTCTCAGCGCCGTCATGATTTTCGTCGATTTCCCGGATGGGGATCACGACGAAACACCGCAGGACCTCTATGAGCAACTGGCCCCGTTCGCGGTGGACTGGATCCGTCGCGAGTCCGGGGGCAAAGCAGTTCTGAACATCCAGCCCGTGCGTAAGTGGTTTCGCCTGCCAAGAGCGTCCCGTGAATATCAACTTCCCGAGGCGAACGCAGTGAAGCACAGAATGTTCATCCTGGACGCGGTAAACGCCACAGCCCCGGAAAAGATCGATTTTCTGAAATACGACATCGTGTACATTGTCGCGGCGCGAGCGCCGGGCGCTCTCGGTACCGGTACGCTGAATGCTCCGCCCGGCTACGGCGTAAAGCTGCGCGACGGAGAACTACGCCAAGTGATTACTTTCGGGAACGACATACGCGGGCCACAACGGCACGTGGCGGCCTGGACTCTGGCCCATGAGACGGAACATCTGTTCGGTCTGCCCGATCTATACGAATACGGGATCGCGGACTTAGAGAGGAGCGCCGGCGAGTGGAGTATCATGAGCGGCCGATTCCATGCTTCCCATCTCACTGCATGGGAAATGGCCAAGCTCGGCTGGTTCGAAAGCGACCAGAACGTCTGCGTGGGGAACGAAACACGGACTGCGACTCTGACTCCTGTCGAAATCCCGGGTGGTCTGAAATCAATAACCGTACCCGTCAGCGATTCACGCGCCTATGTAGCGGAAGTCAGGGAACTGATCGGCGATGACGTGGGCCTTTGTAGCGAAGGGGTACTGATCTACGCCGTCGATACATCCGTGGAAAACGGGCGCGGACCCTTGCAGGTGATCGGTGGCGACAGGAACAGCGCGGATGCAAGGCGAAAATGTGGACCAGCGTGGGACGCGGCGATGCGGCTCGACGGGCAAGCGAGTTTCCACGATGCCACATCCGGAGTGACGATCGAACTCATCCGATCCGAGTTGGGCGCCTATACGGTTCGCGCTTCAAGGACCATGCTGCCGCAGGGACACCCATAGGCATAACGAGCGGCTACCTTGCCGATCCGGTCCGTTTTGTTGTAGAGAGCCTCCCGCGAAACATTCTCGCCGGTTTCCGTAGCCGGCCGAAAACCTTATCCGATTCGGTTTTCCGGAGTCTCGTTTTGCGGGCATTTTCACCGACATTAGCGAAGTGGACCTTCGGCGCCGGCGCTTTGCCCGGTTGGGCACTGATAGCAATAGTGCTCCTCAAGAGGAGTGCTTTCCAACATTCCCTGCTGCAGGTCGCGGGCGCCACCATCGTTTACTACCTTGCCGCATTGACTGGATTTGCGATTGGCGGGTTGCTTTTTACTTCCGCTCCCCAACCCGGCACGCCGCCGAGCAGACATCCTTCTCCCACGTGCTGAGTTGTGCGACCCCGGTCAAACCAGCCACCCCGGTCACTCTTGGCAAGCGCCGAAGATGTGGACACTCTGACGAAGCAGCCGACCGTCGCCTTGGCTGAATAGTTGAGTGGCATCCTTCGCAGACTGCTTTACCTTGATGATCAGGTTGACGACACAGCCGCGAAACCGTCCAGACACCTACGCAGTTCGCCGGGTAGCGCCCACCGCTGATTTTTTCGGGGGCGCCGGGCGTAGCGCTCGATTTGGCCGCTCACCCTACTTTGGCCGGATCGCATCGTCCGTGGATCCTGTGAATTCTTCCCTAGGACCAATACGGTTCACTTAACGAACTTAGGAAGGGCGGACGGCATTGCCGCCAGTCCACCGGTACCGAAAAACAGATCGCGGGAAGGGCAGGCTAGTTTTCAATATCCCCGTTGTTTTTGTCAGTTAGCGGAAATCGCGTTAGCATTGCTTGTGATGAGCTACGATCTGCAAGTCTGGTCTGTCAGTCCAGTTGGAGGAATGGCTCCGAGAGACGGTTTGCCATGGGAGGAAGCACCTTTGGGTTGGGTACACGCCGCTGACGGCTGGCAGATCGTGATAGGTAGCTCAGATCGAGTATTACCCGAAGATATTCCAGACGAAGTTGTGCCCCTGATTCCAGGCGTAGAGTACTTGACCCAGCTTTACCTTGAAGGCCAGCGATCACCTGCATCAGAGCGCCTGCTTTGGTCCGTCGCCAAAGTACTAGCACGTAGCTGTCGCGGGGTCGTTCTCGACCCCCAACGAGACTCATTGACCATGGCCTCGGGGGTCAAACGTGCAAAACCTGCTGAACGAAGGGAGCGGTTTTCGACGCTTACGTTTGGCTGGTGGTTTCTCGATAGCCCTCTGTTCGGACGCACAGGACGAGACCAATTCCTGCGTATTGTCGAGCGACAGTTTCCTGAGTGTTTGCCCAAGCGATACGGCCGGCACGAGCCGCCACAGTACTTGTACTCGGAAACGGGTCGAGACCACCTGCTCGATTTTCTCGATGAGCACGTGGCTAATGAGAGAGATTCCTTGCCCATCGTCTGGTACCCCCACTGGCCTGCTGTCAGCGTGAGTTTCGGTTTCCCGAAACCGGCAGGGGCAAGCTCCAGAGGCTTTCGTTCGAACTATATCGAAATCGATGTCGACCATGACGTGTTGGCCCAAGAAGGGTGGGCAACGCAGTTGCGTCGATTCTGGCTCAAGATGAGCACACTAATTCGCCCTTTCTACGGCGACGTTCGTACGCTGGGTGGGCGAATTCGCGCAAGGGCGGGCTACTCGGTTGACGAGCAGACTGAGCAACACCCGATTCGAGGTTGGTGGTGGCGGGGCATTCCACCCGTCCTCGGACATGCATTCGTCTTGGGCGCGGAATACCGGCGACTGTGGCCAGCCGCAGATGCCATCGGCGATCTCGACTGCGACTTGGCGTTCGTTTCATCTGACGACTGGGTCGGCGGCGGTGGTGTCGCCCGACTGTGCGGAGAGGCGCCCATGAGCATCACGGCAAGGCCGTTCGTTTGGCCTGACGGGATGGACCCGAGGAACGCGCCCGTCAACACGCCAGATAGCTATCCCGCGTTGTGGCCATTCGCATCGCCATTCAGTCTTAGCGGCCTGCCGAACAATCCCAATTTGTGAACGGCAAGTCGCCAAACTCCCGATAGGGCTTACCGGAAACTACCGCGCGATAGAGCCGCGCCTTGCTCTCGGACCCGCGCCACTTGGAAACAGCGGCATGTGAGTTCATCGCAACGGGCGCGAGCGGTGGCCCGGAACCGCTTCCGGACGCGGCCTAAGTGAACCGTATTGTCCCTAGGACTCAGTAGGAGCACATCGACCGCGCGATGGATTTTCGTAGCGAGCCGCAATATCATACCGACCGGTATCTATGATGTGAGCAAGGTTCCGCCAAGCCGTTTGCGGACCCGTAAAAGCGACAGGTCCGGCATACAGCATTCGAGTGCAACGCTAACAAAAGAGGAGACGAAACGGGGGATTTTTCCCGGGAGACGACCGCGCGGCATGGGTCGATTCATATGGGCACCGGCAGGAGCACATTGACCGCGCTATGGACGTTCGTAGCGGGCCGCACAATCATACCAACCGGTATGCATGATGTGACCAAGGTTCCGTCGAGCCCCGCCGGCGAGCGGCCGTCCTACCCTGGCATGGCGCCTGTGCGGGTTCCCCGCGGCTCTCTCCCACGCAGGCGTGACGCTTATCAGCACGGATTCGAGCAACGTGCCCTTTCGTGCATGGTGGTGTGGAATGTGCAGAATGTGCGACAACTGGCCACGTGATGTTCGTCAATATCGCTAGCGTGGTGCGTCCGAAATCGTGACGACTATCATTTCGAGCCAACCGCTTGCTGACGCGCGCGGCTCGGAAATCATCGGTGCTTCCCGACGCGTGGGATAATCGGTTGCCGTTAGCAGCCCCTTACTCTCGCAGCCGGGACGTTACTCGACGGTGAAAGTCGCCGATGTTCCGGCCGATCCAATCATGTGCACCTGGTGCTGACCGGGGGCGGCGTCCGCGGGCACAGTGAAGGGAATCACGACGTTGCCGTTGATGTCGGCGTTCACGGGGCCGAAAGAAGTGCGGGGCACCTCCCACTCCAAGCGCACGGTTTCGAGCGCCCCAAAACCATAGCCGTAGGCAGTCACCGAGGCGCCCGTGGGACCGGATGTGGGGCTCAGGACCTCGCGCTCATTGACGCTGTAAGTGGCGGCCCCCAGCAATCCGCTGGATTGTCCCTGGGCGAGAACCACGCGCGGGCCGAAGGGCCACTTAGGCTGGCGGACGGTGACGGTGAACGAGCCGGAACTGCCGGCGGCGGCGGAAGTGAGTGGCGACGAACCGACGCCGTTGCTATAAATGGTTACCTGCTCGTTGGCCGCGAAGCCGGACCCGGTGAACGTCAGCTCCGCCTGGTAGTGCCCCTGTGCGGGACTGACGCCCAGTCCGGCCGTGGGAAATACCACTTCGCCAATATAGCTGATGAAGCCGTCGACATTTTCGTCGATGAACCACAGCGTGTTGTTGGGGCCGCGGGCGATGGCGCTGGGACGCGCATAAGCGAGCTCCGGATACTCGGTAATGACGCCGGCGGTGGTAATGCTGGCGATTTGCGGCATATTGATGGCATATTCGGTGAACCAGAGCTCACCGTCCGGTCCGGAGGTGATGCCATAAGGAGCCGTACTTCCAGAAGGAATCGGGTACACGGTCACTGCTCCAGCCGTCGTAATTCGTCCTATCTGGTTGACGAACTCTTCGGTGAACCACAGGGCTCCATCCGGGCCGGTGGTGATGCCTGTCAGACCCAGCGCTCCGACCTCTGACACGGTGTACTCAGTCACCAATCCGGCGGTAGTGATGCGCCCGATGGCGGAAGCTCCGTAAACGCTCTCGTTGGTAAACCAAAGGGCGCCATCCGGCCCGGCCGTGATCCACTCGGGTGCTTCAAATGTCGCGGGCAAAGTGTATTCGGTGAAGACGCCGGAAGGCGTCATGCGCCCGATTGTGGCGACATATTGTTCGGTGAACCACAATGCGCCGTCAGCGCCCAGGGCAATCCCCGCCGGGTAACTCTGCGGCGTGGGCACGGTGAAAATGCTGAAGACCCCGGCGGTCGTCATGCGCCCGATCTGACCGCTATTGGCGGCAAACCATAACGAATTGTACGCCGACACGATGCCGTCGGGAGAGCTGGCTCCCGCGGGCAGTGGGTATTCCGTGATGCTGCCCGACGAGGCGATTCGACCGATCTTGTTTGAAGCGTTCTCGGTGAACCACAGCACGCCGCCCGGACCGGTGGTAATGCCGCCTTCGCCCAATTCGACGGAGTTTGTGGTCGGAATGGGAAAAAGCGGAAAGGCCACTTCCTGGGCTGCTGCCGCCAAGGGCAGAATCAGGCCGATCGACATGGATAAAAGGAGTGCGCGTTTGGAAGACATGATTGTTTCACCTCTGGCAACTATAGTGCGACTCGGGTGCTGGACGTTTCGGCGGCGCGGGTCAAGTTGGCTGGATTCGTACGTTCGGGGACTGCACGGAAGGGAGAGGACGATCCCCCTGGTTTACCGCTTGGGCCAGCGGTTACCTGTCTCAGATTTCCGCGCCTCTTCACGCAGTATGGGGAAGGCCACGAAGAGGGACATGGACAGCGGCAGTGAACCTCCGATCAGGGTGGCCCAGAAAATCGGCCGCGGCGCGAACCACACGACGACACCGTCAACCAAAACAGTGACCACCAGCACCAGCGCGGCGCGTATCAGCCACGACTTGTGAACTTGAAATGCAGCTAGTTTCATTTTTGCCTAATAGTTGACGGAATTTGGCCTATATTAACCTAAGCCGACTGTAAACACAACTTTACCGTCATAGAATCACGCTTGGATCGACGTTTCGACTGCGCGCAACCAAGCCGTGCTTCCGCGTCCTCCTGGATGCGCAACGCTTGCCTCGCGACGAGATTCGCGCTGCTCCCACTCAGTAGCCGTGGCGACGGAGGCTGCGGGGCCAGGGCTAACGGCAGCCGTGGCCGCGGTCCATCGTTAAATGCCGAAGGCGGACTGGGCTGCTTTTTGCTATCCTTTAGAAGTTGCAAATCAAACAGGCTCCCCTCCCGGTGAAGTGAGGCCGGGCCCCACGACGAGGTTTCAGCATGTCAGGTCATTCAAAGTGGGCGACCATCAAGCACAAGAAAGCTGCGTTGGACGCCAAGCGCGGTAAGACATTTACGCGCATCATCAAGGAAATATCGATCGCCGCCCGCAGCGGGGGCGATCCGGACGCCAATCCCCGCCTGCGCACCGCCATACTGGCGGCCAAAGGGGTGAGCATGCCCCAGGACAACATCAAGAAGGCCATCATGCGGGGCACGGGCGAACTGGAGGGCGGGCAGATCGACGAAGTCATGTTCGAAGGGTACGGTCCGGGCGGCGCGGCCGTGCTGGTGATGGTGGCCACGGACAACCGGAACCGCACGGTGAGCGAGATCCGCCATGTCTTTTCGAAGAACGGCGGCAACCTGGGCGAGCTAGGCAGCGTGGCGTGGATGTTCGAGCGAAAGAGCCACATCGTGATTCCGGCGGATAAAGCCGAGGAAGAGCAGTTGATGAATGTGGTGCTGGACGCGGGCGCCGACGATTTGCGGAACGATGGCGACAATTGGGAAGTGATCTCGCCGCCGGAAGCGCACGACGCGGTGATGAGCGCGCTAGAAAAGGCTAAAGTTCCGACGGAGAGCGGCGGTGTGGAGATGCTGCCGAAGAACCTGATCAAGCTGGAAGGCAGGAACGCCTCGGGCATGCTGCGCTTGAGCGAAGCGCTGGAAGAACACGACGATGTACAGAACGTGTATTCGAACTTCGATATCGACGAGAAGGAGTTGGAGGCGTTAGAGCAGCAAAGTGCTGGTGCTCGGAATTGATTGCGGCTCGCAGCGCACCGGCTACGGGGTGATCGAGTCGGATGGCGGCGGCCATCGCCTGATCGCGGCCGGGGTCATCTCCACTAGCACGCGCGACGCCTTCGAGATCCGGCTGCACGAAATCGCACGGGGGCTGCGGGAGGTGATCCGGCGGCATGCGCCGGAGGCGGCCGCGGTGGAGCAGGTTTTCTGCGCCGCCAATGTGCGCACCGCGCTGAAGCTGGCGCACGTGCGGGGAGTGGCATTGCTGGCGATTGCGGAGGCCGGCTTGCCGCTGGGGGAATACTCGCCGCTGGAGATCAAGACGAGCGTGGCGGGGTATGGCCGGGCGGGCAAGGGGCAGGTCCAGACGATGGTGCAGTCTTTGCTGGGATTGACGGCGGCGATCGAATCGGAGGACGCCTGCGACGCGCTGGCGGTGGCCATCTGCCACGCCACACGCGGGCCGCTCAAGGAACTGGAGCGCGCGAGCCGGGGAGCCGCGTGCCGATGAAGTGGCTGCCGGCATTGGCCTGCTGCGCGTGCCTGGGCGCGGCGGACGCGCAGCACCTTTACTTTTCCAAGTCGTTCCCCAACAGCGCGCCGCCATTCGTGGCCGTGAATGTGGATAAGAGCGGCGCGGGCGATTATAAGGAAGCGGAGGACGACGACAAGCCGGTGCGCTTCCAATTGAGTCCGGCGGAAGTGACGGAGATTTTCGGACTGGCGGAGAAGCTGGGGTATTTCGATCATACGCTGGAATCGGGGCTGAAAGTGGCGTTCATGGGCACGAAGACGCTGCGGTTCACGGAGGGCGCGAAGAAGAGCGAAGTGAAATTCAATTTCTCAGAAGATGCTTCGGCGCAGGCTCTGGTGGATTGGTTCGAGCGCATCTGCGAATCCGAGCAACTTCTGACGAGCCTGGAGATTTCGGCCAAGTACGACCGGTTGGGAATCGACAAGGCGCTGCTGCTGCTGGAGATCGCGTACGACCACAAACGCCTGGTGGACACGCCGCAATATCTGCCGCTGCTCGACCGGGTAGCGAAGAACGAGAGCTACATCCATCAGGCTCGCGTGCGGGCGGCCGGAATGGCGGACCAGATTCGCGCGCCGAAATGAGGTTTCTGGCGGCAGTCCTGATTTCCGGCATGGCTCTGTGGGCGCAAAACGGCGCGCCCGTGGGTCCGCCCGCGAAACACGCGGATTCCGCGAACCCTACCGAAGACCAGCAATTAACGCAAGCGATCGGCGAAGCGGGCACCAGCCAAGTGGATTTTATCCGCGCGCTGGAAAAGCATCTGGCCAAGTTTCCGGATACGTCGCGGCGCAACGAGATTGAACGGGCGATTGTGCTGGCGGCGATCAAGACCAAGGACGATAAGCGCATCGTCGAGTACGGCGAGCGGGTGCTGGCGCGGGAGCCGGACGATATATCGGTTCTGGACAAGGTGGTGCGGGCGCTGCTGATCGGCAATTCGGCGGAAACTTCGGAGCGCGCGTTGAAGTATGCGCGGCACTACGACGATTTACTGCTGACGACACGGGCGCAGACTCCGCCGGGACACATGAGCGAGGCGCAGTGGCACGAAGAAGTAGACAAAGGAATCGCGCGGGTGCGGGCGTGCGAGGCGCGCGCCACGGGCAATCTGGGCAAGATCGAGGAAGCGATTGTGCTGGCGCGGAATGCTTACGATACTTATCCCTCGGCGGAATCGGCGCGGGAACTGGGGCGGTGGCTGGCGCGCGGCGGCAAGACCCAGGAAGCGCTGGGACCGTATGCGGACGCGTTCGCGATACCGGATGCGATGAACACGGATATCGACCGGGCCAAGGATCGCGCGGACCTGGGCGATTTGTACCGCAAGGTGAACGGAACGGAGAAGGGATTGGGCGATCTGATCCTGGAGGCTTACGACCGCGCGAGCGGATTGCTGGCGGCGCGGCGGCTGCGTTTGCGGCAGAACGATCCGAACGCGCAGGTGGCTAAGATCACGGATGCGACGATTTCGAGCGTGGACGGCGGGAAGCTGGCGATCGCGTCGCTGAAGGGCAAGGCGGTGGTGTTCGATTTTTGGGCCACGTGGTGCGGTCCGTGCCGCGCGCAGCATCCGCTGTACGAGCAAGTGAAGCAGCGATTCCACGACTCGCCGGACGTAGTGTTCCTTTCGATCGACACGGACGATGAGCGGGAGCTGGTGCCGCCGTTTCTGAAGGAGAGCGGCTGGGGGCAGCAGGTTTACTACGACGACGGGCTTTCGCGGGTGCTGGCCATTACGTCGATTCCGACGACCATTATCCTGGACCGGCACGGGGAAGTGGTGAGCCGGATGAACGGGTTCGTGCCGGGGCGGTTCGTGGATATGTTGAGCGACCGCATCAAGGATGCTTTGAAGAACTGAGTTTATTGGCCACAGATGAACACAGATGAACACGGATCACACACGGTGGGCTTCTATTTCATGTTCTCGCGGCTCCACAGTCTGTCGTCAGGTCCCGCCGGCTTTCGGCGATGGCCCGGGGCGGCGCTGAGCATTCTAGCCTAGCGCAAGCTCGTTTCTGACCGCCGGCGGCCGAGGTGAGACATAAGGGCAAACAATACCATGATTAATTGGCCACAGATGAACACGGATAACGTCAGAAGCGATGCTTTCCACGCAGGCGGTCCAGTTCGCGGCGGTTGCGCTTGGAGGGGCGGCCGGCGGGGAGCGCTTCGAAGTGCGGCATCATTTTGCGTTCTTCGGCGAGTTTGAGGCGCGCTTCGCGGCTGGCTTCGGTTTCGCGGTAGAGCGTCTGGGCGACGGCGGCGGGTCCGCGCATTTCGCTGAGCAGCAGGACTTCGACGTGAAATTCGCCGCTCTCGTTCTTGATGCGCAGCAGGTCGCCGACGCGGACCTCGCGGGCGGGCTTGGCGGGCTGGCCGTGGGAATCGATGCGGCCCAGATCGCATGCGTGCGAGGCGATGGCGCGGGTTTTGAAGAAGCGGGCGGCCCACAGCCATTTGTCGATTCGCATTGTCGACCTATTCCGTAAGTAATTCGCGGGCGATGCGGATGGCGGCTTCCTTGCCGCCTTCGCCGACTTCGCCGGGCGCGCCGACGCAGGAGGGGCAGCCGGCTTCGCACTCGCAGGCGGCGAGCAGGTCCGAAGTCAGGCGGATCAGGCGATCGGCCATCCGAAACAGCGGCGCGCTTTGTCCTATGCCGCCGGGGTAACAATCGTAGAGATACAGATTCGGCTCTTCGCTGAAGGCTACGCCTAAGTCGCGCGGATCGCACATTAGCAGGAGGGCGGCCACAGTGCGCAGGGCGTGTCCGAAGCCGGCGAGGCCGCTGCGTTTCTGGTCGGGGGTGAGATCCGGGAAGCGTGCCAGGAATTCCGCGGGGAAATGCAGCCAGAAGGAAGTGGTGTGCATTTCCTGTTCGGGCATGGATAGATTGCCCGCGCCCACGTTTTCGTTGGTGTAGAACTTGATTTTTTTGAAGCCGACAATCTGGCGCGTGACGCGCACATCGCCGTGGGCTTTGCGAGCGCCGGCGACCGGCTCGCCTTCGAATTCGGCGAGCGCTTTGACCTGGGTGTAATCGATGGCATCGGTGTAGTAGTCGCATGCGACGCGGCGGACGTAGGCTTTGCGCTCCTGGTAATCGAAGCGCTCGACATGATACTGGCGGGCTTCGTGGAGGTAGATGGCTTTTTCATGCAGGGTGGTGAGAGCCGCGGTGAAGGCCACTTCGGCGATTACCTGCGATTCGCCAGTGATATCGACCACGACGAAGTTATCGCTCGATACGGAGCGGAGGCTGGTGGCATCCGCGGGGTAGGAATCGGAGGTCCAGTGCCAGGCTCCCGCGGAGTGATGCAGGAATCCGGACTCTTCCAGGAAGGCGCACAATTCGGGGGTATCGTGCGCACCGAATTTCTCGCCATCGGCGATGGGCAGTTCGAAGGCGGCGCATTTCAGGTGGGCGAGCAGGATCTCGAGGTTGTCGGGATTGATGTAGGCGTGTTCGGGGGAACGGCCGAAGAAGTAATCGGGATGCTCGACGATGTATTGGTCGAGCGGGGCGCTGGAGGCGACCAGGACGGCGGCGGAGGCGCTTTGACGGCGGCCGGCGCGTCCGGCGCGCTGCCAGGTGGAGGCGATGGTGCCGGGATAGCCGGCCATCACGACGGCGTCGAGAGAACCGATGTCGATACCCAATTCCAAGGCGTTGGTGGCGACTACGGCGCGGATTTCGCCAGCGCGCAGTTTGCGCTCGATTTCGCGGCGTTCGCGCGGCAGGTATCCGCCGCGATAGCCGCGGACGGCGTCTTTGGGCAGCGGGCCGCGCTCGACTGCGTCTTTCAGATAAGTCACCAGGATCTCGGTGGCCAGGCGGTTATTGGCGAAGACCAGCGTCTGCAGGCGATGCTCGATGAATTCGAGCGCCAGGCGGCGGGTTTCGCCGATATAGCTGCGGCGGATGCCGAACTGGCGATTGACGACCGGCGGATTGTAGAAGACGAAGAATTTTTCGCCGCGCGGAGCGCCGTTGGAATCGACGACGCGGAAGGGCTGGCCAGTGAGGGCCTCGGCCAGTTCCTTCGGATTGGCGATGGTGGCGGAGGAGCAGATGAATATAGGCTGGGAACCGTAGAATTCGCAGATGCGGCGCAGACGGCGCAGGAGGTTGGCGAGATGGCTGCCATAGACGCCGCGATAGTAGTGCAACTCGTCGATGACGATGAAGCGGAGGTTTTCAAATAGCTTGGCCCAGCGGGTGTGATGCGGGAGTATGCCGGAGTGCAGCATGTCGGGATTGGTGAGGACGATGTTGGCGCGCTGGCGGATGGCTTTGCGGGCGTCCTGGGGGGTGTCGCCATCGTAGGTGAAGGCGCGGATTTCGGATCCCATGCGGTCGATGCCGGCCTGCAGTTCGTGAAGCTGGTCTTCGGCGAGGGCCTTGGTGGGAAACAGGCACATGGCGCGCGCGCCGGGATCGGCCAGGAGGAGGTTCAGGACGGGGAGGTTGTAGCACAAGGTCTTGCCGCTGGCGGTGGGCGTTACTACGACTACATTTTGATTCTGCGCGACAAGTTCGAAGGCTTCGCTTTGGTGGGAGTAGAGGCGCTCGATGCCGCGGTCCGCCAGGGCTTGCCGCAGGGCAGGATGGATGGCAGCGGGGATGTCGCGGTAGACGCCGGCGGTGGCAGGCTCGTGGCGGATGGCGGCATGTGGGAAGCGCGTCAGCGCGGCTTCGAGGGTGAGGGCTTTGGAGGAGGCCAGTGTCAGTTCCATCGTTTCGCCTTTTCTTTGCTACCTTACACGAAACGGAAGCGATGGGCAAGCGGCCGGGTGAACGGGCTATTCTTCGGGGCGAATGAACTCGTAGCGTTCGAGGGTGGCGGCGATTTCGTAAGAGGAGGTCCCGGAGTTCGCGGGATGGGCGCGCACGACTTTACCGATGCAGCGCAGGCTGACGCTCTGGTCGGTGGCTCCGGCGAGCGTGATGATGTACTCGATGGAGACTCCCACTTCGGGCTCCTGTTCGGCGGTAAACAGCACGCCGCCGGAGCTGATGTTTTTGGTGAGTCCGTAATGGGTCACACGCTCCGCGCCGTTGCGAGTAATTGAAACGGGCAGTTGCAGGGTAAATCGGCGAGTACGTCGTTGCTCCACTCTAAGTAATCTAGTTTTTTTCCATAACTCGGGTCAACTACTTACACGAAAAAAAAATAAGGTGAGTACTACACACGGCAAAAACTTTAGTCCTAACCCGAGTATTGGGAGGCGTTCGGAGCGACCGCCGGGAGAGGCGGAGCCGGGTTGGTTTTCGACTGTAATTGTGAAGTTTCCGGCGCGAGGGGACGATCAAGAGGACATGAATGGCTCGCCATACGAGCGACTTCCGCAAGAGCTTTTTCAGCCCAGGGCGAGCTGGGCGGACGGGAATGGCGCGCATAAGGCGGCGGTATTCGATTCATTTTCCAGAGAAATCGCCGATATGTTGCCGGCAATGGTCTGGATATCCGATCCGGACGGGCACATCACGATTTTCAATAAGCGGTGGCTGCAATTCGCCGGGCAAACGCACGAAAGCGCGCTGCGGGAATGGACCGCGGCACTGCATCCGGACGATGCTCTGGCGCATCTGGGGTTGCGGCAGCAGGCGTTTCAAAGCTACGAACCATTTGCGTCGGAATACCGTTTACGGCGGGCCGATGGCGTGTATCGCTGGATTTTGGACCAGGGCGCGCCGCGATTCGGGGCACACGGCGAATTCCAGGGCTACGTAGGTTTAGCCATCGACATTACGGAACGCAAAGGCGCGGAGGAGCAACTGCGTTGGCTGTCCACGGCAGTGGAACAGAGTCCGGCTTCGGTGGTGATCACCGATCTGCAGGGCGCTATTGAATACGTCAATCCGAAATTCACGGAAGTCACGGGCTACACGCGCGAAGAGGCTTTGGGACAGAATCCCAGGATTCTGAAATCCGGCGAACTGCCAGCGGAGACCTACCGGGAACTCTGGGACACCATACAAACACGAGAGTGGCGGGGCGAGTTTCACAACCGCAAGAAGAGCGGCGAACTGTACTGGGAATCGGCGTCGATTTCTCCGATTCGGGATGAGAATGGCAAACCGAATCATTACATCGCGGTCAAGGAAGACATCACCATCCGGAAGGAGATGGAGGCGGCGCTGCGGGCGTCGGCGGCGCGGCTGCGCGTGGCCATGCAGATTGCAGAGATCTGCATGTACGATCTGGACGTGCGGACGGGCAAGTGCGAAGTGGAAGGCGGCGATGAGTTCCTCAAGAGTCTGGGCGGTTTCGATGGCTGGTTGAAGGCCATTCACGCGGACGATCGCGATCGGGTGATGGCGGCGATGCGAAGCCGGCGGGAAAGCCAGGAGGTGCTGGAGATCGAGTACCGCATGGTGAGACCGGACGGCACGGTCGGGCATTATCTGGATCGGGGAGCGCCGGAACGCGAGGGCCACTGGATCGGGGCGACGCGCGACGTCACGTCACGCAAACAGGCGAACGAAACGCAGGCGCGGCTGGCGGCCATCGTGGAATGTTCCAGAGACGCCATCCTATCGTTGGACGCGGGCGGCGCGGTGCGGAGTTGGAATCTGGCGGCCGAGAAGCTGTACGGCTACACGGCGGCGGAGATATTCGGCCGTCCGGCAAACCAACTCGCGACGTCCGGACGGCGCGATGGCGCGGCCAGAAATATCGCGCGGGCGGTCAGCGGCACACCTTTACCGCCATTCGAAACGGAGCATGTAAGCAAGGGCGGGGTGATTTTTCCGGTGAGCATTACCGCCTCACCGATCCTGGATCACGCGGGCAAAGCCATTGGCGCATCGGTGATTATTCGCGATATTACCGGGCAGAAGCGCGCGCAGCAGGCACTGCTGGAGAGCGAGAGCCGGTTCCGTGCGCTGGTACAGAACAGCAGCGATGTGATTACGCTCATCGATCCCGGCGGAAAGATCTTGTACGACAGCCCGGGCGTCTCCGATTTTCTGGGCGTGTCGCCGGAGGAACGGCTGGGGTGCGAAGCCATGCAGTGGATCCATGCGGACGACCTGTCCTACATGCGCATGCTGCATGCGGAACTGTTGCAGACCAGCGGCGCCAAACTGCGGGCGCAACTGCGGCTGCGCCACGCGGACGGGTCCTTTCGCTGGTGCGATAGCTGGGCGGTGAACCTTCTGGACGATCCGGGAGTCGGCGCCCTGGTCACCAGCTTTCGGGACATCACGGAACTGAAGGGAGTGGAGACGGCGCTACGGGAGAGCGAGCAACGCTACCGCCTGCTGGTGGAAGACGCCAGTGACACGATTTTCACCATCGATCTGGAAGGGAATCTCACGTCGGTCAACACCATGGCCGAGCGCATCTCGGGATATAGCCGGCAGGAACTGTTATGCATGAACCTGGAGCAGATCACCGCGCCGGAGTGTCTGGAGGCCGTACGGCAGCGGATCCAGGCGCGCATGCGGGGGGCGGAGACGCCGGCCCTGGAGTCCGAACTGGTAACGCGCGACGGCCGCAGGGTGCCGATGGAAGTGAGCGGGCGTCTGCAATTCAAGAACGGAACCGCGACGGGGTTGTTATGTATCGCGCGGGACATCAGCCAGCGGAAGCGCTTCGAACAGTTGGAGCACGACCGGGGCGAGGTGCTGGAGATGGTGGCGCAAAACCGTCCATTGGATGAGGTGCTGCTGCGCCTGGAGGAGTTGATCGACCAGTACTACCCGGGCACGCGGTCGCGGGTGGTGGTGGCGGAGGACCGCAATCACGCGAAACGCTCCAGCCAGCCCGAAATTCCCAGCGGCTATCCCAATCGGGTGGAAGCGCCCATACGCGGCGGCACAGGCCAGGTGATGGGAAGCCTGGAGATTTACAGTCCGCGGCCGTGGGAGCCCAACGAATCGGAGAGGCGGGTGCTGGAATTCAAGGCCAGGCTGGCGGCCATCGCGCTGGAACACCGGCAACTGACCAACCGCATGGCGCACCAGGCGCATCACGACCCACTCACCGGGCTGCCCAATCGCCTGTTGTTGGACGATCACCTGCATCACGCGATGTCGCTGGCGCGCCGGCAGTCCAAGATGGTGGCGCTGATCTACGTGGATCTGGACCGTTTCAAGTTCATCAACGATACGTTGGGCCATCACGTCGGAGACCTGCTGCTGAAAGAGGTGGCGCTGCGGATGCGGAGCGCGGTGCGCGAATCCGACACGCTGGCGCGCACGGGAGGCGACGAATTCGTAGCGGTGTTGTTCGGCATCGAGCGCGTGTGCGACGCGGAAGTGGTGGCGGACCGCATCGTGGATGCATTACGCGCGCCCTTCCATATGCGGGGGCACGAGCTGTTCACCAGCGCCAGCGTAGGCCTGAGCCTGTTTCCGCAGGACGGGGAGGATGCGGGCACGCTCCACCGGCACGCCGATCTGGCGCTTTACGAAGCCAAGAACCGGGGACGAAACCGCTTCCAGATCTTTGCGCCGGCCATGAACGCCTCTTCCGAGGAACGCCTGACGATGGAAAGCCATCTGCACCGGGCCCTGGCGCGCGGCGAATTGTATTTGCACTTTCAACCCCAGTTCGACATCGCCACGGGGAAACTGGACGGCGTGGAGGCGTTGCTGCGGTGGGACCACCCGAAGTGGGGTTTCGTATCGCCGCAGCGCTTCATCCCGGTGGCGGAAGAGACCGGATTGATCATCCCGATCGGTCTATGGGTGCTGCGGCAGGCATGCCGTCAGCATATGATGTGGCGGCGCGCGGGACATCCGCCGGTGAGGATGGCGGTAAACATTTCAGCCACGCAGTTCATGCGCTCGAATCTGGCGGAGACGGCCGCGGAGGTGCTGGCGGCACACGAAATGGAAGCTCGCTATCTGGAACTGGAACTCACCGAAGGCGTGCTGATGCGCGACACGGAGGACTCGGCGCGGCAGATCGCGGATTTGCGGCAACTGGGCGTGCGCATCTCCATCGACGATTTCGGCACGGGCTTCTCCTCGCTCAGCTATCTGCAGCGGCTGCCGATCGACGATTTGAAGATCGACAAATGTTTCGTCGCAGGCATGGACCACAGGACCGGCGCACGGCCCCTGGTGCAGGCCATCGTGGGGCTGGCGCACGGACTGCGGATGACGGCGACCGCGGAGGGCGTGGAGAGACAAGAGGAACTGGAAGCGCTGCGCGCGCTGGGATGCGACCGGGTACAGGGCTTTTTGTTGGGCAGGCCGGCGCCGGCGGACGGGTGCCATTTCTGGCCGGCGGCCGATCCGGTTCCCGATGGGTGCGCGACATGAAAGTGACGGAACTACGGAAACACCCGCCGATCGAGCTTTTCCTAGCGTAGGGGTACTTCAGGTTATCCCGTGATCTATCGGGTCACCTTTCGCAGCCGGTTCTGTGGACGGTGCACACAATTGTGCCTGGAACGCCGGTTTTGAAGGAGGGTCCTTGCACGTGCCGCGTGCGCGCAACAACGCATGGGCCAGCCTGCTTATCATCTGGACCATATGCGCCGCGATGCCGTCTTGGAAGCGACTCGGGGTGTGTGCGCATCGTGGCTGGAATCTGCCGGCGCGCATCATGAACGATTACAAGGCTTACGCCAGCCGCCATCTGAATCGGATGGGTTTGGAGGGACCGGGCCGGAAACGATGGCTGTGGAAGCCGCAGCATATCGTGGCGGCCATCCAGTAGGTGGTTGCCGAGCAGGGTGATGCCATGCGCGTGTTCGAGGCGTAAGAAGTCTGGTCGGACGTGGGCGGCAGGACGCTCCCTGACGGTCTCGGCTCGGAGGCTCCGCGATAACGCCGGCGCGGCCCCAATCTGTACAATGAAATCTTGGCATGAAGATCGCGCTGGCGCAGATCGACACTACCGTCGGCGACCTGGCGGGTAATGTGGAACGCATGATCCGTACGGCCCGCGAGGCCGCCGCGGCGGGCGCTGGCACGGTGGTGTTTCCGGAGCTCTCGGTTACGGGATATCCGCCCCGCGACCTGGTGGAGAAACCCACATTCGTGGAGCGCTCCGTGCAGCAACTGGAACGCCTGGCGCGAGAGACGGCGGATCTGCCGCTCTACGTGATAGCCGGGTATGTGGGCCCGTCGAAGTCCCAAACCGGGAAGCGCGCGACCAACAGCGCGGCGATTTTGCGCGGCGGCCAGGTGCTGTTCCGGCAGTCCAAGATGCTGCTGCCCACCTACGACGTCTTCGACGAAGCGCGCTACTTCCTGCCGGCCGAGGAGCAACGCCTGTTCCGTCTGGACGGCGGCGATCTGGCGCTGACGATCTGCGAAGACGCGTGGAACGATAAGCAGTATTGGGAGCGGCCCTTGTACCGGCGCGACCCGGTGCAGGAGCTGGCGCACGCGGGGGGCGAGTTGTTGATCAGCATCAACGCTTCGCCGTATCACATGGGTAAGCGCGCGCAGCGCCGGGAGATATTTGAAACCACCGCCCGGCGGCACGGCATCCCGGTGGTTTATGTGAACCAGGTGGGCGGCAACGATCAACTGGTGTTCGACGGCAGCAGTTTCGCGATGGATGCCACGGGGCGGGTGGCGGCCAGCGCCCGATCGTTCAGCGAAGACCTGGTGCTGTTCGACTCCACCACCGGCGCGGGCGACCAGCACCAGGACCTGGCGGAGGAATGCCAGGCGGTCTACGAAGCGCTGGTTCTCGGGACGCGCGATTACATCCGGAAGTGCGGCTTTGCGCGCGTGCTGGTGGGGCTGAGCGGCGGCATCGATTCGTCGCTCACGGCGGTCATCGCGGTGGACGCGCTAGGCGCGGAAAATGTGACCGGGGTGGGCATGCCGGGGCCTTTTTCTTCGGAGGGCAGTGTTTCAGATGCGCGCGCTCTGGCGCAAAACCTGGGCATTCGTTTCGAAATCACGCCCATCCGTCCGGCTTATGGGGAGTTTCTGAAGATACTCGATCCGCTATTCGCTGGAGCGCCGCGGGACGTCACGGAAGAGAACCTGCAGGCCCGGTTGCGCGGCGTGACGCTGATGGCGCTCTCCAACAAATGGGGCGCCCTGGTGCTGACGACGGGGAATAAGAGCGAACTGGCGGTGGGGTATTGCACGCTGTACGGGGATATGTGCGGCGGACTGGCGGTAATCAGCGACGTCCCGAAGACCCTGGTTTACGCGCTTTCGCGGGTAGCCAACCAGCGGCATGCCGGCGCCATTCCGGAGAGCGTCTTTACCAAAGCGCCTTCGGCCGAATTGCGGCCCGACCAAAAGGACAGCGACTCGCTGCCACCTTACGAAGTTCTGGACCAGATTCTGCGGGCGTACGTGGAGGATAGCCAGGCGCCACGGCAGATCGCGGCCGATCTGGGCCTGCCGCCGGCGGTGGTGGCCGATATCATCAACAAGGTGGATCGCAACGAGTACAAGCGGCAGCAGGCCGCGCCCGGATTGAAGGTCACGACGAAGGCATTCGGCATCGGCCGGCGGTTTCCGATCGCGCAGAAATATGTGGAATAAGGGGCTGCGGTGGCTGGCTCTGGCAGCGAGCCTGGGCTGGCGTGCCGGCGCGCAAGACACGCCGCCCCCCATCAACACGGACCGGCCGGCGGTGACCGATTCCAGCGTGGTGGTTCCGGCGGGCAGCTTGCAGGTGGAGAATGGACTGCTGGTGAGCACCAGCGACGGGTCCACAACCCTCGATGCGCCGGAAACGCTGATCCGTTTCGGCGTCGCCGGCAAAACCGAATTGCGGTTCACGGCGCCGGATTTCTATCAGAATTTGAGCGGGGTTTCCTTGCGTGGATTCGGCGACCTGGCGGCCGGAGTAAAGCAGCAGCTAGGCCCATTGCCCGGAGGCTTTGACTTATCGCTGGTGGTTTTTTGCAGCTTCCCCACGGGAGCGCGCGGCATTTCCAGCCACGGATACGACCCGGGGATGCAGGCGCCCTGGTCGCGCTCCCTATCGAAGAACTGGACCGCCGCCGGCATGCTTTCGTTATACCTGCCCACGGAAGGACACACGCGCAATCTGACAGGTGAGTCGACGTTTCTTATCGACCGGCAGATCGCCGGGCCGCTGGACGCATTTATCGAATACGCGGGAGACTTCCCCGAATCAGGATTCGCGCGGCACCTGCTGCACATCGGCGCGGCATACAAAATAACGGCCCGGCAACAGATCGACGCGCACTTTGGCGCCGGTCTGTCGCGGGCCGCTCCGGATCACTTCATCGGGTTTGGATATTCGTTCCGGGTGCAGGCGCTGGCACGCTAGCGGTGCTCGTGGCGCTCGACGTTGCGATGTTCCTCGCGGTGCTCCTCATGGCGTTCCACGCGCGCGCCGCCGGGGCGCATGGCCGGAATGGCGTAGGGATGCACGTAGGCGCCGTGATTCGCCCAGGTGCGGCCCCACGGGCGATGGTCGATCAGGATATCGTGCGTGCGCCAGCCCAGCGCGATGCTGGACCAGCCAAACGGCGCGAAGGCCCCCACGAAAATACCCGGCCCGAAGGTCAGTCCGACGCGGGCATAAAATCCCGGGCGCGGCGCCACGAAAATGAGCGCCGGATCATAATAAGGCACGTAGACATAAGCGGGATTGACGGGAAGAATCTCGATATCGCCGGGCCCGTTGACCACCACGCGATCCTGGGCGGTGCTTTGCAGATAGCCGTAGTCCATGGCGCGCTGGCGCATGCGCTGCACAGCATCCATGACATCGGGACGCTGCGTCAGAACCGCGCCACCGAGGGCCTGCGTCCAGCCGGGATCGCGGGCCATCATGTCGAGGACCGATGGGAATGGGAGCAAGGCCAACACGCTGGGATCGAAAGGCAGATTATCTTCGTAGATCGCGCGGGATAACTCGTCCCCACGCAGGAAGCCATGCCGGTTCGCCCAAGCGGCGGCATCCGGGATTTCGTTCCAGTAAGTGGCGGCGGTCAAAACCTGTCCGAGCAGCGGATCGGGATAAAGCGCGATGCGCTCGACGAGTTGGTCGAGCTGTTGGGGCGCCATGGGCGGCGGCTGTTGCGCCGGATAGCCCTGCGCCGGCGGATAGTTCGGGGCGGGCGGATACCCTTGCGCCGGCGGGTATCCCTGCGCGGGCGGATAACCTTGCGCGGGCGGATAACCTTGCGCCGGCGGATAGCCTTGCGGAGGCGGATAACTTTGGGAAGAGGGCGGCGGACCCTGTGCCAATACCACCATACAGATCGTGCACGAGATCAGCGTCGCCCTAAGCGCGGTTGTTTTGAGCATTGAATGAACCCTCCTGGCAGTAGCCTAGCACAGCGGAATATGGCTTAACGGCGCCAACCCCAGCGTCCGCCCCAATAGCCGCGCCCACCCAAGTAAAAGCCGAAGCCCGGTCCCCAATAGTAGGGATACGAGTAGGCATACGGATACTGATAGCCGTAATAAGGAGCGTAGTAGGGGGAGGCATTCGGCGGCGCCATGCGGTTCTGCACATCGTATGGGCGGTCGTAGTCGCCGGGACCGACCCATCGAAAAGCCTGGGGCGCGGTCTCGGTGGAAATCGGGACGGGAGCTTCCACCCGGAAGGTGAGAATCTGTTCCGGATACAAGTAGGTCGGGTGGCCGCGGGTTACCAATACGCCGACGATGCCGACCAGCGCACCCGCGCCGGCGCCGATGGCGGCCCCGGTGCCCCAACCCGCGGCGGCCCCGATAGCGGCTCCGGTAGCGGTGGTTCCGCCGATGACGGCGGCATCACGCCCTTGCGAAGTGGGACCGTTCTTGGTGAACAGTTTGGTTTGAATCGGCACGGGATGGCCGTCCAACAAGGTCAGGTCGGTCAGTTGGACCGCCAGATGGGAAACGCCTTCCACGCGGCCGGCCTTCTTGGCTTCGACAACGCGTCCACCGAGGGTCTGACCGCGATCGGCGACCACTACGCCGTCCACGACCACGGGTTTCACCAAGGTCGCAGCGAATCCGTCGCCCGCCTGGTTGCGGTCTGACGACAGACCTTGGTTTAGGCGAACCGTAATATAGGTGCCCGGCTGGATGGTCAATTTAGCCGGGACGGGACCGCGATTATAGGAAGCGGCCGGCGGATACGGCTGCTGGGGATAACCTGGACCCTGATTAGGATAAGGCATGGGTAGTCCGCCCTGAGAGTAGTTCGGGTCCATCGTGGCGCGGGGCCCCGGCGGTCCGGGCGGAGGGCTATCGGGCGCCGGGGCAGCATCCACCGGCGGCGCGGGAGCTTCGGCAGGCGTAGCCTCATCCACTCTGCGCCAGCCACCATTATTGGCAGGAGTGCTTTGTGTTTGGGCGTCGGGCTGCGGTGTGTTGGGCGGGGGCGGCCCCGCGGTTTGGTCTTGCGCGAGCAGCAGGCTCGATGCAAACAAGATACCGAGTGTAATAAAGTGTACGGCGAAACTAACCGGTTTTGGGGAATTGGTCTTCATAATTTGGCAGCCTCACAATGAAAGGCGACGGATGTTTCCATGCATCCGTTTCGCCAATCCCAAACTCATTCTAAGTAACTGAAAATAAGAAGGCAAGTAAGTGAGACTTCTGGTTGCAAAGCACCGCGCTGGTGCATTTCGGCCAGTCGAAACCAAGTCGGGATCATGATAGTCTAAGAGGCAGGTGAGTTATGAGAAAAACTATCCTAATGGTTGTATGTTTGTTATGGGTCGGCGTGGGCGCGGCACTAGCTGCGCAGGGTCATGGCGGCGGTGGCGGCAGCCATGGTGGATCTGGCGGCGGTCATGCCGTTAGCGGCGGCGTAGCACGCGGGTACGGTGGGGGCGGCGCCTATCGCGGATACGGCGGGTATGGCGCTTACCGCGGCGGTTATGGCTATGGGTACCGCGGCGGTTATGGCTACGGCGGATACGGCTGGGGTGGCTGGGGCTTCGGTTTGGGTTACTGGCCTGGATACTACGGATATCCTTATTATGGATACGGATATGGATACGGATATCCTTACTACACTTACCCCAACTCTTACGATCCGTATGACTATCCGTCTCCAGCTTACTCTTACCCGCGTCCGGCGTACTCTTATCCGCAAGCTTACGCGTATCCGGGACCTGCGGTTGGAGTCGGCGTAGTGGTCGGCGGCGGTTGGCGTCATTTTGGCGTGCGGTAACTGAACAGCAACAAGGTGGGTGGGCTGCGGCACGTCGCAGGACTGAAGTCCCGCGCGGGCTGAAGCCCGCCCTCCGATCCCTCCTTCATAAATTCCTTCAATTCAATAACATCCTGCGAGCAAAAAATTCCGCTTGACTGTATCGGTAAACTAGTACACTATATTTCTAGATGACTAGAGTTGAAGCAACGAAGTTCCGGCTGGATATGCAGAGCGGCGTGCCCGTTTACCGGCAGATCATCGATCAGGTGATGGGCGGCGTAGCGGCGGGGCGGCTCAAAGCCGGCGATCAGTTGCCCACGGTCCGGCAAGTTGCGGTAGATCTGGCCATCAACCCGAATACGGTGATGCGCGCGTATCGGGAACTGGAGATTCGCGGCGTTCTGGAAACCCAGCAGGGCACAGGCACGTTCATCGCGCGGCACGAAGTGAAGCAGGACGAAGTGGAGCGCCGGCGCCGGCTGGCGCAACTGGTGGCGGAATTCGTGGCGCGGGCCGGCGGCGCCGGATTCACAGTCGGGGAATTAAAGGAGCAACTCAATGATGATCAGGCTGAAGCAAACGGCAAGAGATGAAGGTTTCGGCAGGAACGGAAAGACGCCCGTGAGCAGCGTGGGCGCGGCGCTTTTTGCGATATGCGGGATAGCCGGAGTGACGCTGACGGTAGTGACCAACCAGCCCGCGCCGGCTCTGATCGGCGGCGCCATCGGCCTGTATCTGATGTTCGCCATACGGGTAGCGGACCAATGGGAGAAGGTGGCGGTGCTGCGGTTGGGGCGGTACAAGGGGCTGCGCGGGCCGGGCATTTTCCATATCATCCCAGTGGTGGATTCGCTGAGCCGGTTTGTGGATCAGCGCGTGCGGGTGGCGAGCGTGACGGCGGAATCGGCCCTGACGCGGGATACCGTGCCGGTGAATGTGGACGCCATCGTGTTCTGGGTGGTGTGGAACGCGGAGAAATCGATTCTGGAGGTGGAGGATTTCACCAGCGCGATCACGCTGGGCGCGCAGACGGCGCTGCGGGAGTCCATTGGCCGGCACCAGCTCGCGCAGATGATCACGGAGCGCGAGACGATGGGTCACGAGTTACAGCGCATTCTGGACGAGAAGACCAATCCGTGGGGGATCACGGTGCAATCGGTGGAGATTCGCGACGTGAAGATCCCGCACGAACTGGAGGATGCCATGTCACGGCAGGCGCAGGCCGAACGGGAGCGGCAGGCGCGCAATATATTGGGTCAGGCGGAGACGGAGATCGCGGATAAGTTCTCGCAAGCCGCGGCGGTGTATCAGGATAACCCGGTAGCGCTGCACTTACGCGCCATGAATATGTTGTACGAAGCGATTAAGGAGCGCGGCTCGATGGTGATTGTGCCGTCATCGGCGGTGGAGACGATGGGCTTGGGCGGCATGCTGGCGACATCGGCGCTGGCCAAGCAGCCGCAATAATGCGGCGGGGGGCGCGCGGTTGTGGTAATCTTCGATCATGCGGAGGCTTCCACTAACCGCGCTGCTTCTGGCGTTGGCCTTCGCGCTCCCGTTGCGCTGCGGCGATCCGGAACGCGATTTTTCCGGCAAATGGGTGCTGGACCAGAACGCCAGCGACACGTCGGTGCTGGGGGCGGTGGAAACCAGTCTCACCGTCTCGCAGAGCGATAGCGGGATTTTGTGTTCGGCGGGAACGGCGCAATGGTCCTATGCGCTCGACGGCAGCGAAACCAAAAAACAGATCGGCGAGGAAAGCAGAAGCTCGATTACCAAGTGGGAAGGCTCGGCGCTGCTGGTGAATACGCAGGTTTCGGGCGCGCAGCATTACACGGTAATGGACCGTTGGGAGCTTTCGCGCAGCCACAACACTTTGACCATCACGCGGCAGGTGGTGCGGCTGAATGGAGACGTAAACGGCACGCTGATATTCCGGCGCGAGGGGTCCGCGGCGCCGGTCACCCGGCCGGCGGCCCTGCCAATTCCGCCGGCAGATGCCGCGCCGCCCGCAACGGGTTGGCGGCAGACCGAGCCGGGCAGCAGCGCATCGCAACCGGTGCTGGTGCGGAGACCCGAGGCGCGCGCGTCAACGGATATCACGATTCCAACGGGCACCCACGTCCTGTTGTCGCTTATCGGCGACGTGAGCACGAAGCACGCCAAAGAGGGCGACCATGTGTATCTGCGCACGGCGGTTCCGGTGGCCGCCGGCGGGCGGATGGTGATCCCGCGAGGCAGCGACGTCGAAGGTACAATCACGCGTACCAAGCCGGCCGGCAAAGTGGTGGGCAAGGGCGAATTATTCATCCGGTTCGACTCGCTGATTCTGCCCAACGGCGTGTCGCGGGATTTCCACGCGCGCCCGAACGGGGACGAAGGCCAGGTGCCGAACAACGGCAAGTCCGCCGACGGGCGCACGGTGATGGAAGGCGCGGGCATGGGCGCCACCATCGGCGCGATTACGCGGGGACTGCCCGGCGCCGCGGTGGGCGGGGTAGGCGGCGCGCTGGCCGGGGTGCTGCTTTCGCGCAATCAGGACGTGGTGCTGAAATCGGGGACGCACCTGGAAATGGTCCTGGATCGGGACCTGGTGTTTCATCCCGAGGAACTTCCGTAGTTGCCGCCGGGTAGGAACAGCTCGGCGTTAATTGCCCGTTGAAGATGTCCGATGACCGATGCTCCAAACGTATGCGGCAACTGCCGCAGCCTGTGGAGTGGTGAGATTGGTTCCGCCCATGGGAGGCATCGGGCTGCGATATTGCTTGGGCTGCGGCACACCGTCGGCGATCACTTTCAAGATGCCCGCCAGACTGCCGTCGCTCCACAACCATTTGCCGCCGGCCAGACTTGGGCCTAGAGGCGACCCCGTCCCGTTCGCGCCATGGCAACCCGCGCAAGCGGCTCCGCCCACTTTCCCGTGGTAAATACGATCTCCAAGCGCAACCATGTCTGGCGTCGCTCCATCAGGAACGGGGACGCTCGCAGCCGAACCCGCGTCTCGATTTGTTCCTTCGGGCGGGTTTGCCTTCGCCTCGACAATATCGCCGGCCGGAGCCGAGGCACTCGGACAAGGGGCGCCCCTCGCATCGCCCGTGGCGCCGCCCTGATAGACGATCCGGTAGATACGTCCGCGAATGTCGTCGGATACATAGAGCGCCCCATCAGGTCCGACTGCAACGCCCGAGGGACGATGGGCAGCACCCTCCGGAGTTTTTACCGCTCCGGCGAAACCGTCCGCGAAGACTTCGCAGTTCCCCGATGCGCGTGCACCGGCGATTGGTTGGAAGACCACGTTGTACCCGCTTTGCGGGTATGGCGCCCGATCCCAGGAACCGTGGAAGGCGATGAAAACGCCATCGCGATAGCGGGCCGGAAACTGTTTCTGGTCGTAGCGCGCCATCCCGTTGGGTCCCCAATGCGCCGGAAAGGCCGCGACAGGACCCGTCTTACTCGCGCAAACGCCCACCTTCCTGCCTCCGTCGCCACCATATTCCGGGGCCAGCACCAGTTTTTTGCGCACGGCATCGTAGTAGCATTCGGGCCAGCCATAGTCGCCTCCGGACTTCAAGAGCATTAGCTCTTCGGCCGGCAGAGTGGCTTCCTCGGCGGGTTTGTAGAGATCGGGCCAATTCGCATGCAGTTGATCTCGCCCATGCTGGGTGACGAAAATGCGCCCCGCGGAGTCGATGGCAAAGCCTTCGCCATTTCGGATCCCGGTGGCGAAGCGGCCGGCCGGCGAAAATGTCTGATTCGTTTTGTTGGCGTCGTAACGCCATATGCCGCCACGAGTCTCCAGTTCGGTGCACGGGCTCGCGCCGGATACGTTGGGCTGGCGGTTCTTCGGCTGGCAGGAGTTGGTCGCGGTGCCGACGTCGACATACATCGATCCTTCTTCACCGATGATGAATGGATGCATCGGATGGTCACCACCAAGAGGCAATCCAGAAACGATGGTTTCCGGGGGATCACGCGGAACCAGCGCGCCCGGCGGCAGGGAATAGCGCACGATTCGGTCATTGATTTCCGCGTAAATCGATCCCTGGTACATGCCGATGCCGGTTCCACCCGCGCCCCCGGATTGAACCGTTTCACCGAAGCGCTCAATCACATCCGCCTTCCCCATCCCGGACTTGTCTTGCAGGGCCACCAGGAAGCCCCCTGCATGCGGCTTGTCGGATCCGAAGTAATCCCCGGACCAAGTGTTGACGTAAACCACGCCGCTCGGCCAAACCACCATGTGGCGCGCGTGACCAATACCATCGGCAAATACAGTCGCGCAGAAACCGGCCGGCAACGTCAATCCAGTGTCGTCGTTAGAACACGCCGTGCGCTTGGATTTCTTGGGAGGACTGAGCTGGTTTTGAGCCCATGCCGAGGAAGCGGCGACGGACCATGTCGCGAGCGCGATGATGACCAACAAGCGAGGTCGATACGAGTCGAGCAATCGCATGGAACCCTTGCCGCGCGGAACGAGATGCAGCGCAACCGACTTCATACGATAGCATAGGCGGGCCGCACAGTTCTTTCTTGGAACCTGGTCGCGTGGGCGCCATTGTTCTTGCCGGTGCAGAGGCTGTTCGTCTTGTGGTGGCCGCTAAGGAGTCCTGCTTACTACATCCGATTCCTAATTGTCGGGTCCTTTTTGGGTGAATTGCTAATCATTGGATGCAATTCAATGCATCTGTGGGGATGCTTGAAGGCCAAGCCGATCATTAGTGGATTGGCTATCGCCGCGAGACGCGCTTTACCGCTACATCGCGCGCGGTATCAGCCGGAGGCGGGCTAAAGCCCTCCGCAGAAAGGCTGCCCCACAGACTCCTAGTCGAATTCGCGGCGGGGTTTGGTTTGTTCGGGGCCTACGCGGCCGGAGGCGATTTCGGCGCGGAGGTAGTTTTCGCCGCGCATGGGGGCGCCGGACATGCGGCGCAGCATGGCGATCTGGCCGACGTGCGTGAGGGCGTCGGCTATGGGTCCCTGGAATAGCTTTTCGGCGGATTCGGCCAGCGGCGCGTCAGAGGCCAGAAAGGCATCGAAGCGGGCGAGGGCGGCGAAGAAGCGCTGCACTTCTTCGTCCCATGGCAGCGGCGCGGAGTTGTGCCAGGTCTCGTTACCGGCGGCTACGGAGAGCGACCAATCGAGCAGATCGCCTATGTGGGCCAGGATCTGGGCGGGCGTGCGCGTGGATTCGCCGGCTTTGTAGGTGGCGAATTCAGCGGGCGCGCCGCGGAGGGTCTTGCCGCCACGGTAGGCGAGAGTGGCGACGGTGTGGCGGAGAAGATCGCGCTTGGGATCGGAGGGCATCAGGAATATTATGACAAGCGCGGGGGTGTCATATTCGGGCGGTGGCCGTCGTTCTTATAACAGTGGATTCGATCGAGGCGAGCTTCGAAGATGTTTTTCGCGTGCAATATCCGCGGCTGGCGGGTCTGCTGACGCGGATTACGGGCGACCGGGGACGGGCGGAGGAACTGGCGGCGGAAGTATTCTCGAAGCTTTCGAAGCGGCCGGCATTGTTCCGGCAGGAGAACAATCTGGATGCCTGGCTGTATCGCACAGCGGTGAATCTGGGATTGGATGCCTTGCGGATGGAGTCGCGGCGGCTGCGGCACGAGCAAGCGGCGGCAGAGGAGACGGCGCGGCATGGGAGCCCGGGGGATCCGCTGTCGGATGTATTGCGGGCGGAACGGCGGCTGCGCGTGCAGGCCGTATTGGCGGCGCTGAAGCCGGTTTCGGCACGGTTGTTACTGCTGCGGCATGCGGGGCTATCGTACGGGGAACTGGCGGACGCGCTGGCGTTGAAACCGGCTTCGGTGGGGACGCTGCTGGCGCGCGCATCGGCCGATTTTGAGAAGCGGTATCGCGCGATGTACGGGGGTGAATCATGAGGAATTGCCTGGACGCGGGCACGCTACGGGCGTACCTGGATGGAGAACTAACGGAAGCGCAGGTGTGCCGCGCGGACGGGCACATGGCGCAGTGCGCGGAGTGCGGGGCGCGGCTGGAGCAGATGAAAGGCGCAGTGCTGCGGGTGGATGAACTGCTGGACGCACTGGCGCCGGAGGACATGGCAGTTATACGGAAACCACGCACAAGCCGGCGATGGACGGCGGGAATTCTGGCAGGCGCGATGGCGGCCGCGATCGCGGTGATTTTGACGGCCGGCAAACCGGCGCGGAAACCTGTAATCGTGACGGCCAGCAGACCCTTGGCGGCGACGGTTCCGGCGGTGCCACCCGTGCGGCAAAGCTTGCCCGTAAAGACGGCTCGGGTACGCCGGAGGCGGCGG
The DNA here is from genome assembly GCA_049511415.1 of Bryobacteraceae bacterium. Classification (GTDB taxonomy): domain Bacteria; phylum Acidobacteriota; class Terriglobia; order Bryobacterales; family Bryobacteraceae; genus Bog-159. The sequence continues at coordinate 102,503 of JBEKYC010000001.1, read as the reverse complement.
CCGCAACCGCGGATGGGAGAATTCATGGCGCTGGCAGGCGCCGATCCGATACAGGTCGGCATGGTGGTGCGGGTAATGGTGCCGGTATCCGGCAGGTCACTGGCCGCGGACGTGGTGGTGGGCGAGGACGGACGGGCGCGTGCGATACGGTTTATCGAGTAATTCAAAAAGGAGAGCAGATATGAGACGGATTTGCATGACGGCAGTGGCCGGCTGCGTGATTTGCGGCGCGGCCTGGGGGCAGGAAGACGGCGTGGACAAGGCGAAGCTGGCAGCGGAGAAGTTGGCAACAGTACGGTTAGACTCGGTGGGAGTCGTCAGATTCGGCATGATGGGACCGACGGTGAAGGGCGCACCGTATGCGGCTGACGGTGTGACGGAGACGACGCAGACGCTGGGCGACGGCACGCACATCAACCGGCAGGAGACTTACACGATTTACCGGGACGCAGAGGGCCGCGTACGGCGCGAGAGCGGGGACGATGTGTGGATCTCGGACCCGGTGGCAGGCGTCAGCTACGTTCTGGACATGCAGCGACAGACCGTGCGCAAGATGAGTTTGTCGCGCGGGCTGGCCACCACGAAAATGATGGCTGACGCGCAACAAGTGAAGGTGCGGGCGGAGATGGCCGCCGATCAGCGCGCTCTCAGGAACACCGCCGTAGTGGTACGCGATGATGGACCGGTGTTCTTTGCCGGCGGGACCATGAACGCGGGTGGTGAAGGAAAGCCCGAGGCATTGGGCAAGCAGTTCATGGAGGGCGTGGAAGTGGAAGGGACGCGCACGACGATTGCGATCCCGCAGGGGCAGATCGGCAACGACCGGGCGCTGCAGATTGTGAGCGAGCGTTGGGAGTCGCCGGAACTGCACGTGACGGTGATGTCGAAGCATACGGACCCGATGATGGGCGACAGCACGGAACGGCTGACGAATATACGGCGCGGGGAGCCGGATGCGGCGTTATTCCAGGCGCCGGCGGGGTGGGCGGTGGAGGCGGAGAAGTAGGCGGGCGGGGCTAAGAAGCCCGTGCGGGCTGAGGTCGACCCTCGGTTGTTGTATACTGGCCACAACAGGGAAGGCCGCGCCGCCATGAAATTTCGCCTCAACGCGTGCCTGCTGCTCACCAGCTTTGTCTGGCTGGCGGCAGGCGCAAATGCCGCCACATGTCCGACCACTTTCAATCCAAGCTCATTCACACAGGGCAATTTCTTCAGCAATTTTGACAACAGTTGTTATTACAACGACTTTGTTACGGGCCACGGAGCCGGGAATCAGTGGGGCGACCTGGATACGGAGTACAACAAGATTTTTTTCCGGATCGACCCGACTATTCCGCCGTACCAACTGGTGATTGTGGGAGATTTTCCGAACGCGCGGTACTTCTCGATCGATATCAACGATGACCATTCGGCCATCAGCCAGAGCCTGACGGATACCAATATTACGCCGCTGACGGCCTCGGGCGTGAATCCGTACCAGCCGGGCGTGGCATTCGTGAAAGGGCAGGAGTACGCCGTGCCCATCAATCTGGGAGGGACTCCCGGGACTCTGGAGCCGGGGTGCGTGGTGACCGGGTACAACTTCGATGTGAATGCGATGGACGGCACTTTGCGGCATGCATTCATGAACTGGAATCTGGACGCGACATTTTTTCATGACAATCCCACCATGCCGCTGCACCTGGTGGACACAGCGGAGCACACGAATCCGAACACGGCGGGCGCGCTGATCGTGCGCAACTACCTGGATCTGACACCTTCCACCAACTCGACCGAGCCGCACATCATTGTGCGCGATGTGGCTTCGGGGTGCGCGTATCCGGCATCGATGGTGGCATCGATGAACATTCTGACGATCGTCACGGATACGGGGAATGGCTGGCTGGACCAGCAGCAGGTGCAGGAGCACAATTTCTACGCGAGCTGGCAAGCGACGCAATGCTGGGGCATCATTCCGACGAGCCAGATGCAGATCGTGCGCGGGGACGAGTATATTCCGGGGCCGGTGCCGGAGGGCAGTTATCTCTATGCTTATGTGCCGTCCGGGCTGCCCGCGACGCTGGCGAGTGCCGGGGAGGTGCTGCGCATGCGATTCCGGGCGCCCACCACGCCGCCGACGCCGTGCACGGACGGATGTTCGCGCACGGGGAACGAGCAGATGCGGTACGAGAGCGTGTCGTTCGACATTCCGGGAGGCAGCACGCTGGCGAGCGTGCCGGACAGTTGCCCGACAAACCCGATTCAGGCGTGCACGCCGATGGTGCAAGATCCGAACGGTTTTGTCACGCTGATCGCGGGCACCGGCACGGCGCAGCCTTCCTGGGTGACGCCGGCCAACGGATACACCTGGGTGGACCTCACCACTTCGCCGTACGGCAGTGATGCGGCGTTGAACCAGATCATGATCCGGAACATCCTGCCGGCGGCGTCATTCGATTGCGCGGGCGAACTGGTGCCGTATAAGAGCGGGCAAGCCACCACGGCGGGCAAGGGGCTGATGGGTTTGTATGCGCCGGTGATCGATTACCCGGTAGCCGCGAGCCTGCCGACCATCGCGAGTGAGTTGACGGGCAACAGTTCCTGCGCGGCATTCCCGGTGGGTCCGGGGGAAGTATCGCCCTCGTGCGGCGTTTTGACTCCGACCACACCGCAGATCGCGGCGGTGACGACACAGTGCTCCAAACCGGGTTGCAATCAGGTGGTGGTGCAGGCGCAGCCGCCCATCAGCATATTGGCGGTGACCGGCGGATTCGGCAGTTTTCCGCTGGGGCTGCCGTATACGGGGGATTCGTTTTACATCCAGATCACGGATGTGACGCAGAATTGGAGCGCGGGCCACGCGGGCGACGCTTGCACGGTGCAGATGGGGGAATGGTCGGACACTTCCATATCGCTGATTGCGAATGTGAATCAGAACGGCATGTGTCCCATGGCGGCGGGGGACCAACTGACGGTGACGGTTTGGAATCCGCAGACGCTGGTCAGCGCGACGATGACGGTGACGGTGGCGGCGCAGAGCGATGCGGCGCGGCGGGATTAGGCTTGAGCAAGCAAGGGGTTAGAGTCGCTTTCCAGTCGAAAGAATAACCGGCTAAGGCAAACAGGTCCCGGGCTTTCAAAAACAACTGCTACTCCGCGAGCGGTCCTCCCACCGGCCCTTCACCCGCGAGCCCTGCCTCCCCAGGTCACAGTAACGATCAGCTTCTCCTGAACCTGGGACAGCGTGGCTCAGGCGTGTGGCATATACCCTCATCGCTCGCCGGCGGGATTCGCCGGCAAGAGGAGTTGCCATGAGATTTCGATTTCACTACGAACTGTCCGCCTCTTCGCGCCTTCTCGCGTGGGCCTGGCTGGCCGCGGCCTGTTTCCCCGGCATCGCGGCAGCCACCGATACCGCAACTCCCAGCCAGCCGTATCTCGCATTCAATGCGGCCGAGGTGGGCATTTCTCCCACCAACTCCCACGCGACGCATGGTCAACTGCCGGACCCAATTGCGAACCAGCTGACGGATTGAGCTCCAAAACCTCACGATATACCTCGGCAGCTCCATCGTCGCGGCCGACTGCGGCGAGACAGTACGCCCGGTTAAGTCGCAGAAGCAGATTTAGCGGAGGCGGCGGGCGACAGGAGATACACTAATCACGGAGGAGATCCGTTGATTCGGTGGGCCGCCCTGGCTATTGCCCTACCTTTGTCCCTGAGGGCAGAATTGCTGCCGATCCGGTCCTATTCGACGGGTGAGGGCCTGGCGTCGAACAGCGTGGGCAGAATCGTAGCCGATTCCCGCGGCTTCGTTTGGTTCTGCACGCCGGAAGGGCTGTCGCGGTTCGACGGATACCGCTTCGTCAACTTCGGCGAGGCGGAGGGGCTGCCGCAGCGATTCGTGAGGGTGCTGCTGGAGACGCGCAGCGGCGAATACCTGGGCGGCACGCCAGACGGACTCATTCAGTTCCGCGCCGAGGACGGCGGGAAATTCACTACGTACACGCCCGGCGGCAACGCGGATGAGAACGCGGTACACGCCCTGTTGCAGGAATCCGGCGGCAGAATCTGGTGCGGGACGCGCGGAGGTTTGTTCGAACTGGTGAGCGGGCATCGATTCCGCCGCCAGCCGCTGCCGCCGCCACCCGGGTACAAGCACGTGATGGTTACGAGTCTGATGGAGGACGCCGGCCACAGGCTGTGGGTGGGCACGCGGCTGGGAATCTATGTGGTCGCACGCGATGGCGCGGCAAAGCACATCGAGATGCCGGGAACGACCGAGAATGTGCGGGCGCTATTACAGGACCGTTACGGCCGGGTTTGGGCCGCGACCCAAGACGGTTTGGTGGCGATGCGGGATGCGGAGAAGGAGGGCAAGTTTGGCGTTCAGCGGATCTTCAGGGAAGCGGGGGGAGTCAAAGGGCTGGACGTGACTTCGCTGGCAGAGGGGCCGGACGGGTACCTGTGGGCCGGCGCCAGCGCCGGGATCGTCGAGTGGCTTCCGGGCAGCCCCACGCCGGTGCTGCGGATGCTCACGCGCGCGCAGGGACTGATCGACCGGCAGGTGAACTCACTGGCCAAGGACCGCGCGGGGGATATGTGGGCGGGAACGGAAGCCGCCGGCGCGATGAAAATCCTGCACGGCGGATTCACCACATTCCGGGAACAGGACGGGCTGGCGACGGATCGCGTGTGGTCGGTTTTTAAGGGCCGCGAAGGAACGATTCTGGCGGTGACGGCTTCGGAAAGCGTAAACGATGCCGTCAATCTGTTCGATGGCGCCAGGTTCCACGCCGGGAACGTAAAGGGTTTCAACAAGCAAGCATCCTGGGGGCACAATATCCTGCTGCAGGCACGCAGCGGCGCCTGGTGGGCGGCGACGCAGATGGGGCTAGTTACTTACGCGGCGACCCCGAGAGGGACACTGCCCGACGGACAGCCAGAGGCTTGTTATGCGCGGGGCAGCGCGGTGTTCCAGGTCTTCGAGGACTCCAAGGGCGGCATTTGGGCTTCGGCGAAGGTTGGGCGGGTGGGCGGTTTGGAGATCCTGCGCTGGGACCCCGCTACGAAGACGGTCTCCTTCGTTAAGGGCGGCCCCAGTGGAAAAGATGCGGTCGATGCATTCGGCGAGGACCGGGACGGCAACATCTGGATGGCCCAGGCCGACGATCTGTTCCGTTACGACGGCGCGCAATTCAGGCGGTTCACGGCGAAGGATGGCGTGCCGCCGGGCATCAGCGATTTGTACGTGGATGGCGCAGGGCGAATGTGGCTGGCTACCGACAAAGGACTGGGAGTGATCGATCGTCCCGGCAGTCCGCATTTCGGCGTGCGGTTGTACAGAACCACGGATGGGCTTTCGAGCGACTCGGTGGTGTGCATCACAGGGGACGCGACGGGGCGCATTTACGCGGCGACGGTGAAAGGCGTGGACCGATTGGATCCGCGAACGGGTTACATCAAACAGTTCTCGGTGGCGGATGGGTTGGCGCGCGGAAACATCACGACGGCAGCCAGGGACGACGCGGGCAATCTCTGGTTCGCGACCACGCAGGGTCTCTCGCGGCTGTCCCCAACCGCCGACCGGCCACCGATGAGGCCGACCATTCGGATCACGGATCTGCGCATCGGGCGGGAGCGCTACCCGGTCTCGCCAGTGGGCGAGACGCGCATCCGGCGCGGAGATTTGCAACCTTCCCAGAATCAATTTCAGGCGGCGTTTGTGGGTTTCAGCGACCAACCCGAAGCGAATTTGCGGTACACATACACGCTGGAGGGCGGCGAGCCGGGCTGGCAGAAGCCGGGCACGGATCATGAGGTGAACTATCCCGGCCTGGAACCGGGGAATTACCACTTTCTGGTGAAAGCCGTGAATTCGGAGGGGCAGGAAAGCCAGACGCCCGCCGAAATCGATTTTACGATTCTGCCGCCGGTGTGGGGACGCTGGTGGTTCCGGCTGGCGGCCCTGCTGGGGTGCGGCGCGCTGCTGTACGGCGCGTACCGCTACAATTTGAATCGCCTGCTGGAGGTGGAGCGGGTGCGCACGCGCATCGCCACGGACCTGCACGACGACATCGGGAGCAGCTTGTCGGGGATGGCGCTGCTGAGCGAAGCGGTGAAGCAGCAGGTGGACGGCGCGCGGCCGGAAGCGTTTGAGATGGCGAGCGAAGTGGCGGCGATGGCGCGCGGCCTGGCGCGGTCGCTGAGCGACGTGGTGTGGTCCACCGACCCGCGGCGGGACGATCTGCGGAACGTGATTACGCGGGTGAGGCAGTCCGCCGCGGTGCTGGAGGCGCAAGGGATTGCGTGGTCGTTAGAGGAGCCCCCGGAGCCGCAAAAGGTGAAGCTCACGCCGGAGCAGCGCCACCACCTGTTTCTGATCTTCAAGGAAGCGCTGAACAACATCGCCCGGCATGCGCAGTGCGCCTCGGCCAAACTGACGATCGCGGTGGAGGATGGCCGACTGCGCGCCGAAATCGTGGACGATGGACGCGGGTTCAGCGAGGCGGGAGATCACGGAAACGGCTTGCGCAATATGAAACTGCGGGCGGAGCAGATGGGCGGGCGCTTGATCGTGGCGGCCGCGTCGGGACACGGGGTGCGGCTGGAACTGACCGTGCCGCTGAAATAGAGCGGCAAGCTCTAAAAGGCGGGCTTCGCTCGCAGGCCGAGGGCCTGCGCCACCGGCGATTACCGCATGTCCATGCGGTTGTTCGGCGGGAGACGCAGTGTTAGCGTGAGACTACACGTGGCCACAGCAGGATCGATTCAGGTAGCGCTCATCGACGACGAGCACGCCATCCGCAAGGGTTTGAGACTGCTGATCGACGGCACGCCCGGCTATCGCTGCACGGGCGCGTTCGGGTCGGTGGAAGAGGCGCTACGGTCGCTAGGCGGGCAGCCGCCGGACGTGTTGCTGCTGGACATCAACCTGGCCGGCATTCCCGGTTCCGAGGGCGCGCGGCTGCTCAGCGAAAAGTACCCGGCCATGCAGATCCTGATGCTTACCGTACACGACGAGGACGAGCACATCATGGAATCGCTGTGCAACGGCGCTACGGGCTATCTGCTGAAGAGGATGCCGCCGGCCGATCTGCTGGGGGCCATTCGCGATGTGCATCAAGGCGGCGCGCCGATGGCCCCGGAGGTTGCGCGCAAAGTTGTGCGGTTGTTTCGCAAGACCGGTCCGATCGACAAGACCGGACACGACCTGACGCCGCACGAGGTGCGATTGCTGGGATTGCTGGCGGAGGGCCACAGTTACCAGGCCGTGGCGGACCGGCTGCAGGTAAGCATCAACACGATCCGCGATCACATCCGCAGCATCTACGACAAGCTGCACGTGCATTCGAAGACGGAAGCCGTGCGCAAGGCTCTGAAGAGCCGCATCATCTCCTGATTTTTCTCTCCTACAAGACCGCATGACTATGCTATGGCGGGTCCGATGGGGCCAGCTTAGTATCGGTAAGTCGGGCGTGGTAATGCGGCCGGTGAGAGCGCCGGCAGGCAGGTCTCGCTCGGCAGAGCGCGGGAAAGACCGCCACGGGGCAGAAAGCAGCTACTGCCCCAGCCAAGCCGGGCGGCGAAGGCATCAAAGTACACGGCCACTGGATCATCGACGTTAAAAACCAGGACGGATCGCTCGCCCAGCATCGCGACTTTGAAAATTCGCTCGCGGACGGAGGGGACTCCGATTCATTTTAGACCAGGGATACATATCCGATTCATCGAGGATTTTATGAACGCCTTCAACCAGAGATGCACATCGTCCGGGCGGATCGCCGCCCTGTTATTGACAGTTGCGTCGGGGCCGGCATTCGGCCAGGCGCAAACGCCCCCACCGCGGATTGCCCGCCTGGAGGGCCACGTACCGGCCAATGCGGCCGCGCCACGCGTGGCCAGCCGGTCGGTCTCCGGCGCGCCGGAAAGATACGTATTCGGTCGGACCGATCTGGCGGTGCCCGGCTCTCCCGCGGCAGTGGCTATGGGAGCATTCCAGACCGGCGGCCCGATGAGCCTGGCCGTCGCCAACGGTGATTCGGTCTCGATCCTGCTCGCCAATCCCGACGGAACCTATCAAGCCCCCGTTAACTACGCGGTAGGCTCGGGACCCGATGGCATCGCTGTCGCGGACTTCAACGGCGACCATAACCTGGACCTTGCGGTGGGCAATTTTTACAGCGGCACCGTGTCGATCCTGTTGGGAAATGGCGATGGCACTTTTCGCACGGCCGTGAACTACTCAGCCGGGGGAACCTGCCAGGCGGTGATTGCGGCGGATTTCAATGGCGATGGCAAGCCGGACCTGGCGCTGGTGAATTTTTACGGGTACACCGTGGCCATCCTGCTGGGAAATGGCGACGGCACTTTTGAGCCACCCGTGACTTATACGACAGGCGACGAGCCGTATGCTCTCGTCGCCGGGGACTTCAACGGCGACGGCAAGATGGACCTGGCGACTGCCAACGACGGGAGCAACACCATATCCATTCTGTTGGGCAACGGCGACGGCACATTTCAACCGCAAGTGGAATACGCGGCGGGCGAGTACCCGTACGGGGTCGTGACCGCCGATTTCAACGGCGATGGCCACCTCGATCTGGGTACGGTCAACTTCCTGAGCAACACGATTTCGGTGTTTCTGGGGAACGGCGATGGCACCTTCCAGCCTAAGGTGCAGTATGACACAGGCAATCTGCCCACAGCGATCGCCGTTGGCGATTTCAGGGGCGATGGCAAGTTGGACCTGGCGGCGGCCAACTGGGGGGACAACACCGTCTCCATGCTGCTGGGCAATGGCAACGGAACTTTCAAGCGGCAGGTAGTCTACGGGGTGGGGGCTGCCCCTGTCGCGCTGGCTATCGGCGACCTGAACGGGGATGGCAAACTCGATTTGACCATCGCCAACAGCGGTTCCAACACGGTCTCCATCCTGGCGGGCGAGGGCGACGGCGCTTTCCAGACCCACACCGATTACGCGACCGGCGTATCGCCGTACTCTGTGGCCATCGCGGATTTCAATGGCGACCAGAACCTGGATCTCGCGGTGACCAACTGGGGGGCTAACACGGTCTCGATTCTGCTGGGCGAAGGCAGTGGAAAGTTCGGCGCGCACGTCGACTACGCCACGGGATACGCCCCGGATGCAGTGGTCAGCGGCGACTTTAATGGCGATGGCAAGCCCGATTTGGCGGTGGCCGCAACCGGGTCAAACGCCGTTTCAGTCCTGCTGGGCAACGGCGATGGGACCTTCCAGCCGCAAAAGGAATACGCTACAGGCGACTATGACATTGGCATCGCCGCGGGCGATTTCAACGGGAGCGGTCACCTGGACTTGGTCACCGCCAACGAGGATGCCGGCACCATCTCCGTGCTTCTGGGAAACGGTAACGGCACATTCCTGCCGCATGTGGACTATACCGCGGAACCGGCGCCGTGGGCGGTGGCGACCGCCGATTTCAATGGCGACGGCATACTCGATCTGGCCGTCACCGAAGCCGACACCGCGGGGAGCGTGAGCATTTTCCTGGGCAAGGGCGACGGCACGTTTCAGTCCCCGGTGCTCTACAGCGTGGCAGAGCCCGAAGGGGTGGTGGCGGGAGATTTCAATCACGATGGCCACCCAGACCTGGCGATCGCGAATACCGACAACAATACGGTGTCGGTTCTGCTGGGTAACGGCGATGGCACTTTCCAGGCCCCGGTGGTTTACGCGGCCGGCTCGACTCCGGAGGCCATCGCCACGGCGGATTTCAATGCCGACGGTAATTTGGATCTGGCAGTGACTGCTGAGAATTGCCAGGACTTTAGCAAAGAATGCCCTCCGGGTACCGTGTCCATTCTCTTGGGAAATGGGGACGGCACCTTCCAACCGCAAATGAGCTACCTGGTTGGGACGTGGCCGGAGGGTATTGCGGCGGGGACGCTGAGCGGCAGCGGGAGCGCGGGCCTGGCGACGGCGAACGGCGTTGCAAACACGGTCTCCGTGCTACTGAATCTGCCGGTGATTTCGGTCTTCCCGAACCCGCTGGCGTTTGCAAAGGAGGCGGTGGGCAAGAAGAGCGCGCCGCAAACCATGACGATCGGCAACCCCAGCGGCACGGCGATGGGATTCACCAGCGTGAAGATCGCGGGCACCGATCCGGGCGACTTTGCCGAGACCAACACCTGTCCGGTTTCGCCGGCCACGCTGGCGCCCGGCGCGACGTGTTCGATTACGGTCACATTTACCCCGGCAGCCAAGGGAGAACGCAGCGCCAAGATCGAGTTGACGGACACCGTGCCGGGGAGTCCGCAGTCCATCACGCTTACGGGCAGCGGCACATAGGGCAAACAGGAGGATTCCATGAATACATACGAACTGAATTTGAAATCAGCCGGGCGGATTGCCGCTCTTATATTGGCGGTCGCGTCGGGACCGGTGTTCGGCCAGACGCATGCGCACCCAACGCGGGTTGCCCGGGCAGCGGCGCCGCGCGCGGTCCGGCCGGCGACGCCCGTTGCGGCGCAGCGATATGTATTTGGCCGGATCGATCTGGCTACAGGCGATGCGCCCGAAGGACTGGCTGTGGGCGTCTTTCAGAACGGCGGCCTGCCGGGCATCGCGGTGGCCAACTCTAACTCGAACACGGTCACGATCCTGCTCGCTAGTCCCAACGGAACCTATCAAACCGGCGTGGATTATGAGACAGGTTCGGAGCCGCAGAACATCGTCACCGGCGATTTCAACGGCGACCACAATCTGGATCTGGCGGTGGTGAATTGGGGCGGCACTGTATCGATTCTGCTGGGCAATGGCGACGGCACGTTCCAGCCTCAAGTGGTCTCTGCGGCGGGAGACGGCGTGCTTCCCGCCCTGGCCGCGGCCGACTTCAACGGCGACGGCAAGGTGGACTTGGCCGTAAGCAGCTATATCGCGGGCACGGTTTCCATCCTGCTGGGCAATGGCGATGGCACTTTTCAGGCGCCCGCCACTTATGCCGTCGGCCCCCGGCCCGAATGGATCGCCGCAGGGGACTTTAACGGCGACAACCATCAGGATCTGGCGATCACCGGGCCGAACGACGTCTGGATTCTGCTCGGAAATGGCGACGGCACGTTACGGCCACCCGTGCCGTATGCCACCGGCGACTTTCCCACCGTCGTGGTGACGGGCGACTTCAACGGCGATGGCAAACTGGATATGGCCACGTCCAACTATGACGCCAACACTGTGTCGGTACTGCTCGGCAATGGCGATGGCACATTTCAGCCGCACGTCGATTACGCGGCCGGCGATGGGTCCGGCGCCCTGGCGGCCGGCGACTTCACGGGCAATGGCGTCTTGGATCTGGCCGTGATCGCCGAGACCGACAACGCCATATCCGTGCTGCCGGGCAAGGGCAACGGGACGTTCGGAGCCCGCAAGATCTACGGGACGGGCCTGAACCCCTGGTTGGTGGTGCCCGCCGACATGAACGGAGACGGAAAGCTCGACATGGTGGTGACCAATGCTAGTGGGAACACTGTATCGGTTATGGCGGGCGAGGGCAAAAATGGGTTTCAGACGCATGTGGACCAGGCCGCCGGTGCCATGCCATCCGCGGTGGCGATTGCGGATTTCAATGGCGACCACGTGCCGGATCTGGCAGTTGCCGACCTGGTTGGCAACGCCGCCTCGATTCTGTTGGGCCAGGGAAGCGGCAAGTTCGCATCGGCGGTGGCTTACGCCGCCGGGTTCGGACCCTTCGCCATTGCCGTCGCCGACTACAATGGGGACCATCTTCCAGATTTGGCCCTTGCCGACAGCGGAGCAGGCACTGTTTCCATATTACTGGGGAACAGCAACGGCACTTTCCAACCTGCTCTTACAGCTACCACCGCCTTTGGCCCTAATGGGATTGCCGCGGGCGATTTTCGTAATGACGGGAAACTGGATCTGGCGACCGGGAACGGGGAGACAAACGACCTCTCCGTTCTGTTGGGCAACGGGAACGGCACCTTCGCGTCTCCCGTGAATTATTTTGGCGGAGAGTATGCCGGAGCGGTGGTGGCCGCCGACTTCAACCTTGACGGCAAGCTCGACCTGGCGACTGCCAGCCTCAGCGTCGGTCTCGTTGCAATTTGCCTGGGCAATGGCGACGGAACCTTCCAGCCAGCGGTTGGCTATGACACGGCCACGTGGACCTATTCGATGGTTTCCGGAGACTTCAATCAGGACGGCAAGCCGGATCTGGCGGTCGCCAATATCGACGGCAATACGGTTTCGATCCTGCTGGGCAACGGCGACGGCACCTTCCAGCCGGCCGTCAATTACCCGACCGGCGCTTACCCATATGGCCTGGCGATCGGCGACTTCAACGGCGATGGCATTCCGGATCTGGCAGTGAGCAACAGCAACTGCCTGAATCCGGCGGGCGACTGCCCGGCGGGTACGGTTTCGATTCTGCTGGGTAATGGCGACGGCAGCTTCCAGCAGAATGTGGACTACCTGGTGGGACTTTATCCCGCACTACCGGCCAGCGGGGATCTGAGCGGCCAGGGCGGCGCGGACCTGGCGGTGCCCAACTTCTTTTCCAATACGGTGTCGGTGCTGCTGAATCTGCCGGTGATTTCGGTCTCTCCGAATGCCGTTGCGTTTCCAAAAGAAGCGGTGGGCAAGAAGAGCGCGCCGCAAAGCATCGGGATCGGCAATCCGAGCGGTACGCCCATCGAATTGACCAGCGTGAAGATTGCGGGGACCGATCCGGGCGATTTTGCCGAGAGCAACACCTGTCCGGTCTCGCCGGCTACGCTGGCTCCCGGCGCGACGTGCTCGATCACGGTCACGTTTACGCCGGCGGCATCGGGGAAGCGCAGCGCCAAGATCGAACTGACGGATACCGTGCCGGGGAGCCCGCAGACGATCACGCTGACGGGCAGCGGCACATAAAGCAAACAGGAGGATTCCATGAACACTTACGAACTGAATTTGAAATCAGCGGGGCGGATTGCCGCTGTGTTATGGGCGATAGCGTTGGGACCGGCATTCGGACAGACGCGAACGGTCGCGGCGGAAAGATACGTGTTGGGCCGAGCCGATCTGGCCGTGGGGGATGAGCCGGAAGGGGTAGCCATCGGCGCTTTCCAAACCGGCGGCCCGATGAGTATCGCCGCTATCAACTGGGCGTCGAACTCGGTTTCGGTGGTGCTCGGCAACCCCGATGGCACGTTTCAACCGGCGGTGAATTACCCCACGGGACAATCCTATGCGTGGAACATCATCACGGCGGACTTCAACGGCGATCACAACCTGGACCTCGCCGCGGTAAGCACCAGCGGCGCCGTGTCCATCTTCCTGGGAAATGGGGATGGCACTTTCAAGCCTGCTGTGAACTATGCGGTAGGCTCGGCGGCCTGGGACCTGGCAGCCGCCGATTTCAACAATGACGGACACCTGGATCTGGCGGTGGCCAACTACGGAGATAACACAGTCTCCATATTACTGGGCAACGGGGATGGCACTTTTCAGCCGCAAGTGACTTACGCAACCGGCGACAACCCCGAATATCTGGTTACCGGTGACTTCAACGGCGACGGGATTGCCGACCTGGCGGTGGGCAATGCGTTTAGCGGCACCATCTCGATATTGCTGGGCAACAGCAACGGCACGTTTCAGCCCCAGTTGGAGTACGAAACGGGAGGGGCCGGCGCCGCGCTGGCGGCCGCGGACTTCAACGGCGACCACAAGCTGGATCTGGCCGTCTGCAACTGGTCCAACAACACGGTTGCGATTCTTCTCGGAAACGGGGACGGCACCTTTCAGGCGCCAGTGGATTACGCCGTGGGCGATTTTCCAACCGGCTTGGTTGCCGGCGATTTCAATGGCTCGGGCAAGCTGGATCTGGCGGTAGTGAATACCGTTGATAATACGGTCTCGGTGCTGCTCGGCAAGGGCAACGGGACATTTCAGAAGCAGGTGGTCTACGGGACGGGCTTTTCGCCTTATAAGTTGGCCGCCGCGGATTTGAACGGGGATGGCAAACTCGATTTGGCCATCGCCAATTCCAACGCCAGCACGGTTACGATACTGATCGGCGAAGGCAACGGCACATTTCAAACCCACGCCGACAAGGCTACAGGCGCAGCGCCGTACGACGTGGCCATCGCGGACCTCAATGGCGACGGGAAGCCGGATCTGGCGGTGGTCAACTCCGCAAGCGATTCGGCATCGATTCTCTTGAACCAGGGTGGGGGAGAGTTCGCCGCGCACGTCGACTATGCCACGAGCTATTCCCCCGAGCAGGTGGCCATCGCGGACTTCAACCGGGACGGCAAGCCGGATCTGGCGGTAGCGTCCGCGGGATCGAACGCGGTTTCCATCTTGCTGGGCAACGGAAACGGCACGTTCCAGCCTCAGCAGGAATATCCCACGGCGAACTTCGACGTTAGTATTGCCGTTGGCGACTTTACCGGCGACGGCAATCTGGACTTAGTCACGGCCAACGCCAGCTCGGCGTCCATCCTGCTCGGGACGGGCACCGGTGCCTTCCAGCCCCATGTGGACTACGCCGTGGGCCTCGCCCCTAATTGGGCCGCCATCGCCGACTTCAACGGCGACGGCAAACCGGACTTGGCATTCGCCGACTTTGGCTATGGATACGCATCGGATGCCGAGGTGAGCATTCTGCTGGGCAACGGCGATGGCACTTTCCAGCCCGCGGTCAGCTACGCGTCGGGCGCTGGACCCTACGCGGTGGCCACCGGCGACTTCAATCAGGATGGGAAGCAAGACTTGGCGGTCGCCAATTTTGAGGCAAACACGGTATCGATACTGCTCGGCAACGGAGATGGAACGTTTCAGCCTCACGTGGACTATGCCGTTGGCATCTCCCCCTTTGCCATCGTAGTCGCGGACTTCAATGGCGATGGAATACCGGATCTGGCAGTGAGTAACGAGATTTGCTTTTATGCCACCAGTTGCCCTCCCGGAACAGTCTCCATACTTTTGGGCAATGGCGACGGCACATTCCAGCCGGACGTGGAGTATCTGGCCGCGCTTATTCCCCAGGGACTGGCCACGGCGGATCTTAGTGGAGATGGCGGCGCCGATGTCGCAGTGGCTAACTACTTCTCCAACTCAGTCTCCGTGTTGCTCAATCTTCCGGTGATTTCAGTCTTTCCGAATACCTTGGCGTTTGCCAAGGAAGCGGTGGGCAAGAAGAGCGCGCCTAAAACCATCACGATCGGCAATCCTAGCGGGACGCCCATCGGCATCAGCAGCATCAAGGTGGCGGGCGCCGATCCGGGCGATTTCGCCGAGACTAACACTTGTCCTATTTCTCCGGCCACGCTGGCGCCGGGCGCGACGTGCTCGATTACGGTCACGTTTACTGCGGCGGCTTCGGGGAAGCGCAGCGGCAAGATCGAGCTGACGGATACCGTGCCGGGGAGTCCGCAAGCGATCACGCTGACGGGCAGCGGCACATAGTACGAGGGCCGCATGGAGGGACAAACGATGAAGAAGATGATGCTTGTTTCGGCGGCGGCACTGGTACTGCCGATCGCCCAGGCAGCCGATCCGCCGGAACTGAAGGAGGGTCTCTGGTCGATTCGCACCCAGTTGGTCGATAATCCCGGAAACAAAAAGGACGATACGACAACGACGCTGTGCCGAAATCACGCCTACGACAAATCGGCGATCACCCTGGCGAAAAACGCCGTGAAGGGCTGCAAGTACGACGAACGTTTTGAGGGCGGCAAGTACGCCACCGAGATGCATTGTGTGATTGCTGGCACCGTGATCGAGACCAAGGCAACCGCCGCCCATGTGGGCGATACTTCGGTACACGGCGAGGACCACACCACTTATAGTCCGCCTCTTGGCGGCGTGAGTGAGAGCATCAGGATCGTGGATCAAAAGTATATAGGCAGTTGCCCGGCGGGCGCGCAGCCTGGGGACCTGACGAATGCCGAAGGCAACGTGGTCCATTTAGGGAAGTATTGAGGAGCGCCTTTCGGCCCGGCCGTTCTCCCCATCCATGCTGAATATTGCGGATGTTCACTCCGGCCGTTGCGGGAAAGCGCAGCGGCAAGATCGAGCTGACGGAAACGGCGCCGGGAGTCCGCAGCCCATCCCGGTCAACGGCAGCGGCACGGAGCCCAGCGACAGTAAGCGGGAGTGCCTATGCTTTTGTCGCCAATCCGTAACCGGCAGTAAATTCCGTTCCCGCTAAGGAGGGAAAAACAATGCTTAACGAACGAACGTTCTCAGCTCCACTCAAACGCAGTCACAGGCTCACAACTGGCGGAAGGCTGTTGACGGCCTTCATGGTCTCCATTGCATTTACAGGAGCTCCGGCGTCATCGGCGACGCTGACCACGCTCTTCAGCTTTAACAACATCCCCTTCGGGGCCGAATCGCCCGTGGTGATTGGCCCAGGAGGAGTGCTCTACGGGTCCACACTGCTGGGTGGATCCGGCACGTGCGTCCTGGAATTCATCGGCGATCTGAACTTCGGCTGCGGCTTCGTATACTCGCTGACGCCTTCCACACCTGGAGGGGCATGGACCGAGACCGTGCTTTACACTTTTCCAGGGTACACCGCCGGCGGCCTGCCCGCGGGAAACATGGCCCTGGTGATAACGGCGGATCCCGAAGGCGGGCGCGCCACCCTCTACGGCATGACCAACGCCGACGGCAACCACGGAAACGGCGGCACAGTGTTCTCACTGACGACGCCGCTGTCCGGCGGATCAGTGACTCACCGGAAGCTCGATACCTTCTCTGGTTCCGCCGGGAACAATTACAACAACACCGGTGGGATCACGCTGGGCAGTGGTGGCGTGCTGTATGGCACGCTTCAGAATGGAGGTGCAGCCAACCTCGGCATAGCGTTTTCCTTGACGCCGGCCCCTGGCGGCGTCTGGAACCAAACCGTCCTGCACAACTTTGGCAGCGGCAGCGACGGGGCTGGGCCGTATGGCAACCTCGCGATTGGCCCAGGCGGCGTGCTCTACGGTACCACCTACGGAAGCGGAACTGACGACGGCGGTACTGTGTTCTCACTCACGCCGCCGGCCTCTCCCGGCGGCGCCTGGACCGAGCAGGTGATTTATGACTTTTCTTATGCTAGCTCTGTGTGCCCGGAGGTAGTGGTGGGAAGCAGCGGCGTTGTCTATGGTATGACTTCGGCTGGCGGAGCTTTCGAGAGTGGTACGGTGTTTTCTCTGACACCGCCCGCCACTCCCGGCGGCGCCTGGACCGAGCAAGACATTTACACATTTACAGGAGGCGCCGACGGGAGCTTGCCGCAAGCAAGCGTGACGATCGGAAGCGGCGGCGCGCTCTACGGGACGACCCTCAACGGTGGTAGCAACGGGGTTGGGACGGTGTTTTCGCTGACGCCGCCGGCAATAGCAGGCGACCCATGGACCGAGAGTGTGCTATTCAGCTTCGCGGATGCCAGCACCGGCGTGAATCCCGCCACGAGCGTCACGCTCGGTGAGGGCGGGATCATCTATGGCACGACCGCATCTGGCGGCACATTCAACGGCGGTACAGTGTTCTCGTTAGCGCCTTAGGCGGTGGCGGGACTCAAGTTCCCCCTACGGCAGGCGGGCGGCGAGGGCCACGGATAGTGCAGCGGGGTCGTGGCCTTCGACTACGTTAGCGTAGCCCAGGAGGTAGTGGCCCTTGCGCATGAAGCAGAGGCGGCCGAGATATGGGTCGGTCACTTGGATGGGATCGGCGGCCTGCGCGAAGCGGGCGCGCAGTTTGTCCATTACGGCGGCGGCGGCTTCCGGGGAAGCTTCTTCGTCCACGAACGCTTTGCCGAAGTCGTATTCGGCCACATAGCCGCGCTTGAGGATGCGCAGGCCGAGAACGCTTTCGGGAATCAGGCGGACTGATTCTTGCCCCTCGGCGGGAAACCAGGCGAGGGCCGCGGGCACGGCGTTGGAACCGGGCAACAGTTTTTCGATGGCGGTGGAGAAGGCGCGCAGGGCGAGGGTGTGGTCTTTGTCGGGATTGGCGGCCAGTTCGGCGTAGAACCGGTCTTTGACGAAGATGGCGCGGCGGGGCGTGATCTGGCCGCCGGCTCCCAGCGATTCGGCGGGCAGTCGCGGATCGCGATTGGCGCTGAACATGCCGTAGGCCAGATCGGGGCTGTCGAATTCGGAGATATCGATAAGGATGGAATCGCCGCCATGCACGCAGGTGACGCCGTGCATGGCGACGAAGCTATAAAGCAAGTAGCCCTCGGAGTTGCCGTCCATGTATTCGAAGAGGTTGGAGGCGTCGTAGGCGCGGGCTGCGCCTTGCTGGGTCCAGCCGGGGGCCAGATCGCAGGTGGGAACCTGGGCGGTGCAAACGGCGGCGGCAGCCAAGGCTATGAGGACGATCCTCACGCGAACAATTCCTGGGCGCGGGTGAGGCGCTCGGTGACGCGCACGCCGTGAGGGCATTCGACCGTGCAGTTGGAACACTCACCGCAACGCACCTGCGCTACCTCCGCCGGCAATTCCAGAAATCGCTCCCGGCCAAGCGAAAACTGCCCATATCCATCGGCGTAAGTGAGGCAGCGCAGGATGTCGGCGACCGGCAGGCCCTTGGCGCAGGTTCCATCGCAAGCGCCGCACATTCGGCAATAGAACGGGGCGATGTGCTGGATCTGGCGGGCGAGCAGCACTTCGTCCAGCTTGTTGAAGCCGCCGGTCATGGCTTTCAGATTCTCTTCGAGCTGATCCATGTCGGTCATGCTGGGAACCGTAGTATCGATGTTGGAATTTCGCAGCGCCCAGCGGAGGGCGGCGAGCAGCGCGCCATCCTTTTTGAAGGTGTCGTACATTTTGCTGCCGGGCTTGGCGACGCGGAAGCCGCCGGCCATGACCTTCATGGCCACTACGCCTTTACCGGCGGCGCTGGCGGCGGCGATGACCGGATCGAGCGTCTGGCCCATGCTGAAGTTGTAGGCCGTGAGAATGACGTCGATGTGGGGATTGGCCGTGAGGGCGGGGATCAGTTCGGCCTGGCCGCTGTGGGTGCTGACGCCCGCGAAGCGGATCTTGCCGGCTTTTTTGGCGGTCTGCTGGGCGTCGATCAGATCATCAGTAACGTCCGCGGGCTTGGTTTTGGCGTGCAGGTACCAGATATCCAGGTGATCGGTGCCAAGTTCCTTGAGGCTGGTGTCGAGATCGGCGAGGGCGGCGTCTTTGGTTTTGGAGGGCGTCTTGCTGGATAGCGTGATCTGGTGGCGTTTGCCCTTCAGTGCCGCGCCGACCATGCGCTCGTTGTTGCCGCTCTGGTAGACGCGGGCGGTATCGAAGTAGGTGATGCCGAGGTCGGCGGCGCGCTGGATGACGCTGGCGTCGGAGGTGATCATGCAGCCGAATCCGACGCTGGTCACCTTGAGGCCGGTATCGCCCAGGACGCGGTAGCGCAGCATGGGCGAGGAAACCGGCGGGCGCGCGGGGGCGGGGCGCGTCTGGTCGTCGGCGGATGAGCGGGCAGCGGAAGCCGCGGCGGGCGCAGCCAATCCGGCCAGCAGGAAATTGCGGCGGGAAGAATCCGGCATAGATAACCTCCGTATCAGGTGCTAAAATCCGATTTTAGATCGGAGCGACCCTTTATGCCAACTGATTTTTCGCGGCGCTTGTTTCTGGGCGGCTCTGGCGCGGTGCTGGCGCAGAGCCTTTTCGCCAAACCACAGGCGGGTCCGGTGGCGGGCGGGCGGGGCGGCGGTTCAGCGACGCCAGTCTCCCTTGTCAAAGGCGACGACCGGCGGAAGAACGCGCACGATGCGCTGGCGGCCATCGATGACCAGATCCGGCCGGTGCTGCGGCATAAGAAATACGTGGTGATCAAGCCCAATAACGTTTCGACGGTGAATCCGCTGGCGGCCACGAATGCGGAGGCGATCCACGGCATTCTGGATTACCTGGAGCCACGGTTCAAGGGGCCGGTGATCATCGCGGAATCGTCCGCGGGCGAAACCATGGAGGGCTTCGAGAATTTCCATTACGACCGGGTGGCGGCGGAACGGCGCGCGCAGAAGGTGAGCCTGATGGACCTGAACCGGGAGGCGCGTTTCGTGACGATGCCGCTGGTGGATTTCGATATACATCCGCAGCCGGTGCGGCTGGCGGCGCGGCTGAACGATCCGGACGCGTTCGTGATCTGCTCCGCGATGCTGAAGACGCACAACACGGTGGTGGCGACGCTATCGGTGAAAAACATGGTGCTGGGCGCGCCGTTGCACTCGGCGCCCAAGGAGACACCGCGCTGGAACGACAAGCGGCGGTACCACGTGGGGCTGCGGCAGACGCACTACAACATGTTCCTGACGGCGCAGAAGCTGCGGCCGTTCTGGGGCGCCGCGCTGATCGACGGATTCGAGGGCATGGAAGGCAACGGGCCGTCGTCGGGGACGCCGGTGCCCTCGCGAGTGGCGATTGCTTCGACGGATTTCATCGCGGCCGACCGGGTGGGCGTGGAAGCGATGGGGATCGACGCGAAGTGGATCGGGTATCTGAACTTCTGCGGGCAGTTCGGGCTGGGGCAGTTCGATCTGGATAAGATCGAGGTGCGCGGGGAGAAGGTGGCGGCGGTGCGGCGGAAGTATCAACTGCATAAGGATATTGAGCGAGAGCTGCAGTGGATGGGGCCGATGACAGATTTGCCGCCGAAGTTGGGGTAAAGGGGTGGCATTGCAAGGGATCTGCGGTTCACCGGACTGGGCCCCTTCACTTCACTAGATCCAGAACCATGATTGACGCGACCCTCGTTCGAGCTTTGTTCTTGAATTCCGTAATCGTCATCGTGTGGTCATCTGGAGTTACTTCCCGCGCCCAATAAGACTTCCTGCCATTGGGGCCACGGGTCTCGCCTTCTACATGGTTTGAGTCGAGCCACCTGCACGACAGGACGGGACCTGTGGGAAGTGGATAGAAGACACCGTCGCATCGAATCCGGTACTCCCTGATCTTCGCCTTGGATGCTCCTCCCGAGGATGAGAACGTCAATTCCGTACCGACCCTGCCGATGGTGCGAGTGTATGACCGTTCTATCTTGCTGAGCTTTGGTCGGGACTTGTCGCCGTTTGCTTGCCACATTCCGACGAAGGGATCGCGGTCGGCCGGTGGTGGGATTGGCTGCGAGTCTTGTGCAAACCCAGGCAGGGAGAAGCCCACCAGGACCAGGGCGCTCGTCCAACGCAAGTGTTTGAGGCTCATTTATCCAGAGATTATCGCGATTGCAAAAACCACAGCAATAGTCCCATCGTCTCGGCCCTTCTGATTTCTGGACGAGTTTCTCACTGCCAGTTCCGTCCGGATCGGCCACTCGGAGAATGGGCGCTTAGGCGTCGTTTGGCAATCACTCCCGCCAGGTCACGTATCTTGGTTAGCCGTACCGGGCGCAACGCGTGGAACTAGATCCGGGGGCAGCGGGTTTTGCCGCCACGAGGCTTTTACCTCGCTTTTGCGATGCTTTTCAATTCGCTGTCTTTTGGAGGAACGCCTTCTGGGCAGTAGCTACAGGAAGAAACAGCGTTCCGGGCCGGCTCGCCAGCGAACGAAAACCGAAGTGCCGGTAGAAGTTAACCGCGTGATCGTTTTTCGCATCGACGAGTAGGGCGAAGGCTGCTGCGGGGGCTTGCATGGTCCGCCGGGCGGCGTCCGCCAGCAGCGCAGCGCCGAGGCCACGGCCTTTAAAGCGTTCGTCAACGGCCAAGCGCCCTATGCGAACGGCCGGCACGGCCGGATAGCGAGGCAGACGCCTGGTCTCTTCCGGCGGAAGATCCACGAGGGGAATGCTGGCCGCCGAGATGGTATAGTAGGCGGCGACTTGGCCCGTCGCGGCCTCGACCGCCACGAAACAATTGGCTATGCGACGGCGAATGTCCTGCGTCGCCTGGGTCTGAAGATAGTGGTCCAGGGCCTCCTCGCCGCAGTGAAAAGGTTTCCGGTCGTGCCCAGGGGCCAGCGGCTCAAGACGAAATGGCGGAACGGTCATTGCGGGCCGAACAGGTCGCGATGCCGCTGGAAGGCTTTGGTCAGCGCGCGCGCCGGCGCGGGAGGACTCAGAATCGCGCGGGCGATGCGCCGCTGGTCGTTGATCGAGAGGCGGATGATCTGATCCTCTTCGATAATTTTACAAGCGGCTTCGCGGGCGGCGGTTACCACAAAATCAGTGAGCGTACGCCCTTGAACCGCCGCGGCGCGTTTCAGAAGCGCATGCACCCCGCTCGGCAAGCGGGCTTCCAGCCGGGCAACTGATGGGGGCGTCTTCATCGTGATCCCAGTGTACGGCAAATTGCCGTGTGCGTCAAAGGGGTTCAGTACGGCCGCTAGCGGCACCAGTAACGATTGAATCGTTCAGGAGTTGCCAAAACCTCTATAATATGTTCGGTACAGCATACTAGTTGCGGGCGTCTTAAGTTGGATCAGAAGAAAGGAGCGCCATGAGTACCACGACGTATTGCAGTCCGAGGCGATTGGGTAACTTTCTGCCGCTGGCCTTGGCGGCGATGGTTTGCGCGGGGTCCGCGGCGGGTTCCCCATTTGTCTATGTTGCGAACAGTAATTCGAATACTGTCTCGGTCATCGACGTGGCTACCAATATCTTAGTGGCGACGGTGCCGGTGGGAACGCAGCCGCTGGGCGTGGCGATTACGCCGAATTCCGCCTATGCGTATGTTACTAACGGAGGCGGGAACAGCGTCTCGGTGATTAAGACCGCCAGCAACTCGGTGACGGCCACGATCTCCGTGGGCACTACCCCACTGGCCGTGGCCATTACCCCCAACGGAGACTACGCGTACGTAGCGAATTGGGGGGCTGGCTCGGTTTCGGTGATTTCTACCGCGAGTAACCTCGTCACGGCGACGGTCACCGTGGGATCTTTTCCGGACGCCGTGGCGATCACTCCGGACGGGACCATGGTTTACGTCGTCAACGAATTCTTCGGTGGCGTCTCGGTCATCGCCACAGCCACCAATAAGGTGGTGGCCAGCGTCCTGGTTGGCTCCACTCCGCAGGGCATAGCGATTACCCCGGATGGGACCACCGCCTACGTGGCGAATTCGGCTTCCGGCAGCGTTTCGGTAATCGCCACCGCAACCAACACGGTGACGGGGACGGTCGAGGTTGGATCGTCGCCAAATAGCGTGGCCATCACCCCCAGCGGCGCATACGTCTACGTCTCAAATTGGGCGTCTAATTCCGTGGCGGTAATCGCGACGGCGACTAACGAGCTAGTGGCCAACGTTCCGGTCGGGACCGAGCCGCATGCACTGGCGATCACCCCGGATGGGAACTATGTTTACGTGACCGATGCGATCTCCGACGCGGTTTCGGTGATTGCCACGGGGACTAACACGCTCACCAGCACGATCTCAGTGGGACTGTATCCGGATGGAGTGGCGATCACGGGATCCACGGGCACTCCCGGCGTAATTACCAGCCCGAGCCCGGGATCGATCCTGCCGAGCGACGCCGCGAACTTTTCCTGGAACCCGGTCCTCGGGGCGACGAATTATCTGCTGACAATCGGCACAACCCTTGGCGGGACGAATGTTTTCGAGGGATCGACGGCCGGCACGTCGCAAGCGGTCAATTTCATGCCGTGCACGGGCGAGACCCTTTATGTATCTCTCTCCGCGTTCGTGGGCGGCGCTTTCGAGCCGGCCAATAATTACACCTACATATGCGGGACGGTCATCAGCGATTTCCTGCGCGATGGCCATCCGGACGTGATTTGGGAAGAGCCTGTCGTGGGGTGGGCGCAGGTCTGGTATCTCGGGGGACTGAACGGCGTGGTCTTTTCGGGCGCGGCGGACCTGACGACGGCCAACTCGTGGCAAATCGTGGGCATCGCGGATTTCAACGGCGACGGCTCTCCGGATGTGGTGTGGCAGGATCCGGTGAGCGGAGCGGTACAGGTTTGGTTTTTAGGCGGCCCCGGAGGAGTGGCGCTGCTGGGCGCGGCGGATATTACCACCAACAACCCGTGGAAAGTGGTCTCGGTGGCGGACTTCAATCAGGACGGGCACCCGGACCTGCTGTGGCAGGATCCCGAAACGGGATGGGCGCAGATCTGGTACATGGGCGGGGCGCAGGGGACTACTCTGCTGGGCGCGGCGGATCTGACGACGAGCAACCCGTGGCAAATCGTTGGGTCCGGGGATTTCAACGGCGACGGCTACCCGGATGTGCTGTGGCAAGATCCGGTGAGCGGCACGGTGCAGATCTGGTACCTTGGGGGCAACACCGCCGGCGCGCAGGGCAGCATGCTGCAGTACGCGCAAAACCTGACGGGACCGATGACCACGAAGGTGGTTGCCGTGGCGGATTTCAACCAGGACGGCCACCCCGACGTAGTCTTTGAAAACTCCACGACCGGGGCGGCCACGGTTTATTTCTATACCGGATC
Source organism: Bryobacteraceae bacterium (assembly GCA_049511415.1). Classification (GTDB taxonomy): domain Bacteria; phylum Acidobacteriota; class Terriglobia; order Bryobacterales; family Bryobacteraceae; genus Bog-159. The sequence continues at coordinate 78,132 of JBEKYC010000001.1, read as the reverse complement.
GCAAGGCATCACTCCGAACGGGACCTCGGTTCTGAGCACGGGGAACCCGTGGCGGATTGCGGGCCCGCACTAACTAGGGCGGCGGTTCTATTAAATCGGATTGCCGTCGGCGTCCAGGAATTTGACGTCGCCGAGGTTCAGTTCACGCACGCCGGCTTCGATCTTGGCGCGGTCGCCGACGATGACCCAGGTGATGTTGTCGGGGCGCACGACGCGTTTGGCGATGGCTTCGATATCGGCGATTTGCAATCCGCGAACGCGGCCGGCGTACTTCTCGTAATAATCGTCGGGCAAACCGTATGTGACCATAGTTTCGATGGAATTGGCCACCTCGCCCATGGTCTCGCGGGAGCCGGGCAGGCTCAGGGTTTCGTTGTCCTGCACCTTTTTCAGCTCTTCGGGCGTGGGCGGTTTGTCGCTCAGGATGGCGTGAAGTTCCTTGTTGATCTCGACCAATGACTCCTTGGTCTTGTCGGTCTGCACGGGGGCGACCACCATGAAAGGACGCTGGCCGCGCGCGTTGAGCAGGCGGCTGGAAGCGCCATAGGACCAATGCTTGTCCTCGCGCAGATTCATATTGATGCGCGCGCCGAAATTACCGCCCAGGATATTGTTCATGGTTTCGATGGCCACTTCGTCGGGGTTGTTGCGCGGGGGCGCTATTTCGCCGGCCACGATGACGGACTGAAGCGCGCCGGGACGGTCAAGTAGGTAGACCACCGGCTTTGGTTGATATACTACCGCGGCGATGTTTTTTGCGGGCACGTCGCCGCGCTTCCAGCCGTCCAAAAGCTTCTCCAGTTTGGGCGTCAGTTCGGCCAGGGTGGTATCGCCGACAACGATCAGGGTGGCGTGGTTGGGCTTGAACCAGGTGTCATGGAACTTGGCCAAGTCGTCGCGCGTGAGCTTGGAGACGCTGGCCTCCGTGCCGGAACCGGTGAACGGCTCGCCATAGGCATGACCGGCGCCGTAGAGCAGGCCGGGGAACACGCGCATGGCCATGGATTGTGGCGTAACTTTCTCCCGCTGAATGGCGGCGACCTGCTGTTTTTGCTGGCGGCGGAAATCGGCTTCCGGGAAGGCGGGATGCAGGATCACATCGGCGTATAGATCGAGCGAGCGATCCAGGTTGACTTTCAGCGCGGAGAGCGAAACGGTGGTGCTGTCCAGGCTGGAACGGGCGTACAGTTGGGCGCCGAGCGAAGCCTCTTCTTCGCTGATTTCCAGGGCCGTGTGTTTGGCGGTGCCGCCGTCAAGCAAGGCGGTAGCTAAGCTGGCGGTACCGGGGGAAGCAAACTGATCGGAGGCGTAACCGGCGTCGAACTGGAGATCGAAATCGATTACGGGGATTTCATGCCGCTCGGCTAGTATCACGCTCAGGCCGTTGGAAAGCGTGGCGCGCTGGAGCTTGGGGAGTTTCAACTCCGGCGGCGTGCCGGTAGCCGGCATTTTGGAGCGGTCCGCGCTTTCGGAATCGGTTTTATATTTCGGATACGGATGCACTTCCAGGACGTACACGCCGTCGGAGAGCCAACGGCGTGCGACGGATTTCAGATCCTGCACGGAGGCGGCTGCTATGCGCTCCTGTTGGATCTTGTACGCGCCCGGATCGCCCAGGAAGACTTGGCCGCGGGCGAGCACGTCCGACTTGCCGCCGAAACCGCCGATGCGGTCGACGCCGCGGATGAAGCCCGCCAGGTACTCCGTTTTGACGCGCTCCAGTTCCTTGGGTTCGGGGCCGTTTTCGAGGAAGCGCGCCAGTTCCTCGTCCACTTCTTTCTCGACTTTGGCCAGATCCACGCCGGGACGGGCGCTGGCGGAGATCGTGAACTGGCTGCCGATTTCGTTTTGGTTGATGGAGGCGCGCACGTCGGTGGCGACTTGGTCGTCGTAGACCAGGCGTTTGTAGAGCCGGGAGACGCGGCCGGAGGACAGGCAATCGCCCACGAGATTCAGATAATCGGCATCGGGCGCGCCGTATTGCGGCACGTTCCAGATCTTATAAATGCGCGCCTGCGGGACGCGATCCTCCACGGCGCCGCGATGCGTGCCGGTCATTTTGGCGACCCAGGCTTCGTTTTTGGCGATGGGCGGTCCGGCCGGGATGTCGCCGAAATATTTGCGGACTTTCTCCTTGGCGGTGGCGAGGTCGATATCGCCGGCCAGCACCAGCACGGCGTTGGAGGGACCGTAGTAGGTGCGGAACCATTCCTTGACGTCGTTCATGGAGGCGGCGTTGAGGTCATCCATGGAGCCGATGACCGACCAGGAATACGGATGGCCGGCGGGGTAAGTATTTTCGACGATCAGTTGGCGGGTGACGCCGTAGGGCTGGTTCTCGCCCTGGCGCTTCTCGTTCTGCACCACGCCGCGCTGGAGGGTGAGCGTTTTTTCGTCGAAAGAACCCAGCAGATGGCCCATGCGATCGGACTCCAGCCAGAGGGTGTAATCGAGCGCGGAGGGCGGCACATCCTCGAAGTAGTTGGTGCGGTCGTTATTGGTGGTGCCGTTCAGATCGGTGGCGCCGACTTGTTCCATGGCATCGATGTAGCGGCCGTGGAAGTTCTCGCTGCCGCCGAACATGAGGTGCTCGAAGAGGTGGGCGAAGCCGGTCTTGCCGGGTTTTTCGTTTTTCGAGCCGACGTGATACCAGATATTGACGGCCACGATGGGAGCTTTGTGGTCTTCGTGGACGATGACGGTGAGGCCGTTATCGAGGACGAATTTCTGGTACGGGATCTCGATATTGGGGGCCTGCGCGAGCGCGCCGGCGGCCAGGGCCAGAGTGAGAAGCGAGTTTCGGAGAAGCATAAAGGCTATGATACGCGGGTTTGCCGGCTGGTGTTGGCAATGGGCGACGGTCACTCGTGGCGGAGGGTCTCCATCGGATCGAGGCGGGCGGGTGCGGCGGCGGCCGCCAGGGCCACCGTACACAAAACGACGATGGCGGCGATGGCTCCGGTGACAATTCCGGCAGCGGTCCAGCGCGCGGCGGCGCCCAGTGTGAGGCGGAGGATGTGGGCGCGCGTGGCTCCCAAGGCCACACGCACGCCGATCTCGCGGCTGCGCTGCGCCACCAGGAACGACATCATGCCGAACAGACCCACGGCAGCGATCGGCACGCCCAGCGCGGCAAAAGCGCCCAACAGGATCGCATAGAAGCGCGGGCGTCGATCGATTGCGGTGACGTGCTGGTGCATGGTTTGGATATCCACGGGCAAGGCCGGGTCGAGCTGCTGGAGGATGGCGCGGATGGAACTGGCAGCCAGCCGCGGACTGATGGCGGTACGCGCGATGACGCCGGCAGCGCGCCAGCCGGTGGGCGCGCCACACCGATGACCGTGGTCCATTGACCTTGCGGACCGCTGAGGATGTGTTTGCCAATGGGGTTTTCGTGCGGGAACAGCTTACGGGCGAGCGTTTCGCTGAGGATGGCCACGAAAGCCGAAGCATCGCGGTCCTGTGGGGTGAACGGGCGGCCGCGCAGGATGGGGATAGCCAGGGTGGCGAAGTATCCGGGTGTGACATAGCGCCAACCCACCACGCCGCCGGATGGCGGGAGAGAATCCGCAATGGCGAAGGCGTCCACGCCGGGGGCGGCGGCCAGCCGCCGCTCCAGATCATTGAATAAGGCGAGCTGCTGCGCGTCGCTGCCGTAGTGTTGGCGGCCGAGGACGAAGCGAGCCACGATCACGTGGTCGGTCTGCATGCCGAGCGGCGCGGTTTCGAGCTTCCAGAGGCTGTGCAGCAGCAGGCCGGCGCTGGTCAGCAGAACCATGGAGAAGGCGATTTCAAGCGGGACCAGAGCGGATCGCCAACCGCCAACGCGCAACGCTGCAGGACTGCGTAAACGGCGCGGAGATCGGCAACTGCCGAGACCGCGAAGCCGGCCCGCCGATATGTCCTATTCACATGCTTTCGGGATCCTGTCGTATGCGTTCGATGATATGCTGGTCCAGCATATCTGTTGGTCGTACTGCGACTTTATCTTCCACTCGCCCATGACGCGAGCGAGACCGAGGCGGGACTTGACCAAGCCTTGATTCGTCGTCACATATGGACCGCTGAACGAGTAGCGTTTCTCGAACTCTACTTCGGCTTCCGTGCTTGTCACTGACAGAAACGACTGTTTCGAAAGTGCCAGGCTTCGGTCCCGGTACTTATTCGCCTCGGCAAGAATTTGTAACGCCTCATCGGCAGCCATGTTATACCGACCAAAAAAACGATCCAACCGATCGGCATAGAAGTTACGTAGTGCCCTCCAGTCGCCGATCTCGATAGAGGACTTCCATGCTTGCACAAAGGACCATATCTCGTTCTTTATCTCATCGTCAGACCTGGGAGAGAAGTGCTGCCACGTTTGGTCCCTGCCTGGAAGACTCGCTGGGGGAAGTGGCGGCGTCGCCATCTCCACCGGAACTGGTTTTATCTGAATAGCCGGCAGTGCAGGTGAAACTAAAGGTTGAGACGACGCCTGCTCGATATATTTGTGATAGAACTCGACCAAAAACTGGTGTGATGGACTGTCGGCCGTGGGAGGCTTGACGATTGAAGAGTGATCCCCAGGCAGTGTCCGGTAACTGAAATAACGGCTGGCCGAGGGTGGATCCACTACCTGCATGCCACCGACATAGTTATCACCCTCCAGCACCTCCGCTCCCGCGATATCCAGGCGATCCGCTTGATTATGGTTATGCCCGTCCAGCAAGTCCTTAAACTCTTGATCTAACTCAACCAGATAAGGGTTATTCGTTCGCAGGCGATCCACGGCTGTGGATTGCGGCAGTTGCAGAAACGATAAAATCGAGCCTGCCATATCCGCAAAATGCGAGCCTCCGCTGGGTGAAGCAAACAATAAGACCCCCAGCTTCTTGTGCCGGAATCTGTCGCTGTAATCAACCAGCATCCGCCTGACCACTATGCCGCCCATGCTGTGGGCGACGAATACAATATTCGGATATGCCAAGGCGTTCTTATCATTTAGGCTATCCAGAATGTCATCCACCGCATTGATAATCGTGTAGTGGGTCCCAAATCGGTAGCCGGCCATGAATACGGAAGGGCGATGCAGTCGCTCGTCCATCCAAACCAGATACGGCCAATACTGCTTCGGCTGGCCATTTTCCTCGTACAGCCAGCACCGGCTATCCGAATTCAGGCCATGCACAAAGACAAATACGGTGTCTGTGGATAGGTTGGGCGCGGCAAACCAAACATTGTTTTCCCCTGGGGCGGGTGGGTGCCAATGGATGCCATCCGAATCCATTTGAGCAAGACTCAACCCGGGTAGGATGGCGGCACCGATCAAGAATACGAGAGATCGCAGAATTCGGGCGGTTGCCACCGTGCCCGGCGGGACAATAGTCGAAGCGTCCAAGGTTCCTCCCTCCGGCACTATGAAGCCGGCCGTCTTACACACGCATACCGCTTTTCAGGACATCACCAGATGGACGGCGGAAGTGGAAACGCCGGCGTCTTCTGCCATTGGTGTTCCAGGACGCGGAGGTCGAGGTTGTTCCCAACGGGGTTCTGGCTTAGTTATTAGTGTCGGCAGGTCGGCAAAACGTTACAACGTGCAGGTCTGGAAGGGGAGGTGTCGAAACTCAATTGCAGATCAACTGGCGGACGTGCGGGCCCAAAAAAGAAAGCGCCGCTGGCATGCCTTTGGGCACACCAGCGGCGCGATGTTATCGGCGGCTCGCGTTACTCCGCTAACGAGTCTTCGCCAGGTTCTTCCGTCAACCCGCCCGCGTACTGGATGCGGGCTTCGTCGTCATAGCCGGGAATGGATTCGAGCGGCGCTTCCACCACCGGCTCCTCCACCACGTCCTCGCCGGCGATCTTCACGCGCCGGTAATACTCCATACCGGTGCCGGCGGGAACCAGGCGGCCCATGATGACGTTCTCCTTCAGGCCGCGCAGGTAGTCCACCTTGCCGTTGATGGCGGCTTCGGTGAGCACGCGGGTGGTCTCCTGGAAGGACGCCGCGGAGATGAACGAATCGGTCGAGAGCGACGCCTTGGTGATGCCCAGCAACACCGCCTTGCCTTGCGCCGGACGGCCGCCGGAATCTACCACGCGCTGGTTTTCGGCGCGGAACTTGAACTTATCCACCACTTCCTCGGGCAGAAATTCCGTGTCGCCGATATCCTCCACCTTCACCCAACGCATCATCTGGCGGGCGATCACCTCCAGGTGCTTATCGTTGATATTCACGCCCTGCAAGCGGTAGACTTCCTGAATCTCGTTGACCAGGTACTTCTGCAGTTCCTTTTCGCCGAGCACATCCAGGATGTCGTGCGGGTTGCGGGGACCGTCCATGAGGGGCTCGCCGGCCTTGACCTTCTCGCCCTCCTGCACGTTGATGTGGACGCCGCGCGGCAGGGAGTATTCGCGCTGTTCGCCGTCCTCGCCGACCACATAGATCTTGCGCTGTCCCTTGGTGACTTCGCCGTATTTCACCGCGCCGTTGATTTCCGCGATGATGGCGGTTTCGCGCGGCTTGCGCGCTTCGAACAACTCGACCACGCGCGGCAGACCACCGGTGATGTCCTTGGTCTTGGTGGTTTCGCGCGGGATCTTGGCCAGCACGTCGCCGGCGTGGACTTCTTCCGCATCGCGCACCATCAGGTGGGCGTGGGTCGGCATCAGGTACTTCTTGGCTTCGGACTTGCTGCCCAAGGCGCTATCGGGCCGCACGATGATCGTGGGCTGGCGTTTCTCGTCTGGAGAATCGACCACCACGAGCTGCGACATGCCGGTCACTTCGTCCACCTGCTCCTGCATAGTCATGCCTTCGAGCAGGTCTTTGAAATGCACCGTGCCGCTGACTTCGGTCAGGATGGAGAAGGTGTACGGATCCCATTCGAGCAGGATCTGGTTGGCCTTCACGGGGGCGCCGTCTTCCAGCAGGATCTTCGCGCCGTAGACTACCGGATAACGTTCCTTTTCCCGGCCCTTCTCGTCAACCACTGCCATGATGCCGGAGCGGTTCATGGCGATCAGTTCACGAGCCTTGCTGCGCACGTACTGGATGCCGATATAACGCGCGAATCCACCGGACTTGGCATCCTGCGTGGATTGCTCGGAAATACGGGTAGCTGTACCGCCGATGTGGAACGTACGCATGGTGAGCTGCGTGCCAGGCTCGCCGATGGACTGCGCGGCGATCACGCCGACGGCCTCGCCCCGCTCGACCAGGCGTCCGGTGGCCAGGTTGCGGCCGTAACACATCACACAGACTCCGCGCTTCGATTCGCAAGTGAGCACGGAGCGGATCTTGACGCGCTCGATGCCGGCGGATTGAATGGCAGCCGCCAGATCTTCCGAGATCTCCTGGTTCACGGCGACGATCACGTTGCCTTCGTAGTCTTTCTGATCTTCGAGCGCCACGCGGCCTACGATGCGGTCGCGCAACGGCTCGATGATTTCGCCGGATTCGATGATCGGCTCCACGTAAATGCCTTCGGTGGTGCCGCAATCCGTTTCGGCGATGATCACATCCTGGGAAACGTCCACCAGGCGGCGGGTCAGGTAGCCGGAATCGGCCGTCTTCAGAGCCGTATCGGCCAAACCCTTACGGGCGCCGTGCGTGGAGATGAAGTACTGCAACACGTTCAGCCCTTCGCGGAAGTTGGCGGTGATAGGCGTCTCGATGATCTCGCCCGAGGGCTTGGCCATCAAACCGCGCATGCCGGAAAGCTGGCGGATCTGCTGTTTGGAACCGCGCGCGCCGGAGTCGGCCATGATGTAAATCGGGTTGAGGTAGCGGCCGGTGCGGTCGTCCTCTTCCATAGCGTGGAACATTTCGTCGGAAACCTTTTCCGTAACCTTGGACCAGATTTCGATGATCTTGTTGTAGCGCTCGCCGTGCGTGATGGCGCCATCCTGATACTGATTTTCGACGTTGACGACTTCCTTTTCGGCGTCGCGCACCAGGCCGGCCTTTTCGGAGGGGACGACCATGTCGTCAATGCCGATGGAGATGCCGGCGCGAGTGGCATACAGGAAGCCCAGCGATTTGATCTGGTCGAGCATCTGCACGGTGACCACCAGCCCGAACTTCAGGTAGCAGTACTGCACGAGCTGCGCGAGGCCCTTCTTCTTGAGCAGGCCATTGATGAAGGGCATATCCTGCGGCAGTTGATCGTTGAGGATCACGCGGCCGACAGTGGTTTCCATGTACTGCTTGATGAACTCGATCGGCTCGGTGTGCAGGATGTTCTGGTTGTCGAAAGCGTGCACCAGGTCGATGACGCGGCCGGTATAGCGCAGCTTGATCGGCGTCAGGGTTTCGACCTCGCCCATTTCCAGTGCGATCAGCACATCTTCCGCCGAGGCGAACGTGCGGCCTTCGCCCTTGGTGCCGGGGCGCGCTTTGGTCAGATAGTAGCAGCCCAGGACCATGTCCTGCGTCGGGATGGCGATAGGTCCACCGTGCGCCGGCGACAGAATGTTGTTGGAAGACAGCATCAAAGTGGAAGCTTCGATCTGCGCTTCCGGAGACAACGGGATGTGCACGGCCATCTGGTCGCCGTCGAAATCGGCGTTGAACGCGGTGCAAACCAGCGGGTGGATCTTGATAGCTTTGCCTTCCACCAGGACTGGCTCGAAGGCCTGGATGCCCAGGCGGTGCAGCGTGGGCGCGCGGTTCAGCAGGATGGGGTGATCCTTGATGACTTCTTCCAGGATGTCCCAAACCACCGGATCCTGCTGCTCGACTAATTCCTTGGCTTGCTTGATGGTGGTGCAATGGCCGCGCTGCTCCAGGCGGTGATAGATGAACGGCTTGAACAGTTCCAAAGCCATCTTCTTGGGCAGGCCGCACTGGTTGAGCTTCAACTCGGGGCCCACCACGATGACGGAACGGCCGGAATAATCCACGCGCTTGCCGAGCAGGTTCTGGCGGAAGCGGCCCTGCTTGCCTTTGAGCGTATCGGAGAGCGATTTCAACGGGCGGTTGTTGGCGCCGCGTAGCACCCGGCCGCGGCGGCCGTTATCGAACAGCGCGTCGACGGCTTCCTGCAGCATGCGCTTTTCATTGCGCACGATCACATCGGGAGCATGCAGCTCGATCAGCTTTTTCAGGCGGTTGTTGCGGTTGATGACGCGGCGGTACAGGTCGTTGAGATCGGAGGTGGCGAAGCGGCCGCCATCCAGCGGCACCAGCGGACGCAATTCCGGCGGAATGACGGGGATGACGTCCAGGATCATCCATTCGGGCTTGTTGGCGGACTTCTTAAACGATTCCACTACACGCAGGCGCTTGCCGAACTTCAGCTTCTTCTGCTGCGAAGCTTCCGTCTCCATCTTTTTACGGATCTCTTCGCTGAGCTCTTCAACGTTCACCTTCTTCAGAAGCTCTTTAATGCCCTCGGCGCCCATCATGGCGACGAATTTGCCGGGGAACTCCTGGTCAAGCTGGCGCTTGCGTTCGTCGGTGATAACTTCGCCGCGGCTCAACTCCGGCACTTCGCCGGGCTCGACCACCACGAAGGCTTCGAAATAGAGAACACGTTCCAGTTCCCGCAGCGTGATATCGAGCAAATGGCCGATACGGCTGGGGAGGCCTTTGAAGAACCACACATGCGAACAGGGGCTGGCCAGCTCGATATGGCCCAGGCGCTCGCGGCGGACGCGCGCCAGGGTGACTTCGACGCCGCACTTATCGCAAATGACGCCGCGGTGCTTCATGCGTTTGTACTTGCCGCACAAGCACTCCCAATCCTGGGTGGGACCGAAGATGCGCGCGCAGAACAGTCCGTCGCGCTCCGGCTTGAAGGTCCGGTAATTGATGGTCTCCGGCTTGGTGACTTCGCCGTGGGACCAGCTCCGGATCTTTTCGGGCGACGCCAGACTGATCCGGATGGAATCGAAATCGGCGATCAAATTAGCTCTGTCGTAAGGAGAGGATCTCAAGATTACCTCCAGTTAACAAACAAAAACATTTGGGCCACAGATAAACACAGATGAACACGGATAAGAGATCTGTGTTCATCCGTGGCCGATTATTAGTCTGCCGCAGGCGCCATGTCCAGCACTTCGTGCGGCGATTTCTTCATCAATTCGACGTCGAGGCACAACGACTGCAGTTCGCGGATCAGCACGTTAAAGGATTCGGGCACGCCCGGTTCGATGGCGGCTTCGCCCTTGACGATGGCTTCGTAGATTTTGGCGCGGCCATAAACATCGTCCGACTTGGCAGTGAGCAGTTCCTGCAGGATGTACGCGGCGCCGTAGGCTTCCAGCGCCCAGACTTCCATTTCTCCGAAACGCTGCCCGCCGAACTGCGCCTTGCCGCCCAGCGGCTGCTGCGTGATGAGCGAGTACGGACCGATGGAGCGGGCGTGAATCTTATCATCCACCAGGTGCGAGAGCTTGAGCATGTAGATGTAGCCGACGGTCACCGGCTGTTCGAACGCCTGGCCGGTCATACCGTCGAAGAGTTGGGTCTTGCCATCCTTGGGCAGGTTCGCACTGGTGAGCGCTTTCTTGATTTCGCGCTCCGTGGCGCCGTCGAACACGGGGGTGGCGTAGTGGAAGCCGAGCGCCTTGGCGGCCCAGCCGAGGTGGGTTTCCAGAATTTGGCCCACGTTCATACGGGAAGGCACGCCCAACGGATTGAGAACGATTTCGACCGGCGTTCCATCCGGGAGGTAGGGCATGTCCTCTTCGGGCAGGATGCGCGCGATCACGCCCTTGTTACCGTGGCGGCCGGCCATCTTGTCGCCCACGGACAGCTTGCGCTTCATGGCGATGTAGACTTTGACCAGCTTGATCACGCCGGGCGGCAATTCGTCGCCCTTGCGCAGCTTGGCGACCTTTTCGTCGGTGATCTTTTCGAGCACCGCGATCTGGCGCGAGGTCATTTCCTCGATCTCGTCGATCTGCTCGTTGAGCCGCGGATCCTTGTCCTTGAAGCGCATGCGCTTCAAGTCGCGCGATTTCATCTTCTCGATCAGCTCGCGCGTGAGATCGGTATCTTTGGCCAACAGGCGCTTGTTGGTCTTTTCGTCGTGCAGGTCGGCCAGCAGATGCTTGCCTTCCAGCAGGTTGCCCAAGCGCTTCGCGCGCTCGTCGGTCAGGATGCGGATCTCGTCCTGCAGGTTGCGCTGCAGGCGCGCGATCTGGGATTCTTCGATGGCGCGGGAGCGTTCGTCCTTCTCCTGGCCCTTGCGGGAGAAGATCTTGCAATCCACCACCGTGCCCTCAATGCCGGGCGGGCAGTAGAGCGAAGCGTCCTTCACGTCGCCGGCTTTTTCGCCGAAGATGGCGCGCAGCAGCTTCTCCTCGGGAGTGAGCTGGGTTTCGCCCTTGGGCGTCACCTTGCCGACCAGAATGTCGCCGGGCTTTACCGTGGCGCCGATGCGGATGACGCCGCTCTCATCCAGATTGCGCAGGAACGAATCCGCGATATTTGGAATATCGCGCGTGATTTCCTCGGGACCCAGCTTGGTATCGCGGCCCTCGATTTCGAATTCCTCGATGTGGATCGAAGTGTAATAGTCTTCCTTGACCAGCTTTTCGCTGACCAGGATGGCGTCTTCAAAGTTGCAGCCGCGCCAGGGCATGAAAGCCACCAGCACGTTGCGGCCGAGCGCCAGTTCGCCCATGTCGGTACAGGGACCGTCGGCCAACACGGTGCCTTTGGCCACGCGCTGTCCCATGGCCACGATGGGCTTCTGGTTGATGCAGGTGTTCTGGTTGGAGCGCTTGAACTTGGTCAGCGTGTAAATATCGGCGCCGACTTCGCGCGAGAGCTGCCCTTCGTGTGCCGCGCCGCCTTCCACGCGCACGATGATGCGCTCGGAATCGACCGAATCCACAACGCCGGAGCGTTTGCAGAGCACCACGGCGCCGGAATCGCGCGCCGTCACGCGCTCCATGCCGGTGCCCACATAGGGCGCGTCGGCGCGCAGCAGCGGCACGGCCTGGCGTTGCATGTTCGATCCCATCAGGGCGCGGTTGGCGTCGTCGTTCTCGAGGAACGGAATCAGGCTGGCGGCCACCGAGACGAGCTGTTTGGGGCTGACGTCGATGTACTCGATCTCGTCGCGGTGCTTCAGCACGAAGTTGCCGGCCTGCCGCGCGTTGCACAGGTCGGAGACGATACGGCCGGTCTCGTCGAGGTCCACGTTGGCCTGGGCGATGATGTATTTGTCTTCTTCCCAGGCGGAGAGGTATTCGCAGTGGGCTTCGTATTCGGCCGGCTGCTTCTTGGCGCCCAGGGCCGCGTTGGCCTTCTCGATATCTGCGCGGCGCACGATGTCGCCAACCTTATATGCGGTGTCGGCCGGGTTCTGGATACGCACTTCGTCGACCACTATGCCCTTTTGGACCTTGCGGTACGGGCTTTCGATGAAGCCGAAGTCGTTGATGCAGGCGAAGCAGGACAGCGAGGAGATCAGTCCGATGTTGGGGCCTTCGGGCGTCTCGATGGGGCAGATGCGGCCGTAGTGCGTGGGGTGCACGTCGCGGACTTCGAATCCGGCGCGCTCGCGGGACAAACCGCCCGGACCCAGCGCGGAAAGACGGCGCTTGTGCGTGATCTCCGAGAGCGGATTGGTCTGGTCCATGAACTGTGAGAGCTGGCTGGAGCCGAAGAACTCGCGGATAGCGGCCATCACGGGTTTGGCGTTCACCAGGTCGTGCGGCATGGCCGTGGACATTTCCTGGTACACGGACATCTTCTCTTTGATGGCGCGCTCCATGCGCACCAATCCGATGCGGAACTGGTTTTCGAGCAGTTCGCCGACGGCGCGGACGCGCCGGTTGCCCAGGTGGTCGATGTCGTCCACCACGCCGATGCCTTTGCGCAGCTTCAGCAGGTATTTGATGGTGTCTTTGAAATCTTCCTGGCCGAGCGTGCGGCGATCCAGCGGGCTCTGCTTCTTGTACGCCGGGTCCTTCTTGGTTTTTTCTTCCTGCTCGCGCAACCATTCCGGCGGCGCCCACTCGGCGTTGTCGTGCAGCTTGATATTGAACTTCATGCGTCCGACGCGCGAGAAATCGTACTTGCGGGCGTCGAAGAACATGCCCTGGAATAGCTGCGTGGCGGTGTCGAGCGTGGGCGGATCGCCCGGGCGCAGTTTGCGGTAGATCTCGATCAACGCTTCGTTCTGGGTTTTGACGCTGTCCTTCCGCAAGGTCGCCGAGATGACCGTGCCCACATCGTCGCGCTCCGGAAAGAAGACTTCGAATTCCTCGATTCCGGCTTCGATCAGCTTCTGAATGCCGGTGGTGGTCAGCTCGTTGTTGGCGTCGATCAAGACCTCGCCGGTAGACATATCCACAACGTCGGCGGCGATGTACGCGCCTTCCAGATCGTTGGGGGCAATCTCGGTCTGCTGGATCTTGGATGCTTCGATATTTTTCAGCAGGGTCTTGGTGATTTTCTTGCCCTGGCCGACAATGGTTTCGCCGCTCTTGGTGGTGATGGCGTGCGACAGCTTCAGGCCGCTCAAACCCTCGGTGAGCTGACCGTCCTTGTTATATAAGTTCCAATAAAGCTTGTTGTCCTTGATCGAAACGCGGTCGACGGTGTAGAACGCCCGCAGCACCTGCTCGTCGGTCTTGAAGCCCAGCGCGCGCAGGAACACGGAGCCGTAGAATTTGCGTTTACGGTCGATACGGACATACAGGAGGTTCTTGGTATCGTACTCGAATTCGACCCAGCTACCACGATACGGAATGATCTTGCCGAGGAAGTAGCCTTGGGACGGCACGCGTTCGAAGAAGACTCCGGGCGAACGATGCAACTGGCTGACAATGACGCGCTCGGTGCCGTTGATGATAAAGGTGCCGTTATCGGTCATCAGCGGAATTTCGCCGAAGAAGACCTCCTGCTCCTTGATATCGCGCACGCTCTTGGCGTTGGTGGTGGGATCCTTGGCGTAGACCGTGAGCCGGATGGTGACCTTGAGCGGAGCGGCGTAAGTCATACCGCGCTCTTCGCACTCCACCATGTCGTACTTGAGTTGCAAGCCCACGGGATCGCCGCATTTATTGCAGAAGGTAACGACGTTCTTGTTAAACGTGCCGCAATGATGGCAGAGCACATCGCCGGCGTGAAACGGGTCGGTACGGATGGTGGCGCCGCAATTCCGGCAAGTGGACCGGAGATGATGCAGGCCTTTTAGATTGCCGCACTTGCACTCCCAGTTACCGATCGAGTAGTCCACGAATTCCAGTTCGCTCACGCCGCGAAAGTCGGAAATCGGAAATACCGAACTGAATACCGTTTCGAGGCCGGTATCTTCGCGTTCGTTGGGGAGCAGGTCCATTTGCAGGAACTTCTCGTAGGATTTCTTCTGAACCTCGATCAGGTTCGGAATCGGGATTGAGGTTTTGATTTTGGAGAAATCAACTCGTTCGGGGGCGGCACCGCTGTTTTGAATATCCATAGTTTTACACTCCTGAGGGCCGAACAGCCTAAGAGCTACAAATCAAAAAAGCACCGGCCAACCCGGCGGAGCGTCGCTCCTGGGCATGGCCGCAAGTGTTGCAAGGGCAGGAACCGGACTGAAGCCGGAATGGGGTTGGCCGCGAGAGCCTGATCGGGAACGTCAGGGCAATCAGTAGAAATGGGCGGAAGAGACGAGCCCCCAAAGGCACACAAATCCTGGCGCAGGGGTGCGAACACGCGAAGGGACGCAAATCCCCTATTTGCAGTTGCGAGCCAACTGCAATTGTACTGCCAGGATTCGAAGTTCACAGTCACCAATGGGATCGAATCCGGTTGGAAAAAGAAGATCCCAACCGGTAATACTACCAAAGCCCCACCCCAGCCGTCAACAGCATTTCTGTTGCCAGCTACCAAGTCTAGTATTTACAGCAAGTTGTGGAGAACAGATCCACTTCGCTATTTTACTTCGACGGTGGCGCCGGCATCGGTGAACTTCTTTTTGATGGTCTCGGCTTCGTCTTTGCTGACGCCTTCCTTGATCGGCTTGGGAGCGCCATCCACCAGGTCCTTGGCTTCTTTCAGGCCCAGGCTGGTGACTTCGCGCACCGCTTTGATGACGTTGATTTTGTTGGCTCCGACGGCAGTGAGAACGACCGCGAATTCGGTCTTTTCCTCGACTGCGGGAGCCGCCGCCGCGGGCGCGCCGCCACCAGCTGCCATGACTGGAGCCGCGGCCGCAGCCGAAACGCCCAGCTTTTCCTCGAGCAGCTTAACGAGCTGGGAAGCTTCCAGCAGCGTCAAGCCTTGAATCTGATCCGCAATTGCGTTGATGTCCGCCATTTGTCCTATGTACTCCTGTTTTTCAAAATCGTTTCAAAAGTGCCGCTATTCGGGGCTTGGAACGGCCACGCCGCTGTCGCCTTCACCGAACTTGCCTTCCTTCACGCCTTGATCCACCACCACGGCTATGTTGCGGCCCACAGCGCTCAACGCCGTGACCAGGCGCTGCGCCGGAGCGTTGATCAAGTACAGCAGCTTGGCGAAAATCTCCTCCTTGGGAGGCATGCTCGCCAGTTCGTTTATGGCCTTGACGTCAATCGCCCGGCCTTCCACCAGACCCGCCTTAAACGTGAACGACGGATTCGTCTTGGCGTAAGCAGTCAGCGCCTTCGCCAAAGCCACCGGATCGGTGGTGGTATACGCTAACGAGGTCATGCCCCGGAGGTTTTTCAATACCTCCTGCGCAGCCGTACCCTCGGCGGCCTTCTCGGCGATGTTGTTCTTGATCACCTTATACTTGCCGCCCGCGGCGCGAATGGTTTTGCGCAGCTCGAAATCCTGGTCCACACGCAGCTTTTCGTAGCCGGTTACGAACATGTTCTTGGACGCCTGTAAATCCTGGCGCAAGGCTTCGAGATCTTTTTGCTTATCTGCTTTCTTCTTCATTTCGACACCTGCGAGGGAGCTAAACGGCTGCCTTGGCGCTAAATACCGTCACGTCAATGGAAACGCCGGGACTCATGGTGGAGCAAATTGTGGCGCTCCGCACGTATTTGCCTTTCGCCGCGGCGGGCTTCGCCTTGACTACCGCGCTGATCAGGCTGGAAGCGTTCTCCACCAGTTTCTCGGAACTGAAGCTGATCTTGCCTACCGGGGCATGAATAATTCCGGTTTTGTCCACACGGAACTCGACTTTGCCGGCCTTGATTTCCCGGATGGCTTTCGCGACATCCACGGTCACCGTGCCGGTCTTGGGGTTGGGCATGAGCCCCCGGGGGCCGAGGATCTTTCCGAGTTTACCCACCAGACGCATCATGTCCGGGGTGGCGATCACAGCGTCGTAATCGGTCCAGTTCTCGGACTGAATCTTGTTGACCATATTCTCGCCGCCCACGATATCGGCGCCCGCCTCTTCGGCTTCCCTCTGCTTGTCGCCGCCGGCGATCACCAAAACCTTCTTCGATTTCCCCAAGCCGTTGGGCATCACGACGGTGCCACGCACCATCTGATCGGCATGCTTGGGATCCACGCCGAGACGCAAGTGGACCTCGACGGTCTCGTCAAATTTGGCGAACTTGATTTTCTGGAGCAGGGGAACGGCCTCTTCGAGCGCATAATCGCGCGTCTCGACCTGTTTGGCCGCGGATTGATAATGTTTACCTTGCTTGTGTGCCATATCTCCTCATTGGTGCAAGCGGCCTAGCCTAGAAGCACAGGCCTCCCACTGAGCGTCTTTGGGGACATTTGAAAGATTAACACATCGGGGAGGGAATGTCCAACACGTTTCCAAGGGTGTGGGCGGGGCCGGTTTGACGAGAGGAACGCGGCGATCTCTAAACCTGGTACGCGATAGCGCCGGCTGGCGCAAACGCAGCCGCTGGAATCGCCTGGATCAGACGCCGGGTATATGGATGGGCGGGACACTGAAATACCCGGTCCACCGGCCCGAATTCCACGATTTCCCCTTCCCGCAGCACCGCCATCCGGTTGCATATCGCGGCGATAGAGAGCAAGTCGTGGGAAATATAAAGGATCGCCATGGCTAAATCGCGGTTCAGCCTTTCAAAGAGCCGCAGGATCTCGGACTGCGTGAGGGCATCCAGCGCGCTGGTGGCTTCATCGGCGATCAGCAGCGCAGGGCGATGGAGGATGGCCATGGCGATCAGGACACGCTGGGCCTGCCCCATGCTCAATTCACTGGGATAGCGGCGTAGGAATGCCCGGTCTGCGTCGAGACTGACTGCCGCCAGCGTCTCCAGGATGTATGCCTCCCGCGCGGCACTCCGGGAACCGTGACTGTGCGCCTCCCAGGCTTCCGCCAACTGCGTGCCAATCCGCAGAGCGGGGTTCAGCGATGTCATGGGATTCTGCAGCACCAGGGCGATTTCCCGGCCGCGCACATCCCGCATCCCCCGTTCCCCGCGGCGCAACAGATCGTCGCCGCGGAAGCGAATCTGGCCGCGCGCTGCGCCGCCCTTCAAGTGGAGCAGGCGCATGATGGCCAAGGCAATGGTGCTCTTGCCCGAACCACTCTGGCCGGCCAGTCCCACAATTTCGCCCGCCTTTACATCGAACGCCACGTCGTGCAGCACCTCCGGCCGGCCGCGGTAACCGGCGCTCATTCTTATCGAGAGCAAAGGTTCGGAGCACTCCAAGCGACGGGACGGACTCACGGCTTCTACCATGGGCGTCCGGGCGCCTGCGCCACAAGTTCTTTTTTGTTATGCGGCTCAATACCGCAGCCTGTGAGTTATCCAAGGTTAGTATTAGGCTGCTTACTATGGCGTCCGTTAATTCCGGGGATAATAACTTCGCCCATAACCTTACAGACTATATTGGTACAAGAAGTACGGATTGAATCGGAATTGAATTGAATGTAGGGCGAGTAGAGCGTATGTTACTCGTTATGGCGATGTCCGCAAAGATGCACACCATGAGAGCCGGGGCGACTGGCCGGTTCAATCTGCATCATGGTGCGCAGCGCCCGAGCCGCGAAGGACCCGGGCCGGAAGCACGTTCCGCGCCGGACTACCTGCGGGCCGCGCAGGCCCGCGACGAGGGCCATGTCATCCACGGCGCGGTAGTCCGCAGCGAGCGCATGAAGAGTGTATTCCGCATGGTGGAGAAGATTGCCCGCACCAATGCCACCGTCCTTATTGGAGGAGAGAGCGGATCCGGGAAAGAAGTCGTCGCGCGCGCCGTGCATAATTTTTCGCTTCGATGCGCCAAGCCCTGGGTGGATGTCAACTGCGGCGCCCTACCCGACCATTTAGTGGAGAGCGAGCTGTTCGGCTACGAAAAAGGCGCCTTTAGCGGCGCCGAAGGCCAGAAAGCCGGCATGTTCGAACTCGCCAACGGCGGCACTCTGTTCCTGGATGAAATCGGGGAACTCGACGCCAAGATGCAGGTGAAACTGTTGCGCGTGCTGGACGGAGTGCCTTACTACCGGCTGGGCGGCACCCGCAAAGTATCCGTGGACGCGCGCATCGTAGCGGCGACGAACAGGAATCTCGAAGCGGCGGCCGAATGCGGATCGTTCCGCAACGATCTATTTCATCGCCTGAATCAGGTAAGCATTGTGGTGCCGCCGGTTCGCGAGCGGCCCGAAGATATCGCGCCGCTGGCGTATCATTTTCTGCACGAAGTCGATCCCCGCCTGGAACTGTCGGAAGACGCCCTCAACCTTCTCGAAGACTACAACTGGCCGGGAAACGTGCGCGAGATCCGCAACGTGATTACGCGGGCGGCTGTACTGGCAGAGAGTTGGGAGATTCGGGCGGAGGATCTGAACCTGAAGATGTCCGCCGAGAAACCCGCGTCCGGACCCGAACTGAAGCATCAGTTAGGCGGTCTCGAAGAGCAAGTAATCCGGGAAGCGCTGGAAAGGTCGGGCGGCCGGCAGGACCTTGCCGCCGTCTTGTTGGGTATTTCCCGGCGCACGCTGTTGCGCCGATTGAAGGAGTACAGGACACGGACGGCCGGACCGCTGCCGGCCTCTCCGGTGCTTTCCATATGAACCTCAAAGCGAAGCTGTACGTGGCCGCGGTCAGTCTCACCGGCATTGCCGTTATTGGTCTGTCACTGTACAACTGGCGCTCCGACGACGTGCTGCGGTTCATGTTTTATCTGTTCCTGTCGCTGCTGGCGGGAGGTCTGAAGGTCAATCTGCCAGGCATCCGCGGAACGATGTCCGTCTGCTTCCTGTTCGTCTTCATAGGCATCGCCGACTTGAGTCCCGCCGAAACGATCGCCATCGGCTGCGCGGGAACCTTCGTGCAGTGCTTCTGGAAGTCGAAGCAGCGCCCCAAAATGTTTCAGGCAGTCTTCAGCATGGCGAATACCGGAATCGCCGTGACGCTGGCCTACGCTTTCTATCACTGGCAGGTGCTGCTGCGTTTCGATCACATCGGTCCCCTGCTATTGGTGGTAACCGGGATGGCCTACTATGGCCTGAACACCGTGCCGGTGGCCCTGGCGATTTCCTTCTCCGAGGGCAAGAAGTTCGGCGAAACCTGGCATAATTGTTACTTCTGGTCGTTCCCCTTCTATCTGGTGGGCGCGTCCGTCGCCTGGATTATCAGCGTTTTTACCCGGCAGATTCAGTGGCAAGGATCCATTGTGGTGCTGCCGGTGATCTATCTGATCTACCGCTCTTACGAACTCTACCTGGCGCGTTTGGAAGCGGAGAGGCGCCACGTGGAATCGATCGCCGGGCTGCACATGCGCACCATCGAAGCGCTGGCCATGGCGATTGACGCGAAGGACCACACCACTCACGAGCATCTGCGGCGCGTGCGCGTGTATGCGGTGGAAGTCGGCAAGCAGATGGGATTGTCCGAGGTCGAACTGGAGGCGCTGAAGGCGGCCGCGCTTTTGCATGATATCGGGAAACTGGCAGTTCCGGAACATATCATCTCCAAACCCGGACGGTTGACTCCCGAAGAGTTCGAGAAGATGAAGATCCATCCGATCGTGGGCGCCGAGATTCTGGAGAGGGTGGCGTTTCCTTATCCGGTGGCGCCCATCGTGCGGGCACATCATGAAAACTGGAATGGAACCGGTTACCCCTATGGCCTGAAGGGCGAGGAGATCCCGGTGGGCGCGCGGATTCTGTCGGCCGTCGACTGCTTGGATGCTTTGGCTTCCGACCGGCAGTACCGCCGGGCATTGGCCTTGGAGGACGCCATGGCTGAGGTGGCGGGCCTTTCGGGAAAGAACTTCGATCCGCGGGTGGTTCGCATCCTGCAGCGGCACTATGTGGAATGGGAGCGGGAGGCGCAAACGGCTCCCGGCAAGCCGGCTGTGCTGTCGACGGAGCTACGAATTGAAAAAGGCTTGGAACCCGCCGCCGGCTTCCAGGCTTCGGCGCCGCAGCCCGCGGGAAACGAGTACGATTTCCTGTGCTCCATCGCCGCGGCGCGCCAGGAAGTCCAATTGCTATTCGAATTGGTGCAGGATTTAGGCAATTCCCTGAGCCTGGATGAGACTCTGTCGGTAGTCGCCGCGCGTTTGAAGAAAATTGTTCCATACGACGCCATCGCGATTTATGTGCGGCTGGAAGAGAAGCTGATTCCCCAATACGTAAATGGAGAAGATTTCCGGCTGCTCTCTTCCCTGGAGATCCCCGTGGGAGAAGGTCTCTCCGGCTGGGTGGCCCAAAACCGCAAACCAATCCTGAACGGCAATCCGTCCGTGGAGCCGGGGTATCTGGCGGATGCGGCAAAGTTTTGCACGCTCCGATCGGCGCTGGCAGTGCCGCTCGAAGGGTTGAGCGGAGCAATCGGAGTCATGACGCTGTACCGGGCCGGCGCCGACGCTTTTTCCCGCGACCACCTCCGCATCCTGCTGGCCATCAGCAGCAAGGTCTCCCTGGCCATTGAGAACGCGCTGATCTTCCGGCAAGTGGAGGACTCGGCCACCACTGACTACTTGTCCGGCTTGCCCAATGCGCGTTCCCTGTTTCTGCGCTTGGACAGCGAACTGGCCCGCTCGAAGCGCAACAAGGAACCATTATGCGTGGTGGTGTGCGATCTCGACGGCTTTAAGCAGATCAACGATCGCTACGGCCATCTGGAGGGAAATAAGGTCCTGCGCATGGTATCGGAAGCACTGCGCAGCCGCTGCCGCGAGTATGACTATGTCGCCCGCATGGGAGGCGACGAGTTTGTGCTCCTTTTGCCGGGCAGCGATCGCCGCTCGGTGCAAAGCCGTATTGCCGATCTGAAGCAAATCGCGATCACTGCGGGAACGGCTTCGGGAAGCGGAGTGTCACTGAGTTTAGGCGAGGCATATTTCCCCGAGGACGGCACGGATGCGGAAGAGTTGCTGGCGGAAGCCGACCGACGCATGTACAAGGCCAAACAGCTCCGGAAGAAGTACCGGATGGCGGTCTATACGCAGCCGGCGGATGAGATAGCGGCCACCGCTTAAGTACTGAAGGCACGAAAAACATATGAAACTGCGATTGCTGCTCCTGACTGTGGCCGTAGCGTGCGTATCCATGTACGGACAGTATGGGGGCGAACTGCGCTTTTGCCTCCAAGGCGAGCCTAAGACGTTCAACCCCTTGTTGGTTGAAGACGACCCTTCGGAAGTCGTCCGTTATCTGACAGGCGGCGTGCTGATTCGCGTCAATCGATCCACGCAGGAAGTGGAGCCCGAGTTAGCCGCTTCCTGGAAGATCGATGAAAAAGGGAAACGGATCACTTTTAAAATCAAACCTGGCTTGAATTTCTCGGATGGCACGCCGTTTACGCCGGAAGATGTCGCCCAAACGATGCGTATGGTGATGGACCCGGCTCTGCACGCCCCGGTAGGCGACGCATTTCGGTCGGGACAGGGAAAGGCGGAGATTCAAGTCACGGGCCCGCTCACCGTCGCTATTACCTTTCCATCGGTGGTTTCCGGCCTGGAGCGCTTGTTCGACCAGGTGGCGATCATGTCGTCGCGGTCTCCCGCCAAGGAAGCCGCCGTGCTCGGTCCTTTTTACGTTGCCAACTATCAGGCGGGTGCGGAGATTCTGCTCAAGAAAAACCCGCATTATTGGAAGCTGGATCCGCAAGGCCGGGCGCTTCCCTATCTGGATTCGATCCGGTTGTCGATTCAGCAGAACCGCACCATGGAGATGGTGCGCTTCACGCGCGGCGAGTTGCACCTGATCAACAGCGTGGCGCCCGACAATTTCGAGAAACTGGCTGCGGACGCGCCCGCGGCAGTCAGTGATATTGGCCCATCGCTTGAGTCGGAGTTACTCTGGTTCAACCAGGCTCCGCAAGCTCCGCTTCCCGAATATAAGAAGGCATGGTTCCGCTCGACCGCTTTCCGGCGCGCGGTGCTCGAAGCCATCAACCGCGAGGATCTCTGCCGCGTGGTCTACCGCGGTCATGCGACTACCGCCGTGGGCCCGGTTTCGCCGGCCAATCGCCATTGGTATAACTCCGGTTTGAAGCCCATTCCGTTCGACCGCACGGCGGCGTTGCGGAGCCTGGCACAGGATGGGTTCACCATCAAGAACGGCGTGCTTCGCGACAGGCCGGGCAATGCCGTGGAGTTTTCGGTGGTGACTAATGCCGGCAACCTGGCGCGCGCCAAGATGGCGGCGATGATCCAGCAGGATTTGAGCGCAATCGGGATCAAGCTCAATGTGGTTATGCTCGATTTCGCTGCCTTGATCGAAAGGATGACTAAGACTTTCGATTACGAAGCTTGCATGTTAGGATTCGCCAACGTGGACCTGGACCCCAACTTACAGATGAACATATGGCTCAGTTCGGCGGCCAACCATCAATGGAACCCCGAGCAGAAAACCCCGGCCACACCTTGGGAGGCGGAGATCGATCGGCTCATGCGGGCGCAGGCTTCGGAATCGAACGGCGCGCTCCGCAAGCGGAACTTCGACCGCGTGCAGGAGATCGCCTGGGAACAGTTGCCGCTGCTGTACCTATTGAACAAGAATACGCTGATCGCGGTGTCTCCATCGCTCCACAATGTGAAAGCGGCGTCGATCCGCCCCTATACGTACTGGAACGTGGAAACACTGTCCCTGGGTACCCACGTAGCCGCCAACTAAGAAACTTCCCGCCGGCAGCGAAACTTATCGATACCCAAAGCGGCGAATCCGGAACTCCAGCGTCGAGGCTGGCAGGCCCAACCGCCTGGCTGCGCCGATCGCCCCGGCGACCCGCCCGCGCGACAAACGCCGTGCGGTTTCGATGGCCTGCCGCTCCTCGCATTTCAAGTGCTTTGAGATGCCTGAATCGAGCGTGATCGGCAACAGATCGCGCTCGACACGCAGCGTGCCGTTGCGCGCCAGAATCACGGCGCGCTCGACGAAGTTTTCGAGTTCCCGGACGTTGCCCGGCCACCCGTAGGCTTCCAGTTGCGCCATGCTGCGGCGTTCGATGCGCGCAATCGGCCGTCCAAAGCGCTCCCCATGTTTGGCGGCGAAGTGCGCCACGGGCGGAATATCGGCAGGATGTTCGCGCAGCGCGGGCGCCGGGATGGGAAATACGTTCAGACGGTTGAAGAGGTCGCTACGGATTACGAAAACCATTGGGATGGATGCGGGCCGGCGATGCGGTTTCAAGCACTTGGCCGGCGGAACTTTGGCCGCCGGCCTGCAATTGTGCAAGGCTGCGGCTTCGGCATTCACCGGTAAGATTCGTCGCTTGGCCGAAAACTCCTGTGACTCCGAAGGAGCCGGCGTTACTCTCGAATGAGGCAAGTTATGACGAAGTATCTACCACTTATCCTCAAGAATAGCTTGCGCAATCGCAAGCGCACAGGCTTGACGGTCGCCAGCATCGCGGTGTCATTCTGTCTGCTCGGCTTCCTGCTGGCTATGTACCGCGTGCTGTTTTACGGCGCGGAGCCCACACCGGCGCAGGCCTTGCGATTGCTTACACACCACCGCGTATCTCTGGCGCAGCCCATGCCGGCATCCTACGAGGAAAAGATCGCCAAGGTTCCAGGGGTCAAGGCTGTCACCAGTTGGCAGTGGTTCGGCGGTGTCTACAAAGACGCGCGCGACCCCAAGAACTTCTTCATGCGCATGGCCGCCGAGCCGGATAAGCTCTTCCAAATCTTTTCGGAAGTGCAGATCCCCGAGGATCAGAAGTCCGCGTTTCAGCACGATCGCACGGGCTTAATCGCCGCCAAGGCCTTGGCTGACAGACTGGGCTGGAAGCTGGGCCAGCACATTACCATCATGGGTGATATCTTCCCCGTGAACCTGGAACTTACCCTGGATGGCATCTTCGATACGCCCGATCATGTCGAGATGGCCATCTTCAATCACGACTATCTGCGGGAGAGTCTGTCGCCGGACATTCGCGATATCGTCAGCGCCTTTCTCATCCAGGCTGAGACGCCGCAGGATGTGCCGCTGGTAGCGCGCGCTATCGACACCATGTTTGACAACTCGCCGGCGCCGACTAAGTCGGAATCCGAACGCCAGTTCCAGCTTAGCTTCGTTTCTTTCCTGGGTAATCTGAAGCTTTTCCTGATGGCGATCTGCGGGGCGGTCACTTTCACGATCCTGCTGATTTCCGGCAACACGCTGTCGATGGCGGTGCGTGAACGCGTGCGCGAAATCGGCATCCTGAAGACTCTAGGTTTTACTTCCGGCACGATCTTGGGAATCATTCTGGGCGAAGCCGGCGTCGTAACGTTAGCCGGTGGGGCGATCGGCTGCGCGCTGGCTGCCGCAATGTGCCATCTGCTGCACAACGCGGTCGTCGGCGTGCAGTATCTCAAGATCTTGCGCATCACGCCCGAGATCGCAGCATTAACGTTGGGGGTCGCCATCATTACGGGACTGGCGAGCGCGTGGCTGCCGGCGTTTCGCGCGGCGCGCACGCCCATCCTCGCCTCGCTTCGCTATACGGGTTGACGCCATGGCTATACCAATCGCTTATAACCTCCGCAATCTGGTGGTCCGCAAGACCACCACGATCATGACCGCGCTCGGCATAGGGCTTACGGTCGCCGTACTGGTGGCCGATCTGGCGCTGGTCAACGGCCTGAAGCAGGCATTCCAGTCGACCGGCGGCCCGTTGGACGTGCTGGTGCTGCGCAAGGGCGGCACCGCCGAACTCAGTTCCGCCATGTCGCGCACGGTGTATCAGGATTTGAAGACCAATCCAGGCATCGCACGCGACGGCGCCGGCGAACCCCAGGCCTCTCTGGAAGTGGTGACCGTGATCAGCCTGGCGGGTATCGACAGCCCCAACGGCATGAGCCTTTCGGTGCGCGGTCTGGATGCGGCAGGCAAACAATTGCGCGATGTGCGCGTCACCGGCGGGCGCTGGTTCCAGGCCGGCCGCCGCGAAATCGTGGTTGGAAAACAGGTGGCCAAGCGCTATCCGCAGGCGCAGCTTGGCAGGCAGATCCGCTTCGGCAAAGGGATGTGGGATGTGGTGGGCGTCATGGATGCCGGCCAATCCGCTTTCAACAGCGAGATCTGGGGCGATCTGAACCAGGTGCTTTCGGATTTCAACCGGCAGGATGCGGCCAGTTCCGTGCTGTTGCGGGCCGTGGACGCCGCCGCGGTCCCGGCGCTGATCAACTCACTGAATGACGACAGGCGCTTAAATGTGACGGCCATGCGCGAGCAGACTTACTACGACAACCAGACCAGTTCCGGCGCGCCCTTGCAGATACTGGGCATCTTCGTGTCGATCATCATGGCCGTGGGCAGCAGCTTCGCCGCCATGAACACCATGTTCGCAGCCGTATCGCGGCGCGCCATGGAGATAGGGACCCTGCGCGTGCTGGGCTTTTCGCGATTCTCGATCCTTACCAGCTTCTTCCTTGAATCGCTGCTGCTGGCGGGGATCGGCGGCCTCGTCGGATGCCTGCTGGCGCTGCCCTTGAACGGTATGACGACCGGCGTCGGCAACTTTGCCACGTTCAGCGAGATCGCGTTCAACTTCCGCGTGACCCCCGCGGTAATGCTGCCGGGCGTGATCTTCGCGCTGATCCTGGGCGCGGTGGGTGGGCTGCTGCCGGCCCGCTCCGCTGCGCGCCAGGAAATTCTGGTGGCGCTGCGCGAGGGATGAAGACCATGGATGCCGAACTCAGGAATCTGCAGATCGATCGGGGCGCCAAGCATCCGGTGAGCAAGCCGCGCTGGATCGCGCCGGCGGTTCTGCTCTGCCTGCTGCTGGGCGCGGGCAGCTTCGTCTACGCGCGGCTGAGCGCCGTCCCCGATGTGGAGATCGCGCGGGTGCACGCCATTCGCACGCCGGGCGGCACCGCCTCCATTCTGAACGCCACCGGCTATATCGTGGCCGCGCATAAGATCGAACTGGCCGCCAAGGTGGTCGGCAAGGTCGCGTGGATCGGTGTCGACAAGGGCGACCATGTGCGCGAAGGACAGGCGCTGGTCCGCCTGGAAGATGACGAATACCGCGCGCACCTGCTCGAAGCGCAGGGCCAGTTGAATAACCTGAAAGCGCACCTGGCGGAGTTGGAGAACGGCTCGCGTCCGGAGGAGATCGCGAAGGCCAAGGCCGATTGGGCGCAGGCGCGCGCCACCGAAGAGAACGCGCACGTCACGCTGGTCCGCACGCGCGCCCTGGCGGTTGACGGTGTGATGGCCAAGCAGGCGCTCGACGATGCGCAGGCCAAGTACGATTCGGCGGACGCCAACGCAGCGTCGCTGGAAAAAGCCTACGAGTTAGTGCGGCTCGGACCGCGGCACGAACAGATCGACGCCATGCGCGCGCAGGTGCGCCAGGCGCAGGGCACAGTAGACTACGCGCAGACCCAACTCGACAACACCATCATCCGCGCGCCCATCTCCGGCGCCATCCTGGAGCGCAACGTGGAGAAAGGCGAGTTTGTCACCACGGGCTTCGTGGGCGACAAAGGCGCCAAGGGCTACGTGGTATCGCTGGCGGATCTGAACGATCTGCAGGTGGAACTGGACATCAGCCAGAATGACTTCGCCAAGCTGGGCGCGCGCCAGCCGGCAGTGGTCACAACCGATGCCTTCCCGGGCCGCAAGTACAAAGGCTTCATCGAAGAGATCGCGCCGGAAGCCAATCGCCAGAAGGCCACCGTGCAGGTAAAGGTCAAAGTGCAGGAGCCGGACGACTATCTGCGGCCGGAGATGAACGCCAGCGTGGCGTTTCTATCGAGCGGGCAGACGATAAGCCAGACCAAGCCGCGCGTGGAGGTGCCCGCGGGAGCGGTGCGCGATGGCGCCGTGCTGGTGGTAATTGACGGCAAGGCGGTGCGCCGCAACGCGCAAGCGCTGATTGGCGGCGAAGACGTAATCGTCAACCCGCCGGCCGGTTTGAAGGATGGGCAGAGGGTACACCCGAAACAAGGATAAACGATTATGCCGGAAGCAATCATCGAAACACGCGGTCTGACCAAGGAATATGTGCGCGACGAATTCCGGGTCGCGGCTTTGCAAGACGTGGATATCTCCATCGCGGCGGGTGAATTCGTGGCCCTCATGGGACCGTCGGGTTCGGGCAAGTCCACCCTGCTGCACTTGATTGCCGCGATGGACCGGCCATCCGGCGGGGAGATTCGCGTGCTCGGGCAGGACCTGCGCGCGCTGAGCGACAGCGCCATCGCCCGCTGGCGCAACGAAAAGGTGGGCTTCATCTTCCAATCGTTCAATCTGATTCCGGTGCTCACGGCCATCGAGAACGTGGAACTGCCGCTGAAGCTGACGAACCTGAACAAGAAGGAGCGCATGGACCACGCTTCGACGGCGCTGCGTTTGGTCGGCCTGGGCGACCGGCTAGGTCACCTGCCGCGGCAGCTCTCCGGCGGACAGGAGCAGCGCGTAGCCATCGCCCGCGCCATCGTCACCGATCCGGAGTTGATCCTGGCCGACGAGCCTACCGGCAACCTGGACGCCGCGGCCGCGCAGGAAGTGCTGACGCTGCTTTCGAAGCTAAACACGGAATTCGGCAAGACCATCGTGATGGTGACGCACGATCCACACGCGGCGCAATTCGCCACCAAAGTGAAGCACCTGGAAAAGGGCGCGCTGCTGCCGGAGAGCGAGGCGGCGATAAGTGTTACGGCGTGACGGCGCGACTGCCTATTTCTTCCCGGCGCTTTCCACTACCTTTTGCGCCAGGTAGTTGACCACCTTGGCGTCATTGCGCGCCACCTCATAATACGCATTCTTCAGCAACTGATCCTTGCGGTTGAGGAGCGTCTCGCGAATACTCTGCTGGACGCGCGGATCGTTCAGCTCGCGCTGGCCGGCCGACTCCTTGGAGATGATCTTGAAGATCCGATAGCCTTCCTGCGTCCTGACGATCTGGCTAATGGAGCCGGGCGAAAGCGACATCACCATGCGGCGCAGTTCCATGTCGGCTTTCTGTAACGCCGATTCCGGAATGAAACCCATGTCGCCGCCGTTAGGCGCGGAATTCGGATCTTCGGAGTAGTTATGCGCCACCAGCCCAAAATCCTCGCCGCGCTGCAGCCGCTCTTGAATCTGATGGATCTTGCGGTTCGCCTCGGCGTCGTTTTGCGCCTTGCTGTTCTGCAGATTTCCGGCGGAGGGCTCCGGATTGGGCGTCACCAGGATCTGGGCCATGTGCACCTGCGGCTCCGCCAGGTTGAAGCCGGCCTTGTTGGCATTGTAAAAGTTGGTGACGTCCGCGTCGGTGATGACGATGTGGGAAGTAATGTCCTTATTGATCAGCTTCTGGATGCTGAGTTCCCGGCGGATCTTGGATTTCAGGTCGTCGAGCGTCATCTTGCTATTGCGAAGCTGCTGCTCGAATTGCTCCCTGGTCCACGGAGCGCGCAATTCGGTGAGCTTGGTTTCGACGTCCGCGTCGCCCGCCAGGAGGCCCTGTTTTTCGGCGCGCTGCAGCAGGATCTCGCTGTCGATCAGGTTCCGCAACAGTTCGAGTTTCTGCGCCATGGTCTGCTCTTCGGCCTGGCCGGGCGCCGCCAGTTGCGACTGCTGATACGCCTTCTCCAGGTCCGTATAGGTGATCGGGCGATTGTTCACCGTGGCGGCCACGTCGGCGGGCGGCGACTTTTTGCATGCCGGCGCGAGCATCATCAGCACACAGACAGCGGCGACACACCCCAGGGACTTCAAAGAGCGAAACATGACGAACCCACATTGTATCCAGGTACAATGGCCTGCGGAGGAAGAGGAATGCGATGAGAGTCGGGATGATCGGCACCGGAGCCATCTCGCACAAGCACGCCCAGGCGTACCGGAACATCGGCTATGAACTGACCGTCTGTACGGACATCAACGCCGAAGCCGGCGAGCGATTTGCCGCGCAGTATGGCGCCCGGTTCGCCCGCTCGTATGCGGAGGTCTGCCGGCACCCGCAGGTCGACTACGTGGATGTTTGCACGTTCCCGGATTTCCGCATGCAGGCGCTGGAGATCTGCGCCGAGGCGGGCAAACACATCCAGGTGCAGAAGCCTATCGCGACCAATCTGCAGACCGCCCGCGCGATGGTGGACACGGCGCGGCGCGCGGGAATTCAACTCGGCGTGGTCAGCCAGCACCGCTTTGACGACTCCAGTCAGTTTCTGCGCCGGGCGCTGGCAGCGGGCCGCTTAGGAAAGCTGTTGCAGTGCGATGGCTATGTGAAGTGGTACCGGTCGCCCGAATATTACGCGCGCGCGATCAAGGGAAGCTGGCGGGCCGAAGGCGGCGGCGCACTCATCAACCAGGCGATTCACCAGATCGATATTCTGCGCTGGCTGGCCGGTCCGGTGCGCGAGTTGTACGCTGTCTGGCAATTGGGCGCGCTGCATAAGATCGAGTCCGAGGACGTGGTGAATGCGGTAGTGAGCTACGCGTCGGGCGCCACCGGTGTGATTCAGGCGGCGACGGCTTTCTGGCCCGGATACACCGAGCGCACGGAGTTCCACGGGACGAAGGGCACGGCCATCATTTCCGGCGACAGGCTGACCACCTGGGATGTCCGCGACGATGTGGGAGAAGCGCCGCCGTTGGCGCAGGAAGTGGCATCGGGATCATCGGATCCCATGGCCATTTCGCTGGAACCGTTCGAGCGCCAGTTCCTGAATTTCGGCGAAGCCATCCGCACCGGCCGGGCGCCGCTGGTTTCCGGCGAAGAGGGTTACCAGGCGCTGGAGATCGTGGATGCGGTTTACCGGTCGTGCCGCGCGGGGGAGAAGATCGCGCTATAGACTGCAGGCCATCAGGCGGTTTTGAGTTGCCGGCTGCGCGTCGAGATCGCCGAGAGGAAAGGCCATCGCTTCCAGGACGCGGCCGGCTCCTGGATGCCTGCCAGTCTGGCAGCCAGGCGCGCTATGTGCGCCCGAACGCTGTTTTTGCTGTCGAACAGACCGGTGCTGCCTTCCGGCACAATGATTGAATTGGGAATTCCCAATGTCTTCGAAACCTCGCGCGCGGCCACGCAATCGATCTTGGGAACCTCGTTGACCACCAGAGTCACATGGCGCGACTCAAAACCCAGTTCGGCCAGCCGCATTACCACTTGCCCGCAGTCTCGGGCCGCGGCCAGATCGAAGGTAGTCATCAGGAGCAGATCCGTCACATTGGAAAGGAGGCTCGCCGTGAACGGGCTAAGCCGTCCCAGATCCACGACCAGCCAGGGATAAATGGTGCGCAGGAAGCGCAACACGTAGCGGATGCGGTCGGCGTGCTCCGGGTCATGGGAACAGATGGGCGCCAGCAAAGGAAGAACCTCGACCTCTTCGGGCCCGTCGCCGACTACCTTCTCCCAGAAGCTGCGATCCAGCCGGAGCAGGTCGTCCGCGGCGTCGAGGATGGTGTATGTCGATTTGGACTGGGTCAGAAAGCCGATGGAAGCGCCGCTCATATCCAGATCGGCCAGCAGTACGCGCTGCCCCGTCTGGCGCTTGAGTTCCAGGGCCGTGTGGCACGCGATGGTGGTGGTGCCGACACCGCCCTTGGCGCCGATACAACCAATGAGCCGGCCCGGCGATCCGGCAGTTTCCAGCGCCGGGGCCTCGGCGCGGATTTTGTGCCGGATTGTGGCGCACCGCAAGCTGCGACAGAGTAACTGGCTTTCCAGTTTGCCCTTGACCAGGTAATCTTGCGCCCCAATATGCACGGCCCGTAGTGCCATGGCTTCGTTGTCCTGTCCGCTGAGGATAATCAGCGGCACGCCCGGCGCGTGCATGCACAAAGCCTCCACCGAATCCAGACCGTGCGTGTCGGGCAGGCTCGCGTCGATCAACACGACGTCGAAATCGGATTTGGCCAACCGGTCAAGACCCGGCAACAAGGCTTCCACCGATTGCAGGTCGAATGAGATGCCTTGCGCCTGGGATAACATCGTGCGAACTTGAGCGACAAACGCCGGGTCGTTTTCAATCAACAGGATCCTGAGAGTTGGTTCTGGCATGTGCGGGTCGCCTTCCGGAGAGTCGATTGCATTTGGCGGGCCATTCGAACACCCGCACTGGCAGGCAAAAGATGCGGGCCCCTCCCCCCCAAGCTGACGTGATTTTGGCGTTTGGGCGCCACTAAAGTGGCGGTCTCTTCAGTGGCCCAGCATGGGAAACAGCATGCGCAGTTCCTCGTCGCTGGGCTGGCGGCCATATTCGCAGAGTTCGAATGCCTCGGCGTGCTGGGCCCTCGCGGCGCGCTCGGGCCCGTACCATTTCTCGAGCGCATGGCGAATCGCGGGCGTGATCTCGCCGGCGCGGCTGGCGGCCAGCCACCGCTTGCGCGCGGCCGGATCGGTGGGCACCGTATCGAGCTTGCCATCCACCCACGGCAGCCATTCGTAGACCTGCGAGACGTGCGCATCCAACGCGGCCACTTTCAAATCGAAGACGTCGTCGATGTCCACGGCCACGTCCGGCCGGAACGGCGAGGGTTTCTGGAAATGGTCCTCGTAATATAGGAACACCGGATTGCGGCGCAGCGGCGGCGTATCGGGACAGACGTTGGGAACGACCACCATATAGGCGGCATCCTCCACCAGCACGCCGGTGTAGCGATGGTCCGGATGGTAGTCGTTGGGGCGCGGCGCCAGCACGATATCCGCATTCCATTGGCGTATGCGCCGGATGATCTGTTCGCGGACGGCCAGCGTGGGCAGCAACTCGCCATCGTGGTTATCCAGCACTTCATAAGTGATGCCCAGCCGCCGGCCGGATTCTTCCGCTTCGGCGCGACGCCGTTTGGCCAGCGCGCCGCCACCCATGGTCTGATGGCCGGCATCGCCGTTGGTGACGGAGACAAACTTCACGGCGGCGCCCATGGCGCGGAATTTCGCGGCTACGCCCGCCGCGCGAATATCGCAATCGTCGGGATGCGCCCCAAACGCGATCACACGCAAGGGACGGTCCTGCGCCAGCAGCATGGCCACCGGCAGAAGCAGCAGGCAAAGGCGCAGCATCGTCAGACGTCTCCGAATTCCTGTTTCCACACCGCTTCGCGTTTTTCGTAAAGCGCCGTGCGGCCCAGGATCGCAAACAGCGTGCTGATGGCGCTGCGTTCGGCGACGTTCTCCACTTCGCCGTTTTGGATGCGGCCGAGGAAGGCCTCCACGGCATCGTTGGTGATGTCGCGGGGGGACGGCATGGTCTCCGCGTCCTTCGGTCCCTTATGGTGGATCATGCGGGCGCGCGAAGTTTCGAGCACGCCCTTCGTGCCTGTGAATTCCTCGCCCACGCGCGAGAATCCCGGCGGGCTGATCTGGTTGGCCTCGTAGTTCACATGAATGCCGTTGGGGAATTCGAATGACAGAGTAAGGTGATCCAGAATCTCCATGGAGGTGCGCACTTTCGTGCCGGCCATGCCCACCGCGCGGATGGGCCGCGCGTCCAGGAACCAGTGCAGCACGTCGAAATTGTGGCAGTCCTGTTCCACGATGAAATCGCCGGAGTAATCGCGATAGCAGAACCAGTTGCGCAGGTGCTCGATCTTGGGATCGTCGTACGGCTTGCGCGTAAACGGGTCGCTGCCGATCCAGAAGCCGCGCGCGTTCACCAATTGGCCGATCTGTCCTTCGCGCAGGCGCTTGTAGGCTTCCAGGTAGACCGGAC
Source organism: Bryobacteraceae bacterium (assembly GCA_049511415.1). Classification (GTDB taxonomy): domain Bacteria; phylum Acidobacteriota; class Terriglobia; order Bryobacterales; family Bryobacteraceae; genus Bog-159. The sequence goes on along the minus strand of JBEKYC010000001.1, from coordinate 45,209 downwards.
CGTAGCGCTGCTGAAAGCCGACGGATACGTTCTTCTTTGGATCGGCTTTACGGGCGGCGGCGATGATGGTCTTCACGCCTTCCAGGTTCACGCCCATGGGCTTTTCGCAATACACGTGCTTGCGCGCCTGGATCGCGGCGGCCAGCATGCGCGGATGCTCGAAAGGCGGCGTGGCGATGACGACCGCGTCCAGATCGGCTGCCGCCAGCAGTTTCTCATAGTCCTTGTAGACGGCGGGCTTTTCGATCTTGATTTTCTGCGTGCCGATTTCGATACGGTCGTCGAACAGATCGCACAGCGCGGTAACGCGCGCACGCTGGTCGGCGTTGAAGATGGAAGCGTCGTATTGGCCGCGGCCGCCGACGCCGATCAGCCCGACGGTAATTTTGGAATTCGCCTGCGATCCCCGGACGGCCTCCGGTCGCACGATGGTGAAGCCGGCGGCCACTGCCGCGCCGGTCTTTTCTAGAAGCTGCCGCCGGGATAGTCCGGGGCCGGATTCAGACATAAAGGATCTCCACAGCGGATTATATGACAATGGTGGAGGCGATAGCGCGCAGGATAGCGTCCGGATCGTAAACGCAGCCGCCCCACGTGCCGCCGCTGGCCTGCTGCAAAGCGGCCCAGAGGCGGGTATCCGCGGGCAAGGCGGGATCGGGCGCGAGATCCGGACGCGGCGGACGGGCGGCCAATACGCGCGTGCCCTCCGCCGCTCCAAACACCGCACCGCCATTTCCGATCAGGTTGACGGAGCCTTCCAGATTCACGCGGTCCACCACAATCTCGATGATGTCTCCATCGACCACTTTGCCGATCGGGCCGCCCGCCAGCGCTTCCGGCGACACGTGACCGATGCAGGCGCCGGTCGAGACGCCGCTGAACCGCGCGTCGGTCAGCACCGCGACGTGCTTGCCGAATTCGAGATATTTCAGCGCCGAGGTGATCTGGTAAGTCTCCTCCATGCCGGAACCCATGGGTCCGCGGCAGATGAGCACCACCACATCGCCGGCGTGGACGGCATCGGGGCCGTGGCTCTTGATGGCGGCGATGGCATCGGGCTCCGTGCGAAACACGCGCGCCCGCCCGGTCATGCGGTAGACACCATCGGCATCCACTACGCTCGGATCGATAGCCGTGCTCTTGATTACCGACCCGTCCGGCGCCAGATTGCCGTGCGGGAACGTGACCGTGGAAGTCAGGCCGGCGGCGTGCGCGCGCGCCGGGTCCATAATCACGTCGTCCGGATCGATGCCGTCGCGTTCCCGCAGCATGCGCCGCAGCGCAGCGCGGCGCGGCGAATCTTCCCACCAGTCGAGAGCCGCGCCGAGCGTCTGGCCGCTCACCGTCAACACATTGGTATCGAGCAAACCCGCGCGCCGCAGATGCAGCATCACCTCTGGCACGCCGCCCGCCTGGAACACCTGCACGGTGGCAAACGATCGCGGCCCGTTGGGCAGCGCATCCACCAGCCGCGGCACCCGCCGGTTGATCTCGGTCCAATCTGCGGCGGCCGGCCGCCTCAATCCCGCGGCATGTGCCACAGCCGGTAGATGCAGGATCAGGTTGGTGGACCCGCCGAACGCCGCATGCACCACCATGGCATTGCGTACCGCGGCGTCAGTCAAAATGTCGCGCATCGTTACGCCGCGCGCTTCGAGCGCCAGCACGGCCCGCGCCGAACGGCCTGCCATATCCAGCCAGATGGGATGGCCGGACGGCGCCAGCGCCGCATGCGGCAGCGACATGCCCAGCGCCTCGCCGACCACCTGCGACGTCGCGGCCGTGCCCAAAAACTGGCAGCCGCCGCCGGGCGACGCGCAGGCGCGGCACAGGTTTTCAGCCGCGGCTGCGAGGGTGATCTGCCGATGCGCGAACCGCGCGCCCACGCTCTGCACACGGGCGGCATCCTCGCCTTCTTCCGCCAGCAGCGTGACACCGCCGGGTATCAGCACGCACGCCAAGTCATGCTGCGCGGCCAGCGCCATCATCATCGCCGGCAGACCCTTGTCGCAGGTGGCCACCCCGATGACGCCGTGCCGCGTGGGCAGCGAGCGTATCAGGCGGCGGAACACGGTGGCCGCGTCGTTGCGATACGGCAGGCTGTCGAACATGCCGGTGGTGCCCTGCGTGCGGCCGTCGCACGGGTCCGTGCAATAGGCCGCGAAGGGAACCGCGCCGAGCGTTTTAAGCTCCCGCGCGGCGGCCTCCATCAGCAGGCCGACTTCCCAATGGCCCGTGTGATAGCCCAACGCGACGGGCGCGCCCGAGGCGTCGCGAATGCCACCGTGGGTGCTGAGGATCAGAATTTCTTTGCCACCCAGCGCGCGAGGGTCCCAGCCCATGCCGGCATTCTGGCTCCAGCCGAACAGATCGCCCGAGGGGCGCGTCAGCAGCATCTCCGGCGTTATGGGAACGGCGCCTTGTGGCCCGGCTGCCTTGGAGCGCACGTCGAACAGCGAATCGTCGTCCGTGTCGAGAATCGGATCGCTCAAGAAACCGCCTCGGAGCTGAACAACTCGCGCGTGCCCAGCGATCGCCAGAACGCGAATACCGCGATGCCCAATAGCAGCAGGAATGAGGCGATGCCCGCCGGCGCATACCAGGTCTTCCAGTCCGCGCCCAGCGTGATCATGTTGGTGCCGTCAATGAAGAACGTGGCTGCGATAGTAGCCACCAATCCCAACCGCAACAGCACGAAAAGCAGCACCGAGTAGATCACGATATAGATGATGGCGGTGACCTTCCAGTCGGCGGACGAGAATACGCCTCCGTTCGCCAGCATCAGCAGGATGGCCGCCAGGACGGCGGCCGGGATGTCCTTCTTCACCAACAGACGCAAGCCGGAAATGGAAAAGAAGACCAGCAGGCCGAAGAACAGCCCGCCTTGCACGTTGTTGGCGTGCGCCGCTAACCACTGGCGGGTGCCCGTGGCGGACCAGATGCCGCCCAGCGTGCCCAGCGCCGTAGTTTGGGAATCACTGAAAGACTCGGCCCCCACCCAGACCAATGCGCCCACCGCCGCTCCGATCAACACATGCGCGCCGACTTGCGCATCCAGCCAGCGTCCGGCGAGCAGACGGCTCCAGGTGACGATGGAGTGCGGCCAGCGTGCGCGCACCAGCGGCTCCAGGGCCACGTACAGCAGGGCCAGCACGGCACCCCACATCAGCCACGCCGCGCAACTGGAGAAGAAGAAGGCGATCATCGACTCGTCCGGGACCGGGTGTACCTTGCCGGCCCAGAGGACGAAGCCCAGCACGCACCGCGCGATACCGATGCGGAGCGCGCCTTTACGGTCGACGCGCCCCAGGCGCCAATTGCGCCGCGCCAGCGCCACCACGCCCAGCAAACCCATCACGGACAGGCACAGCAAAACGACGTCGCGCACCTTCGAAGCCAGGCCCCCCGGCTGCGGACCGCCGGCGGCGCTGTGGGGCCACTCGAAGCGGGTTCCCATCTGCGTGACGCGGCCCCTCCACATCGCCAGTTCCACCCTGAGGTTCAGGCCCGGGATGCCTGGGTGCGGCCCCTTCCAAGCGCGGACCTGGTCCGACGCCGTCGAGGGTATCAGGGTGGAGGGAGTTTCCGTGAACGCCCCCATGTTTAAGCCGGTAGCGCGGAACACAGCCTCCGGCGGCACCGGTGGGTTGAGATCCGGGGCATCGGTGTACGGATTCGCCAAGAACTCACGCAGCCGTCCCTCGCCATCGAGCACCACGCGCGCCATGCCGGGTGCGGTTGGCGCCGGATTGTCACGGGCGATTTCGCCATACGGATCGGCGACCAGCGGCGCCAGGCTCTCGCGATATTCCGCCTGAATCGGCGCTTCCGAGGCCAGCCACCGATCCCAGGGATGCGGCTGTGGAAGCTGGTTGAGATGATCCAGCAAGTCAGGACGATTGTCGATCCACAGCGCGGAATCCGCCGGTTTCCTGGCATACCCGAATGTGGCAGCGGTCTCCCGCGCCTGATGGGCCAGCACCTCCGGCGAATTGTCCAGCGGCGTGTGCATCACGGCGGTATATCGTTGACGCAACCCGACGCCCACGCACAGGCAGACGATCACCAGTACCAGGCAAGGTACCGAATAGCGCGGCGCGAGCCCTTCCTGCTTGCCCGCCGAAGCCACCAGTTCAGGCGACGGCACTTCGCCCGCAGCCAGCGCCGCAGCCAGCGGATCGCCGCCCGGCAACGCGGCCGCGATCGAAAGCACATTCGCCGGACGCCGCGCGGGATCGGGATCCAGGCAGCGCCGGATGGCCTTCTCGACGCCGGGATCGATGTCCGCGGCGATCGAGGTCATGCTGGTCAACTGCGCGGATTCCTGCTGGCGCAGCATGTCCTGGATCGTCTTCGCGTCGTACGGCCGCTTGCCGGTGAACAATTCGTAGAGCACCAGGCCGAGCGCGTAGACATCGCTCTTGGCGGTCACTTCGGCGCCGCGTAGCTGCTCGGGAGCCATGTAGGCCGGTGTGCCGTTGCGGACCTCCGCGCCGGAAAGCTGCTCTGCAACGGCTGCCAGACCGAAGTCCATGATGACCACGTCGCCGCGCTTGTTCATCATGATGTTTTGCGGCTTCAGGTCGCGATGGATGATGCCGCGTTCGTGCGCCGCGGCCAGGCCCGCGCACAGTTTGCGCGCGGTCTCGAGCGCCTTATCGGCGGGCAGCCGCCCGATGCGCAGCAGCAGCGACGCCAGATCCTCGCCATCCACGTACTCCATGGAGATGAAGGGGATGCCGTCGGCTTCGCCGATGTCGTACACGCGGCAGACGTTGGGATGCGAGACCTGCCGCGCGATGCGCACTTCGCCGTGGAAGCGCTCCAGCAGGCGCGGGTTGTGGGTGGCCTCCTCGGGCAGGAACTTCAGGGCTACGGATTGCCCCAACGCCATGTCGGTGGCGCGATAGACTTCGCCCATGCCGCCGCGGCCCAGCAACCCGATGATGCGATAGCGTCCGCCGATCAGAGTTCCGGGGACGAAGCGGCCCTCGTCTACCACCGATGAAGAGGAAACATGCGACAGAGAAGACTGGGAGGACGCGGGCGGAGCAACGGATCGCTCCACGGCTACTGTCTCGGCAACTGAGGGGTCCGTGCGATCCATTGGTACGATTCTACCCCACGCTACCTGTATTTAAGAACCCACTCCAGCACCGGATCGCGCCCCGCTTTGTAGTCCTCCCAGGTGGTCGCCACTTCCTCGTCCGGGCGGATGATGTTATCCACGGATTCGGCGAACTTATAATATTGCGTCGAATAGCGGACTAGCAGGTGAGAGTTAGGCAGCCGCATCTCTCTGGCCTCCTGATAACTATCAGGCCGCTCTCCAATCGGTTCACCAACCAGGATCGCCGCGGTCCGCTCGCGGAACATGGCCGCATTCGACATCGCCGCCGAAAAGGTATTGACTCCAATCAAAACAAAGAGGTGGCCTTTCTGGTTGATTTTCGAGAGGGATTGTATGCGCTCGATCAGTTGCTTCAGCCCGACCCTAAAATCTCCGCCACCGTTCTGCCGCAGATCGATAACCAGCTTATCCGCGTCTTTCTCGCTTAGCTCTTGCAGCAAGGCGGGAGCGTTTTGATAAAGGCGCGGATAGGCGCGGAAGTTGCAATACTCCGTGTGCGAGCCGGGCAGATACACATACCAAAAATCCTCGCCGCGATGCTGTCGATAGAGGGGCGGCTCTTTCACCACACTCACCCAATCGATGGGGCTATCCCGCGCGCCCACGCGCACGGCGAACTCGCGGCCGTGATCGTCCCGGAAAGTGTAGGCGGCTGCATTGCGATCCGGCAAAACACCTAGCCCGTGTAACGTAAGGCCCATGGTCAGAAATCCGGCGATACGCGCGTCGGCCAGCGCCGCTGTCTCGGTTGCGGGCGTAATGGCGCGGGCAAGCTCGCGGACTTTGGCAATATCCATGTCCCCAATTCTTACGACCCGCGTGCCCAGCGCTTCTTCCAGGCCGGGCGCCACCGCCACCACCCGGTAATCGTCGCCGAACTTCAGCAAATCCACAGGTAGGTTGGCCCTGTCCGGCGGGAACTCGATGTAGGTGTGCGCGTCGCCGATGGCATTCGCGATGCTATCGAGAGCCACATAGATTTCGTCGTGGTTCATCCGCGGCAGGCGGCGCTTCAGATCCGCGACGGCGGCGGCGAACTGTTCCTTGGTCAAATGGTGAAAGGCATTGGCATGGCGTTGCGGCAGCTCGCGGGCAAAGAAATCGATATCCTCTTCCCATTGCTGGGAGCTTAGGCCGGCCTCTTGGCAGACGGCGGCGAGGCTGAACGATGTCCACGCGGTGATAGCAAGGACCCGGGCGATCATGCAGCTACAACGTTAGCCAGAGCCGGTCCGATCTCCGGGTAGCGGAACTTATATCCCGCCGCCTCCGCCGCCTTGGGCAATACGCGCTGGCTCGCCAGCATCACTTCGGCCATTTCGCCGAACATGAACTTCAGCGTGAACGCGGGCATCGGAACCACCGCCGGCCGGCTTAACGCATGCCCCAGGGCCTTGGTGAAATCGGCATTCACCATGGGATTCGGCGCCGTACCGTTGACCGGTCCACGCAGCGGATTCTCGATGGCGTGTTGGATGATGCCCACCAGATCGTCCAGGTGGACCCATGACATCCACTGATCGCCATGACCCAGCTTGCCGCCCATGCCGGCCTTAAAGGGCGGCAGCATCTTGGCCATCGCGCCGCCGTGCGCCGCCAGCACCATGCCGGTGCGCAGTTTCACCAGGCGGATGCCCAGCGATTCGGCCAGGTCCGCTTCGCGTTCCCACGCGACGCAAACCTCGGCCATGAAACCGCTGCCGGGCGCGGACTGCTCGGTGAGAATCTCATCGCCGCGGGAGCCGTAATAGCCGATGGCCGACCCGCAGACCAGCACCGATGGCCGCCGGCTCATGGTGGAAAGCGCCTGCACCAGGTGACGCGTACCCGTGGCGCGGCTGTCGCGGATCTTCTGCTTCACGTCATCGCTCCACCGCTGGGCGATGGGCTCGCCCGCCAGGTGCACCACGGCGTCCACGCCTTCCAGGCTCAGCTCCGGCGGCGGGCCTTTCATCGCGTCCCAGACAAACAATTGCACGCCGGGTGGCAGATTGGTGCCGGCGTGGCGGCTGAGCACCTTGATGCTGTGATTGCCGCCGGCGAGCGCCTTCATCAGGCGCCGGCCAATGAAGCCGGATGCGCCGGTGATCGCGATGGTCATAAGGTTAGATTACCTGAAAAACATCGGAAGGTTACTCCCGGCGCGCTACACTTTTAAGATTCGATGTTACAAATCGTGCAAGCTACGCGCTATGTGACGCCACTGCGCGAGGGCGGATCGCTGCCCGCCCTGGTGGAGGCGGACAATCTCGGCCTGTACGTTTTGAAGTTCACCGGCGCGGGACAGGGCGTGCTGGCGCTGGCGGCCGAGATCATCGCGGGCGAGATCGGCCGCGCCCTGGGACTGAAGGTCCCGGAGTTGGTGCTGGTGGAGGTGGACCCGGCGCTCGGCCGCAACGAACCCGATGCCGAAATCCGCGCGCTGCTGCAGGCCAGCCCGGGCTTGAATCTGGGGATGGACTTTCTGCCGGGATCGGTGATGTTCGATCCGGCGGCGGGCGATAAGGCCGATCCGGAACTGGCTTCCGTGGCGGTGTGGTTCGATGCGTTCGTTACCAACGTGGACCGCACGGCGCGCAATCCGAACCTGCTGTGCTGGCACAAGGCGCTGTACTTTATCGATCATGGCGCGGCGCTCTACTTCCATCACGATTGGAGAGATCCCGCAGCCAGCGCGCGTTCGCGATTTCCGGCCATTCGGGACCACGTGCTGCTGCCGCGCGCCGACCGCATCGAAGCCGTGGATGGCGGGTTGCGCGCGCGCCTGAACGCGGATCTGTTTCGCGGCGTGCTGGCGGATGTCCCGGACGACTGGCTGCGGCCGGAGCCGGGCGTGCCCACGGCAGCCGATAAGCGCGCGGCCTACGTCGATTACCTGGTCCGGCGGCTGGATGCCGCACCGCTGTTTGTGGAGGAGGCTATCCGTGCACGGCACGCAATCGTATGACTACGCGGTTCTGCGCGTAGCCCCTTCGGTGGAGCGGGAAGAGTTCCTGAACGCGGGCGTGGTGCTGCATTGCCCGGAGCGCGCGTACCTGGATTGCAGGGTGCGCGTGGATCACGTGCGACTGCTCCTGTTGTGGCCAGACTTGGATATCGACCTGGTGCAACGGCATCTGGACGCCTTCCGCAAAGTCTGCGCGGGCGATCCGGAAGCCGGGCCCATCGGGCAGCTCTCGCGCCGCGAGCGGTTCCAGTGGCTGGTGGCGCCGCGCAGCACCATGATCCAGATATCGCCCGTCCACAGCGGCATGTGCGAGTCGCCCGCGGACACGCTGGATGAAATTTTCCGCCGGCTGGTCCTATTGTGAGCGAGGCCGCCAGCGTCCAACAACAACAAGCCGCATTGCGAAAGCCGCTGGGGCTGAGCGACCTGGTGCTGGCGCAGGTGTTGTGCGTGGTGGGGTCATCGTGGGTCGGGATCGCCGCCAAATTAGGCCGCGCCCACGCGATGTTCTGGATCGGCGCCATGCTGCTGTTTTACGTGCCGCTGGCAGCCGTGGTCATCTGGCTGAATCGCATGATGCCGCTCGAAGGCGGTCTGTATCAATGGGCCAAGCTAGGCTTCGGCGAGATGGCCGGCTTCCTGACGGCCTGGAATCTATGGGTCTACGCGGTGGTGGTGGCAGCCGCGATCATCTTCGTGGTGCCTACGGATTTGTCGTACATGATCGGTCCGGCGGCGGCCTGGCTGCCGGCCAGCAAGCTCGCCACGCTGCTGATCACCGGCAGCTTAATGGCGGCTATCGCGTGGGCGGCTATCCGCGGGCTGGACTTCAGCAAATGGCTGCACAACAGCGGCAGCGTCCTGATCCTGCTGGCCTACGCGATCCTGCTGACACTGCCGTTCTGGGCGCCGGTGCGTCCGGCAGCCCGCTACGAAGCCGTGCCCTGGTCGATGCCGCGATTGGATTGGTTCAGCCTGGCGGTGTTCGGCCAGATGACGGTGGGCGCACTGAGCGGATTCGAATACGTCGCGATTCTGGCGGGCGAGTGCCGCCGGCCCGCGCGCACGATCGGGCAGTCCGTGGTTTTGTCCGCGCCGGTGATCTGCCTGATGTTTATCTTCGGCACCAGTTCCGTGCTGGCATTCGTGGGCGGGCAGCCGATCAACGTGATCGGTCCCATACCGCAAGCCATGCGCGCCGCATTCGGCGCCACCGGCATAGGCGCGCGGGTCGCGCCGTTTGCCATCTTCCTGTTGCTGGCGCGCGCCATCGCCGCCACCAGCCTGATCTTCACCGGCCTGACGCGCCTGCCCATGACCGCCGGCTGGGACCATCTGACGCCGCAGTGGTTCGCGCGGCTGGACGCGCGGCGCGGCACGCCGGTTAATTCCATTCTGTTTGTGACCGCGCTGGTGATGGCGCTGGTGCTGCTGAGCATGATGGGCGTGCGCGAGCAGGAGGCCAGCCAATTGCTGGCCAACGCGTCCATCGCGCACTACGCGCTGGCCTATATCGGGCTGTTCGCTCTGCCGCTGCTGGGCAGCGCGACCCTGCGCGCAGGGATACCCGCATGGCTCAAGCTGGCGGCACTGGCGGGCTTGCTATCGAGCATTGTTTCGCTGGCGATCGCGGTCTACCCGATCATCGATGTGACCGGCCGCTTCGAGTATGCCGCCAAGATCTGCACGGTGGTGGTGGTGGCAAATGCTTTGGGCGTGCTGCTCTACCGCGCGGGACGCCAACGGGCCAAGTAGGCATCCGTGTCCGTCTTGCGGCGCATACCTTCGAGCGACATCCAGCGGAGCGTGCCGAATACCGGCCGCGCGGGCCAGGGACGATCGTGCAGGCCAAAGCACCAGAGGATGTTCGTGTAGGTATTCGGATCGCGGCCGTCGAGCGCGTAGCGGTCGTGCAGATAGATCATGGTGGCGAGCGCATCCTCGTAGGTGCGGGACCACTCGATGATCTTCTTGCCCCAATACATGCGGTAGTAACCATGGATGACGCCGGCGGCGAGCAGTTCAATTTGCATCGCGTTCCACAACTCGTCGTGGGTTTCGGCGCGCTCGAACTGCTCGCGCGTGTAGACCGGATGACGCCGGTCGCGGGCGTGGCGGCGCATGGTTTCGCGCGCCCAATCGGGAAGGACTTTGAGCGAATCGGCGCGCGGCGCGAAGCGGGCGAAGTTGAAGGCCAGTTCGCGGCGCACGATCAGTTCCTCCAGGAATTCTTCGCTGGAGCGCGTGGCCAGGGCGGCTTCGAGGGAGGAGATCTGGCCGAAGTGGAGGTAGGGGCTGAGTCCGGAGGTAGCGCCGGCACAGGGTTGGTTGTGCTCGGCGGCGTAACGGGCGAGACCATGCTTCACGAAGTCGGCGAGGCGCTGTTCGGCGGCCAGGCGTCCGCCGGCGATGGGCGACGGAGGCACGGTGTGGTCGATGGCACAGGAGGCCACCAGCGAGGGGATGTTTCGCGGGGTGACGCGGGTATGAAATTCGCCGGTGGCGCGGCGGAACCGCTTGTGCGCTTCGACCGGGGGCAGCGGCCAGAAATAGCGCGGCAGCAGTTTGTGAATCTTGGGGCGGATGGTGTAAGCGGCGTATTCGCGTTTTTCGAAGCAGGCCATGGGCACGATGCAGCTTGCGTCCACGGCGTAGAACGCCACGTCCAGCTTGGGGGCCACGCGGGCATTGTGGCGGGCGGCGATGAAGGTCGGGTAATCGTCGGTGACCACGGCAGCGGCGCGCGCGGCCAGCTTGTACAGCACGTCGTTGGGATCGGACGCGGTGCGGCGCAGATAGAAGATATAGCCGATGCCTCGGGCTTTGAGGCGCCTCGCGGTTTCGGGGACGCCTTGGAGGATGAAGGTGTGGAGGCGGTCGCTGGCGTAGGGGTAGCTGGAGGTCAGGCCTTCATAGACCAGCACCGGCAGCGCTAATTCGTTGGCCAGTCCCACCGCGAAATCCAGCGCCTGGTTCGAATCCGCGCGCCGGTTCATCTGCGACCAATAGAGCACGTAGTCGGCGCCGGTGCGCAGGGTGGCGGCATTCAGTTGCCGGGCGCGTGGATCGGTCACCATAAGTTGATGATGGCTGGCGAGCGCCAGTTACAATGAAAGGACCGATGCGGGCCTGGAACCGGGCGAAACTCCTGTGGGGATATCTGACGCGCCGTTCGCGGCTGGCGGCGCTGCCGGTGGAGTACATCGTCGAGACCACGGCCAAGTGCAATTTGTATTGCCCCATGTGTCCGCGGGAGACGCACAAGCAGCCCAAGGCGGACATGGAGGACGGCGTGTACGAGCGTCTGGTGCGGGAGGCCGGCGCCACCGCGGAGCACATGATGCTGATCGGACTGGGCGAGCCGTTCATGGACCCGCACATCTTCGAACGCATCGAGTTCTGCCATCGCCACAGCATCTCCACGCTGCTTTCCACCAATGGGACGTTTTTGGACGAACGCGTGAGCACGCGGGTGCTCGACTCGCCTCTGGAGCAGATCACGCTGAGCTTCGACGGCTCGACCAAGGAGAGCTTCGAGTTCTACCGCAAGGGCGCCAAGTTCGAAAAAGTGCGCGACAACTTCGTGCGATTCGCGGAGATGAAACACGCCCGCGGCTCCAAGCTGCAGGTGGTGGTGCAGATGGTCCGCATGGAACGCAACGCCGGCGAGGTGGACGATTTCGTGCGTTTCTGGCGGGCGGTGCCGGGCGTGGATCAGATCCGGGTGAAGGAAGACGAGACCAATCTGATGCGCCCGGACGCGGGGCATGCCGCCGCGGACTGGAAATATCCTTGCCATTATTTGTGGCGCGGGCCGATGTACGTGAAACAGAACGGCGACGTGTATCCGTGCTGCCAAAGCTACATGCTGGATGGCGCGCCGCTGGGCAATATTGCGGCGGCGCCGCTGGAGAGCTTGTGGAACTCGGACGAGATGCAGCGGATGCGCCGGGCGCACACGAGCGGACGGGCGGGCGAAATCGACATTTGCGCGCGCTGCTGCACGACCATTCCGCATCCGGCGCTGGTGGCCGGCAGCCTGCTGTTCCACGGCAAGACCGTACGGCGGCTGCTTCCGGGCATAGAACGGCTGGCCTATTTGTCGAAGTTGCCTGGAAAGCTGCTGCGTCCGCCCGCGGCGGGTAATGGCCACGGATTAACACAGATAAACACGGATAAAACGTCAGGGGTTTAAGGGTGGTGTAGGGGTCTCGGCGGCGTTTGAGTCGGCGGATGGGACCAGAGCGGGGCTTGGATAGTACTTCTCCCCCTCATTTGGGGGTGGGGTGATACCCGCATTTGTTTGGGTTCGTTCCGGAACGACCTCTTTTTGGGCCTCCGCTTCGGCTTCGAGGCGGGCCTGGCGGAACTCCTTTAACTGGCGGAGGCACTGGTTCAGGGCGCGATCGAGCGCGGCTTCGTAGCGCTGGAATTTGACAAAACACTGGTCGCGCATGCAATCGTTCATGAAGGCCACGCCGCATAATTCGCTCTGGGCGGCGCCCTGTTCCTGCGACATTTCGGGATTGTGCTTGATGACGATGGCGACGCCTTCGCGATAGAACTGCGGTTCGACGCCGCGGGCGCGGTCGAGACGCCACTGGGTGGAAGCCATGCGCAGGACGATGCGCTCTTCACCGGCGCCTACGGGACGGAAGCGCTGGAAGAGATCGGTGACGAGGGTGACGTACTCGTCTTTGTCTTCATCGAGGAGAAGATATTTTTCGGCGCAAAGGCCATGCACGAGGCTGTTACGGCTGGAGGCGGCTTTGCCCGCGGGGCTGCTGGGGCCAGTGCTCTTTTTTGCATTTTCGCGATTGGCATCGATTTTGGATTGCGAGGACATGTTGGTGCGCTCCTTACAGCCCAGTGAAACTGGTGAGCAGGCACGGATTGGCACCGGTAGGCCGGGAAGTGATTGATAAAATGGAGAACTTTCTGTGGACCGGGGATGTGAATCTCTCAGGCCGGCTTTAGTTTTAGCCGGTAGCCCAACCCGCCGATGCGAAATCACATCGTGGGACGCGGACGCCGCTGGGCCATCAAAACCAGCCCCCGGACGGCACGAGGCCATTGGCGCGCATATACGTGACGAGATTGCCGTAATGCAAGGCGTCATGATTTGCGACTTGCGTCAAGACGAACATCTTGTTTGTCTTGGCGCCCCAGAAGTCCGCCCGGTCGTTGAGGTGCGCATCGGTGAACCCGGAGTACACGCCATCGCAGTAATCGAACGCGCCTTTGAGGTAGGCCACGATCTGGGTCTTCGAATCCTTCGCAGTATCCGGGCCCGGGTTCGCTTCACCCTTGACGTTGGAACACAATATGTAGGATATATCCGCCACATGGTTCAGGATCTCGGCAAACGTGCGAACGTCCTTCGTTGGCCGGTAGCTGTACTTGGACTCCGGCATCGCGTCCGCCGACTTCATGATCTTGTCCTGCATATTACTTCGAAAAATGGATATCGTCGCCGTCAGCGGATTCGGCTCCTTGATCGGATTGGGCATGCCTTGTTGGGCGTTGGCCAAGGACGCCAAGACGGAAACAGATACCATGCCAACAGGAACCACGACGCGAGCAACGGATCGGAACATGAAGAATCCTCCGACGTTCTCCAGGGCAAGTATCATGCCAAGCCTCGGTTTTTTTGTTTCAATGCATTGGCCGTCTGAATCAGCGGTTACCTCGTCCGGTTGTGGGACGGAAAATCTCGTAGGCGGGAAATCGAAGGGGGCATGCTCCGCTGAGAAAGAAGGAGAGCATGTGCCGGAAAGAAGATTACCGGTACACCGGACTTTCGTTTCCTATCTTGGGCTCTCGAAGTACGTCTTCCGCGCCCGTACGGTCAGGTCCGGCCGGGCGACCTCGATCCTCACTTCGTGCCGCAGCTTGCCGAATGTGACCTTCTCCGGCCGGAACCCGACGACGTATCGGCGGCGCAGGTCCGTTTCCAGCCGCGCGACGATCGGGCTGAGATCGCCGGACGGGGCAGAAAACCAAGCGCCCGCCGTTTCCGCTACCAGGCGGTAAAGCAGCGGCGCGTAGCTGCTGCCCATCCCGCGATACTGGATCGCATACACGGCGGCATCGGCCTTTTGCGCCTCGGCGGCCGCCTCACTCCAGGTGCGAGCGCTGCCGGTATCGAACCCATCCGTCAGCAGGAGCAGGGCCTTGCTGGCCTTCACCTGACGCAGCTTCAGCCGCGCCGAGTCGAACACCGCATCCCAAAGCGGACTGCCGCCGCAGACCGGTATCCCTTGTCGCCTGGGACAAGGCTTTCCGAACGGCTCCCTTTCGGTGAGGGTCAGATCGCGATACAGCCGGATATCCTGACCGATCGAGACCGCGAACGCGGAATCGCCGGGCCGCAGCATCCGGTGCAGCAGGTCGAGCGCGGTGCGCCGATGTTCTTCGACGAGTTCGTGCTGGCTTTCACTATCGTCGATCAGGATCCCGAGCGTCAACGGCTGGTCGTCATCACGCGAGAAGTACGAGACGATTCGCGGCACGTCGTTATCGAAGACGCGGAAGTCTTCCCGGTTGAGGTTATACACAGCGGCGCCGTGCGAGTCGACCACCGCGCATGGAATCGCAACCAGCTCCAACTGAGATCGGAACGCCGGCGGATCCTGAGAGAATGCGGCGCACGTGAGGAAACCACCCAACAGCGCGCCCTTCCACATTCCATAATTCTACATTTTCACACCCCAATCCACACGATAGGAGCTTCTCTACCAGCTAGCCGGGCCCTCCACAGGTCAGTTCGCCAACGGCGTAGTTGCACTTCGGCCGAAATCGACGGCCGCTTACGCTCTTGTTCCGGTTTGTCTCATATCGATGGCACGGACAATCCGGTGCACCGTGTGCAACTCGGCATTGTGTGCCTGCGACTTGTTTTGTCGGACGGCGATTTGCTTTCCCAGTTCGCGACCCGGCCGTCGTCGTAACGCGCGATTGAAGCGTATACTGTTTCGAAGGGAGAGGCGATATCCATGCGATCTGACATTCTTCCAGGGGCTATCTTCCCCGACTATGAGCTTTCCGACCACACAGCAAAACATCGGAAGCTCTCCGAACTGCAGGGACAACATCCCATGGTGCTGGTCCTCAGCCGCGGCGGTTTTTGTCCGAAGGACCGCCGGCAAGCGGAAGGGCTTGTTCAACTCCATCGTGAAATTGAGGTTGCCTATTGCCGGCTGGTCACGATCAGCACCGACAACATCACTGAAACGAATGAGTATCGCAGTGGAGCCGGCGCCCACTGGACATTCCTTTCCGACGCGGGACGGATTATCCAAAGAGACCTGGACATCGCCGAGTACACCGATCCGCTGCACAATCCGATGATTCCCCACGTGATTGTGCTCGAGCCCGGTCTAGTGATTTATAAGATATATAACGGCTACTGGTTCTGGGGACGGCCCACTATCGAGGATCTCCGCCAGGACCTACGTGCCGTTACCAAGAAATGCCGACCGGACTGGGACATCACAACGCCCGAACTTAAGGCGGCTTGGCAGCAAGGCCGTAAGGAACTCTTCTATCCTTACGGCAAAACCTACGCCCAAACTCTCGGCGAACAAGATTAGGCGCGGTTCGCGGGGACGATGAGGGTGGAAGGTTGGGAAATGAATCGCTTCTTGGGTTCGACGGCCCTCGTGGGATTTGCCCTATCCCTTGTTGCTCACATAGCAACGGTCGTCGGGGTGGATGTGTCTTCGCAGGTTCCGTATATCTGGACGCTTCATGCCGGGGCAATCTTGGCCTTCGGCTCTCTGGCCCTGTCTGCGCGTAAAGTTCTTCGCAGAGACCGCGCATTCGGCAAGCTTCTGGACCACCTTCCAGCTTGGGCGGTCATCGTCCTTCTGGCAGTTCTCGGATATGCGATCGTCAACAGCATCCTGTGTTTGCAAATGACTGGTGATGGAAACGCCGCCGTAGCTGGTGGGCAAGATGTACTTACCATGCACGGGCGCGTGCTTAGTCACCTCACTGAGCAGGAATACCACGCTCATAGGGCGCACGAGTTGAGACTCTTCTCCGGATACTGGTTGATCTTCTTCCTGGTTTCAGGCACTTACTTCTTCCTTTCGCGGGTCAAGTGCCGACATTGCGCTTACGGATTCGATCAGCGGTAGCGCATCCAGGCGAGGAATCCGATGATGGTTTTGCCGTCTTCGATTTTGCCGGCGCGGATCATGCCATCGAGTTCGGGGCGCGTGAACCAGCGGCATTCGATGCGCTCGTCGTCCATGGGCTGGGCCTCGCCGGCGGTCAGTCCGGTGGCAAGAAAGATGGTCATGCGCTCGGCGACGTAACCGGGACTGGGCCAGAAGGCGGCGAGGCGCTTCCAGGTGCGGGCCTTGTAGCCGGTCTCTTCCTTTAGCTCGCGGCGCGCCGCTTGCAGCGGCGTCTCGCCTTCGTCCAGCCGGCCGGCCGGTAGCTCCCAAAGATTCTTCCCCGCGGGGAGGCGGAATTGGCGCACCAGCAGGATGCGCTTTTTGTCATCGACGGCCATCATGACGGCCGAGCCGATGTGGCGCACGATGGAGCGCTTGATGAGGAAACCGGTGGGATCGGTGGCTTCTTCCTCCGTGACGCGGAAGAGACCGCACGTGTATACTTCTCGCGAGGAAACGATTTTCATAAATTTCAGTGCGCGCGCAAGGCGGCCGCGAAAGCCTCGACGGGCATCGTATTCATGACGTCGGAGGGCGCCAGCCAGGCGCGGCGGGCGGTGATCACGCCGTAACGGAGGTTCTCAAGATGCTTGGGGTGGTGCGCGTCGGTGGAGACGATAAAGCGCGCACCGCGCGCCTTGGCCGTGCGAATCATGTTGGCGCTGAGATCCAGCCGCTCCGGGCTAGCGTTGATTTCCAGCCATACGCCGCGGCTTACGGCCGCATCCACGACGCGCTCGAAATCGAACGGATAGGCGTCGCGATGCAGCAGCATGCGGCCGGTAGGATGGCCCAGCACCTTGACAGACGGGCACTCCAGGGCGCGGAGGAGGCGGTCGGTCATTTCCGCGGCTTCCAGATTCATGTGGCTGTGGACGCTGGCGATGACGATGTCGAGTTCCGCGAGGGCGTCGTTCGCGAGGTCCATGGCGCCATCTTTCAGGATGTCGCATTCGAGGCCGGAGAAGACGCGGATGCCCAGGCCATCGCGATTCAGATCGCGCACATGCGCGGCGAAAGCCACCGCGCGCTGCTCGTCGAGGCCGAAAGTCATGGCCAGTGATTTGGAATGGTCCGTGATGGCGATGTATTCGTAGCGGCGGGCGCGGGCGGCGGCGGCCATTTCCTCAAGCGTGGCGCGGCCGTCGCTTTCGGTGGTGTGCATGTGGACGTCGCCGCGGATGTGGGCCATCTCGACTAATTCGGGCAGACGGTTTTCGGCGGCCAGCTCGATTTCGCCGAGGTTTTCGCGCATTTCCGGTGGAATCCAGCGCAGTCCCAGGGCTTCGTAGACGCCGGCTTCGGTTTCGCCGGCTACCTTGACATCATCCGCGCTGCGATACAAGCCGTACTCGCTGAGTTTGAATCCCATCTTCACGGCGCGGGTGCGGACGGCAACGTTGTGATCCTTGCTACCGGTGAAGTATTGCATAGCGGCGCCGAAGCTCTCGCGGGGCAGCGCGCGCACGTCCACCTGCAGGCCTTCGCGGCCCACGCGGGCGCTGGCCTTGTTCTCGCCGCGGGCCAGCAGTTCCTCGACTTTGGGGAAGTGCACGAAGCGCTCCAGCACTTCGCCGGCGGCCGGGCCGGTGACCAACAGGTCCAGATCGCCCACGGTTTCGCGGCCGCGGCGCAGGCTGCCCGCGGGCGTGATTTCTTCGATACCGGGCGTCTCGCCGAGGTAACCCGTCAATTCCTGGGCCATATCTTCGGCGTAACTGAGGAGGTAACGGCCGGTGCGCTGGCGATATTGGGCGATGGATTTGAGCACCTTCTCTTCGAGCTTGGCGCCCATACGCGGCAGCACGCGCAGCTTTTGTTCCAGGCAGAGGCGCTCCAGTTCGTCGATAGTGCCGACTTTATAATGTTCGAACAGAAGGGCGATGCTCTTGGGACCCAGTCCCTGGATCTTGAGGAATTCGAGCGCTCCGGGCGGGAACTTCTGGAGCAGCAGATCGCGGCGCTCGCAGGAGCGGTGGTCCACAATCTCATGCAGCACGATCGCCAGGCCTTTGCCGATGCCGGGGATGTCGGTGACTTTGCGCTCCGGGTTCTTGAGGATATCCGCGATGCGGTCGGGATGGCCTTCAATAGCCGTGGCGCCATTGCGGTAGCTGCGTATACGGAACGAATCCTCACCGGCGATCTCCATCAAGTCGGCCGTCTCGAAGAGAATGCGCGCGATCTCCTTGTTCTCCATCCGACGTTTATTTTAGCGTGCGACCGCCGCCCGTGCCGTGTCCGGGCAGACACGCGGTCAACGGGAAATCAGCAAGATAGCGGGTGGTAAGCGGACTGCATTTATGCCGGGTGTGAACGGAGGCATCGAGATGCGGGACACGCGGTGGCAATTGCGATATCTTCAGGCGGTAGCGGCGCTGGTGGTGGCGGCGGGCGAAGCGCTGGCGCAGGACCGGCAGCCGGCGCGGCGGATCGTGGTGAGCATCCCGGACCGGAAGCTGGCGCTGGTGGAAGACGGGCGGGTGGTGAAGGTTTATCCGGTGGCGGTGGGGGCGGCGGCGACGCCCAGCCCGCTAGGCGATTTCACGGTGATCGATCGGGTCATGCATCCCACCTGGTACGGGCCACACAAAGTGGCGCCGCCGGGCAAACGCAATCCGCTGGGGCCGCGCTGGATCGGGCTGAGCCGGAAAGGCTACGGGATTCATGGCACCAGTAATCCGCGGTCGATCGGGCATGCGGCGTCACATGGCTGTATCCGGATGAATAATTCCGACGTGGAAGAGTTATTCGGACTGGTGGCGGTGGGCGATGCGGTGGAGTTAGTCGCGGAGCCTAGCGATGAAGTAGCGCGCCTATTCGGTGGCGCCCCGGCGACCATGGTGGCGGGCGGGCAGTAAGGAGAATGCGATGGCGTGGCTGTTGACAACGGCAGTGAGTTTTCCGCTGGCATTCTGGATGGCGCGGGCGTGCCTGGCAGGCGTCATGCGGGTATTGACGCGTTGATGAAACGCTGGATGCGTCTCTCGAATCGCAGCGCTTCATGCGATTCGAAGCCATATGGGGACCGCCGGACTGCTGCTTCGTGCCCCTCAGGGATGGGGCGCATTGATGGACGGCTGGTCCATCTGAGCGGACACCAGATCGCCGAGTTGCTGCGCGGTGAATTCGTTGCCCTCCAGATTGGCAGACAGGCGCCCTTGGCGATCGATCAGGATGGTGTGCAGCGAGTGCGTCAAGGATCCCTCGCCGGGCCAGTAGTTCACGCCGAAGCGGTGCGACACCGTGCGAATAGCCTGCTCCGATCCGGTTAGAAAATGCCAGGCGCTGGTATCTGCCTTCCAGGTAGCGGCGTACTTGAGCAGCACGGGCGGGGTGTCGCGCACCGGATCGATGGTGATGCTGAGCAGGATCAAATCGCGGCCCATACGGTTCGCGAACCGCGTTTGCAATTGGCCCAGATTGTTCGACAACCGAAAGCAAAAGTTCGGAAGCGGGCAACTGGTGTATACGAAGGCGGCCACCACCACTTTGCCGCGAAATTGGGACAGGGTGACGGGTTGGGCGGCTTCGCCGGTCAGGGTGAAGTCCGGAACCGTTTGGCCGACGGGCACCTCACGCGCCGCCGGGCCGGTTTCGCCGAAGTTCTCGATCAAGCGCAGTCCGCCGGCTTGAAACGGGTCCTGTTCCGTGCTCTGGAAATGGTGAGTCCGGATGTCCTCGGCCCATGCATCGTCGCCGGTGACTACCAAGGTGAAGTCGATCGCATCGCCCGGATGCAGCTTATCCAACAACTTCTCGTCATGGACTGGAATGGGCATGACCATGGCGTCCATATAATTCGGGATGGCTTTGCAGGAGGCGACGAAGCTCTTGTGGGCACGGTCGATTTTCAGAACGAGGCCGGCGGCCGGATAGCGTTGCGCGGCCGGGAGCAGCGTGGCGCTGCAGCAGGCCCACAAAACGCATGCCAAGCGCGGCAACCCTCTGCTGAGAAGCTCGAACGTCACGTATTATTCGCAGTCTAGCAAGGATTTCGAGGGCCGCCAGGGCTGTAGGTGCGGAAGGTTACGCGGCGCCAGCCCAATCGAGCCGCGCATCTCAATTTTAATGTTACAATTCGATGACGCCCTGTGAGCGGAGATTTGCCCGCAAGGGCGGATTTCCCGCCTGATTCAACCTTGCAGGATCGCCACTTTGATTCGAGAGGAGGCCTGTGCCAAAACAGTACCTCGGACATCTCTCCTCGCAAGATCCGCTGCATCCTTATCTGGTGCAGGAGGTCCTGCCGCAAATAGGAGTGCGCAACAGAGCGGCCGAATTCCGCGTCTTCAGCATGAAGGACGGCAAAGTCTATCTTTACCAGGAGCGCCACAGCAGCACCCAGGTGGTGGGCAAGTTCTTCGTCAGCGGCGGCCACCAGGCGGCCGAAGGCACGGCGCGCATGCGCCAGGAGTTCGACAATCTGCAGCTCCTGCGTGGATATGGCCTGGCCGGATACCCGCATCACATCGTACGGCCGCTGGGGACGAATGCATGGCTCAACAGCATCCTGGTGGAGGAGTATACCGCAGGGATTCCGTTAAGCGCCTTCGTGCATGACGCGATTCACGAGGGGCAATCTCACCCGCTTTTCGACAAGCTGACGGCGCTGGCTTACTTCCTGGCGACCCTGCACAACCGCACCGCCAACGGGCACGGCGTGGATTTCCACCAGGACTGCGCCTACCTGAACCGGCTGGTCCGCAAACTGCAGACCCAGAAGGTGATGGGCGCCTGGGACGCGGATGAACTATTTTGGTTGCGTGACCGCTGGCGGGAGAAACCGCGCATGTGGGAGGATAGGCAGGTGCTCGTGCATGGCGATGCCACCCCCAGTAACCTGCTGTTCGGGCGCGGTCTCAGCGTGATCGCGATCGACCTGGAACGGATGAAGCGGGCCGACCGCACGTTCGATCTGGGACGGATCGCGGGGGAACTGCAGCACTATTTCCTGCAGGCCACCGGGAACAAGCATGCGGCCGAACCGTTCATCGGCCACTTTCTTTGGGAATACGCCTGCCACTTCCCGGACCGCGACCGGGCATTTCGCTCGATTACCGGGCGCTTGCCCTTCCAGATGGCGCTCACTTTGCTGCGCATCGCGCGAAACTCCTGGGTGAGCGCGCCCCAACGCGGACGGCTGGTGGAAGAAGCCAAAGTCATTTTGCGGACACCGTGAATGGAGATCCGGGCCCTGCTCTTCGATGTCAACGGCACCCTGATCGACATCGAAACCGATGAGTGGATGGAGGATGCATACCGCGCCATCGCGCACTTTCTCAGCTATCAGGGCATCGCGCTGCGACGGGGGGAAGTGCGGGATTTGTACTTCCAGATCATGAAAGAGCAGTTCGCGGCGAGCAAGGAAGTCCATCCCGAGTTCGACGTGGTCGCGGTCTGGCGCGAAGTGTTGCGCCGGCACGCGAGCGAATACACCCGTTCTCTGAAACCGGACAAGCTGCTCCAGATGCCGCTGTTCCTGGCCGAACTGCAGCGCGGGATCTGCCGCAAACGGCTGGCGGCATTTCCGCAAGCGCAAGAGGTGCTGGCCCAGGTGAAGACGAGCCATTCTCTGGCGGTGGTTTCCGACGCGCAGAGCGCCTATGCCTTACCCGAACTGCGGGCCGCCGGCCTGGCCGACTACTTCGCCTCGGTGATCATCTCGGGGGATTATGGGTTTCGTAAACCCGACCCCCGGCTGTTTCAGGCGGCCCTGGCCGAATTGCGGGCCAGCCCGGAAGAGGCGATCTTCATAGGCAACGACCGCTTTCGCGACGTCTTCGGCGCCCGGCAAGTTGGGATGAAGACGATCTTGTTCTGCCCGCACGGCAACCCTGGCGGACCTCCCGAGACCGAGCCGGACTACATCCTTTATCAATACGCCGACCTTCCGCGCGCGATCGAGTTTTTTGGCGCCGGAAAACAATGAAGCGCGGTGGGGTGGACGTTTTCGGGGTGGCTTTCCAAGAAAATGCCAAGTTCGAAGCCGGTTGATGCATTATGTATCCCCGTCGTCGACTAATAGCGGCTCAGGCCAAGATGTCGTGCACGACATTTCCGGAAACATCGGTCAGGCGGAAGTCGCGGCCGCTGTAACGGTAGGTCAATTTGGTGTGATCCATGCCCATGGCATGAAGCACGGTGGCATGCAGGTCATGAATGTGCACGGGATTCTCCACCGCCTTGAAGCCGAACTCGTCCGTGTTGCCGTAGGTGGCGCCGCCTTTAACGCCACCGCCGGCCAGCAGCGTGGAGAAGCCGTGGCTGTTATGATCGCGGCCATTTTGTACTTTCACCAGACCGCTGACCTCAAGCACCGGCGTACGGCCGAATTCGCCACCGATGATGACCAGGGTCTCCTGCAGAAGGCCCGACGCCTTAAGATCGGCCAACAGGGCGGCGATGGGACCGTCCACGTCATGCGCCAGCTTGCGATGGATGAGAATATCGTCGTGGTTGTCCCATGGCTGACCGTTGCCGTAATAGACCTGCACCATGCGCACGCCGTGCTCTACCAAGCGGCGGGCCATCAGACAGCCGCGGCCGAAATCATGGTCGCCGTAGCGGCCGCGGACGGCCTCCGGCTCTTTGGAAATGTCGAAGACCTCGGGCGCCTCGCTTTGCATCCGGTAGGCGATTTCCGCTGCCTGGATACTGCTTTCGAGTTGGCTATCCTCGCCTTCGCGCTTTTCTTCCATAAGGTTCAACTGGCGCAGCAGATCCAGCGCGCGGCGCTGTCCGGGCATGGGGGTTGACGGATTGTGTATGAAGTTGATGAGTTTGTCGGGAGTCTTCTCGCTGTTCGGGATGTAAGTGCCCTGGTAAATAGCCGGGAGAAACGTGGAACTCCACAGTTGCGCTCCTACGATGGGGTAACCTGGGCACAAGACGACGTAGCCGGGCAGGTTTTGGTTTTCCGAGCCGAGGCCGTAGGTCAGCCACGAACCCATCGACGGACGGCCGGGGACACGATGGCCACAGTTCATCAGGAAGAGCGACGGTTCATGGTTCGGAATCTCCGTGTACATCGAGCGAATCACGCACACGTCGTCGATCGCATCTCCCAGTTTGGGAAAGATCTCACTGATCTCGATGCCGCTCTTGCCGCAGCGGCGGAAGGCGAAGGGCGAGCCGAGCAGATTGCCGGTTTTGCGCTCAGTCTTCAGGTTGCCGTTGGGCATGGGCTGGCCGCTGTATTTCTGCAGCATGGGCTTGGGATCGAAAGTATCCACCTGGGAGGGACCGCCGTTGAGAAACAGAAAGATGACGTGCTTGGCCGAAGCCTTGAAGTGCGGGGCTTTGGGCGCCAGGGGCGCGGTTGCCCCCGGTGGCGTTTTTGTGCGGACGGTCTCCAATGCGTTGAGAATACCGGCGAGGCCGGCCATGCCGAAGCCGGTCCCCATGGTGCGGAGTATCTGACGTCGCGATGGCACGGAGATCATCTCGTTTCCCATTCTAGTTGAGATAAGTGAACTCATTGGAACTTAGCAGGACCTGGGTATATGCCGGCCACGCGCCGGCGTTTCCGTCGATGAATTTGTGACCAAGACGCCTTTCTTCAGGTGTAGGATCGCGCTGCAGCACCAGGCGGTAAGCGGCTGTAATCCGCTGGTCGTCACTCGATGAATCGGCGGCAATGCGCGCGGCGAGAGCGGTGGACTGATCCATTACGAACGGACTATTCATGAAGAAGAGTTTCTGTAGCGGGACGGTAGTTTGCAGGCGCTGCTCGCTGGTGCTGTTCGGATTCGGAAAATCGAATAGCGCGAGCATGGGATCGAGCTGGCGGCGGGAAATGTAGGCATAGACCGTGCGACGGTTGTTTCCCTGGTCGAGCCGGACGGCGGGGCCGCCTGACTGCAAATCGAGTTTTCCGGAGACGCACAGGATGGAGTCGCGGAGCGATTCGGCGTCGAGGCGCCGGCGGTTGTATCTCCAAAGCAGGCGGTTGCCGGGGTCCGCGGCATAGTTGCGGCCGGAGGACTCATCGCTCAACTGATAGGTTGCGGTCAGCATGATTTCGCGATGTAGTTTCTTGAGCGACCAGCCTTCGCGCACAAACCGGTCCGCGAGATAGTCAAGCAGTTCGGGATGCGACGGGCGGTCGCCCTGGGAGCCGAAATTGCTGGGTGTGCGCACCAGGCCGTACCCGAAGTGCTGCTGCCAGACGCGATTGACCATCACGCGGGCGGTCAGCGGATTGGCGGGGCTGGCGATGGCTTCCGCCAGTTCGAGCCGCTCTTTGCCACGCGGGAAGGGTTCCGGCTCGGCCCGAGACAGGATGGCCAGAAAATGCGGGGGAGCAAGGTCGCCGGGATTGTTCTGATCGCCGCGAATCCAGACATGTTGTTCCTCGGGCTTCTCCTTGTCGGTAATGGTTTGCAGCACGGGATAAGCAGGCGGCAGTTCCTTTTTCAGCGCCGCTAATTGCGCGCGAAGCTGGTTCAGGTGATCGAGCCAAACGCCCGAGAGGAACCGGTCGATTTTGGCCTCCTCTTTGCCGGATTCTCCGTAGTGGAAGACCCCGCGATCGCCGAGCATGTCTTCCCAGAGGCCGAACCTGGCGCGGTCCAGTGAAATGAGGTTCGCGTTAGAGAGATCCTCGCGCGTGGGATTAGGACCCAAGCGGACGTGGTTTTCATCGTCGACACGAGTCTTCTCGATCATGACGGCGAGGACCTGGGCCTGAAATTCCGTGGCCGCCTTCGCACGCTGCTGTTCGGTGGAGGCAGCGTACCAGTCCTTCAGGAAGGGATGTTGCTTTTCGGGCTCCGCCAAATACTTTGTCCAGCGGGCGAGCGTTTCCCGGTCGAGCGCGGGCCTGGCGGTTGGGTCTGCAACCTCGTTCAAGGGCTGGCCGGAGGCGAGCAGGTAGCGTGCTGTCTCGGAAGCCAGAATCAGACCGAGCTGTGCGGATTGCGCTCCGACGTACTCCTTGAGTTCTTTCTCCTTTTTCTGAACCAGGGCGTCCTGGGCTTGATACGCATCGACGGTTTCCTTGGGAGCGAGGGGAATCTCATGCAGGTCCGTGTTGCGGAAGATACCCATCAGAGAGTAGAAATCGCGAGTGGGAATGGGGTCGTACTTGTGATCGTGACATTGTGCGCAGGCAACCGTGAGACCGAGGAAACCGCGGGTGGTGGCATCCACGCGATCATCCTGCATCTCGGGGCTCAAGGCATAGAAACCGAGGCCCGCTTGGTATTTTTCGTGATCGGGAAGCTGGTCACCGGCGATTTGGGCCTTCACGAAAACGTCGTAGGGCATATCGTTCCGGATGGCCTGAATCACCCAATCGCGATAGCGGTAGGAAGCCGGGTAGGGGTTGTCGCGCTCCGAGTCGAGCCGGTCATCGGAATAGCGGGCGACGTCGAGCCAGAGACGTCCCCAACGCTCCCCATAGCGAGGTGAGGCGAGCAAACGATCGACAACTTTGGCGAACGCATCGGGCGAGCGATCGTGCTCAAATGCATCGACCTCTTCGGCGGC
Organism: Bryobacteraceae bacterium; assembly: GCA_049511415.1. GTDB lineage: Bacteria > Acidobacteriota > Terriglobia > Bryobacterales > Bryobacteraceae > Bog-159. The sequence continues at coordinate 19,456 of JBEKYC010000001.1, read as the reverse complement.
CGGCGGGAGACCGGTAAGATCGTAGCTGGCGCGCCGGATGAGTGTGCGCCGATCGGCGCGGCGGACCGGGTGCAAGCCACGCGCCGCGAGCTTTTCCGCGATGAAACGGTCGATGTCGGTGCGGGCCCAATCCGCATCCTTCACGTTCGGCGGAGACACGCGCTTGACCGGTTCGAAGGACCAGAACCCGCGCTGCTCCGGGGTGATCGTGTAGGGCGGCGATTTCAGGGCGGCTTTCGCATCTTGCGGCCAAACAGCGCCGGCTCTGACCCAGGCTTCGACAGCGGCGATCTGGGTCACGGCCAGTTTGCCGGTGGGTGGCATCTTGGGGTTGGCGTCGTAGCGCAGAGCTTTCACTAGAAGGCTCGCGCCAGGATCCCCTGGGACGGCAATGGGTCCGGACTTCCCGCCTTCGAGGAAGTGTTCTCGCGAGTCGAGTTGCAGTCCTCCCATGCGCGCGTCCGTGTGACAGGCGTAGCACTTCTCCGCGAACAAGGGGCGGATCTTCGTCTCGAAGAAATCGGCGTCAACGGAACCCGCGGCCGCCTGAGCAAATAAAGCGGGTGCGGTGGCAGACAGGAGGACAAGGCTGCCGGCCAATGATCGCATTGCCTGATTCTACAGCAATATGTGGAAGTATGAGGCGGCGACTGGAAACTCCCGCAGTCGAACAACGGGCAGGCTTGGGTTATGGGCCGCCAGGGCAGAGTCTTCGGCTCCCGGCCGACAACGATTGCCAAAATCGCGGCCCCGCCCTAACGAATAGAATGAAGGGACCACGAAGTCGCAGTCAGAAGGGAGCGTTTCGCGCGTGTTAGGCATCCTCGATTCCGTTATCATCGTCATTAGCCTGGCCCTCGTCGTGGGCGCGGTTCTGCGTGCGGCGGGCAAGAAACAAACCGACGCCGAGTATTTCCTGGCCGGGCGCGATCTGCGGTGGCCGTTTATCGGCATGTCGCTGCTGGCCTCCAATATCTCAGCCGAGCATGTGGTCGGCTTAGCGGGCGACGGATACCGGGTTGGCATGGTCACCGGCGGATTTGAATGGATGGCCGCGTGGTGCCTGATTATTCTCGCCTCTCTGTTCACACCGCTCTATCTGCGCAGCAGGATCTACACCATCCCGGAATTCCTCGAGCGCCGCTTCGGATGGGGTTTGCGCGCCTTCCTCTCCGGCAATTTGCTGGTGATGAACGTGTTCACCAAGAACGCCATCGATCTTTGGGCAGGCTCGCTTCTCCTGGTTCTGCTCTTTGGCTGGAACCAGATGGCGGTCATGATCGGCCTCTCCATTTTCACGGCCCTTTACACGATGAAGGGCGGCTTACGCGCGGTGGTCTACGCGGACATGGTGCAGGGGACGTGGCTCATCGTCAGCAGCATCGTCCTGACGATCGTCGGACTGGTGACCGTTGGCGGATGGAGCGGCTTGACCGCACGCGTGGATCCCGGACTCATCCATATGGTAAAGCCGCTCGATTCCGAGCTTCCCATCACCGGCTTTCTCATAGGCAACCTGCTCGGCGGAATGTTCTACTGGTGCATGGACCAGACCAACGTGCAGCGCGTCCTGGGCGCGCGTTCCGTGGACCAGGGCCAGAAAGGCGCCATCTTCGCGGGTTTTCTCAAACTGCTCATCCCGTTCATCCTGGTGCTGCCAGGGGTCATCGCGCATGCCCTCTATCCGAATCTCGCGAAAGCCGACATGGCTTATCCGCGACTGGTCAGTGACTTGCTCCCCGTGGGGCTTCGCGGGCTGGTGCTGGCCGGCATCATCGCCATCCTCATGTCCTCGATGAGCGCCTGCTACAACGCCAGCGCCACGCTGGTTGTGCGCGACTTTTTCATGCACTGGAAGCCCGGACTCTCCGATCAGGATCAGGTCGTCATCGGGCGCAGGATTACGATGCTAATGGCCGCGCTTGGCGTACTCGCGGCTCCCTTAGTGGGACTCTCGGTCACCATCTGGCATTACCTGCAGATGCTCTCGGCGTATCTGGGCGTGCCTTTAGGCGCGGTGATCTTCGTCGGCTTGCTTTGGAAGCGCGGGAACACTGCCGGGGCAATTGCCGGAGGCGCGGCAGGCTTCGGCCTCGGCTTGTTTCTGTTCCTCGACGAGACCCTCGGCTGGGCGCTGGTGGCGCACCCCTACCTGGGATCGTTTCTGCACCGTTCGATCCTGGTGTGGTTCTTCGCAGCCATCACGATGATTGTGGTCAGCCTTCTGACTGCGCCGCCGCCTGAGTACAAAGTCGCGGGCAACGTGTTCGCTTCGGCCGCGGAGCACACTCCGGGAGGATCGGATTATCGAATCTGGGCCGGCGTGCTGTTCGCCTGTACGTTGATCCTGTGGTGGACCTTCCGCTAAAGTTCTTCGCGGTATCTGGTTCGCCGCGAATTTCTGGTCCGAGGGGCTGCGGCTCCACCCCGGGATGGTCGAGTATCTTCCAGTCAGGCAGCGCTTCAACAGGATCCAAAAGCTATCGAACCCGTTGCTGTGGGTGTTACCGTTCGTATAGGTTGATGCCGCCCGGCCGATGCGGAATGGTTCGCTATGGTCATGAAACAGATCGCGGACCGTCGCGTTACTTACAACCAACTAGCGCCGCGAGGACGTTCCACAGGAAACACATGCACTGAGAATAGCGCGCACGGTATTGCATTTGGATCATCCTCGTCTCCATCCTCATAGCTTCCGCATGTCACGAACGAATCGCCCAGTTCTCCGGGCATCAACTCATTAATTCTTTGAAGTGTTGGAACCGCGGCGTGCTTATGTTGCGGCCCAAATTCCCGCGCATGCCATAATCGAATCAGATGTCCGACTCCCTCTTAGGTTTGGAGCTTTCCGAAATCCGCGAAGCGCTGGGGCCCGGCCAGCCCCAATTCCGCGCCCGCCAAGTCTACAACGCCCTGTACCGCCAAAAAGTCCCCGACCTGGTGCAGGTCACCACCCTGCCCGCCGCCCTGCGCACCGAACTCGCCGGACCCCAGCGCGTGGGCCTGCCCGAAATCGCCCGGGTCTACGACTCTGTCGATGGCACGCGCCGCTACCTGCTGCGCCTGGCCGACGGCCGCACCGTGGAAACCGTGCTCATGCCCGAGGAGGAGCGCTCGACCATCTGTATTTCCAGCCAGGTCGGCTGCCCGGTCGATTGCAAATTCTGCATGACCGCCCTGATGGGCCTGGAGCGCAATCTCACCGCCGGCGAAATCGTCGGCCAGGTCCTGCTGGTGGCCCGCGACAACGACCTGCTGTCCGACCGCGAACGGCTCAACATCGTCATGATGGGCCAGGGCGAGCCGCTGCTGAACCTGCCCAACGTGGTCAAAGCCTCGCGCCTGCTGACCGATCCCGAAGGCATGGCCATCCCCGTCCGCCGCATCACAGTGTCGACGGCCGGCATCATCCCCAAAATCGAGGAACTGGGCCGCGAGCCGTGCCGCCCCAGACTTTCGATTTCTCTGAACGCCTCCACCGAAGAAGCGCGCCAGGAGTTGATGCCCATCACCCGCAAGTATCATCTAAAGGACTTGATGGCCGCCTGCAAAGCCTATCCGTTGCGTCCCTGGGAGAAGCTGACCTTCGAATACGTGCTGCTCAAGGGCGTAAACGATACGGATGCCGACGCGCGCCGTGTGGTGAAACTGCTGGCGAATCTGAATGCCAAAGTGAACCTGATCGCGCTCAACCCCGGCCCGGGCATTCCCTTTGAAACGCCCGACGCCGAACGCGTCGCCAGTTTCCAGGCGATTGTGCGCCGCTCCATGGGCTGCTTTATCCGCAAGCCGCGGGGTCTGGATATCTACGCCGCCTGCGGGCAGTTGAAGAGCAATGAAATGGGTGGCGGGCAGTAACTCGCGGCCCGCCGGATTTGCTTTTCGGCGCGCCGTGCTACAGTATCGAAGAGCGGTCCGGCCGCCCAAGTCCGGCTGCGGTTGCGGACCATTCCGCAAACTTGCGGAATGTGGCGAAGGCGGCTAGAATCAGGAGTTTCGAATAGCGCAGGAGGAAGCATGGCATCAATCGCCGAGCGGGTGAAGCAGATTATCGTCGAGCAGTTGGGAGTGGACGAAAGTCAGGTCGAGGAAAACGCGTCGTTCGTAGACGACCTGGGGGCCGATTCGCTCGACATCGTTGAGCTAGTGATGGCATTTGAAGAAGCCTTCGAATTGGAAATTCCCGACGAGGACGCCGAAAAAATCGCCACTGTAAAAGACGCCATCACTTACATCGAAGCTAAGTCGGCCAAGAAGTAGACGCACGGGCGCTTTCCCAGGAGTATTTGTTTGTCACGCAGAGTCGTCGTAACCGGTGTGGGCCTACTCTCCTCGGTCGGCATCGGGACCGAGGCAACCTGGCAGGGCGTGTTGGCCGGCGCCAGTGGCATCGGCCGCATCACGGCCTTCGACGCGTCCCTGTTCTCCTGCCAGATCGCCGGAGAAATCCGGGGCTTTGATCCGGCGAACTACATCGAGAAAAAAGAGATCAAGAAGATGGGGCGGTTCATCCAGTTCGCCATCGCGGCGGCGGATTGCGCCATGAGTTCGTCCGGCTTGCGGATCGATCCGGCCGAGAGCGAGAGCGCCGGCGTTTACATTGGCAGCGGCATCGGCGGATTCGAAGTGATCGAACGCGAACACCAGACTCTCCTGGAGCATGGGCCACGCCGCATTTCGCCGTTTTTCATACCGGCGACCATCATCAATCTAGCTTCCGGTTACGTTTCCATTCGCACCGGCGCGAAAGGCCCCAATTCCGCAACCGCCACTGCTTGCACCACCAGCGCACACTCCATCGGCGATTCGTTCCGGCTGATCCAGCGGGGCGACGCCAATGTGATGATCTGCGGCGGCACGGAAGCCTGCATCACGCCCATGGGAATCGGCGGATTCGCCGCCATGCGCGCGCTTTCCACGCGCAATGACGAGCCCGCGCGCGCCTCCCGCCCGTGGGACCTGAATCGCGACGGCTTCGTAGTGGGCGAAGGCTCCGGTATCCTGGTGCTCGAAGAACTGGGCCACGCCCTGCAGCGTGGCGCGCACATATTGGCCGAGTGCGTGGGCTACGGCATGAGCGCCGACGCTTTCCATGTCACCGCGCCGCCGCCCGATGGCGATGGCGCTTTTCGCGTGATGCGCAACGCTCTGAAAGACGCCGGCCTCCAACCGGCGCAAATCGACTATATCAACGCGCATGGCACTTCCACCGACGTGGGCGACCGCGCCGAGACCATGGCCATCAAACGCTGCTTCGGCGAGCATGCCCACACGGTGGCGGTCAGTTCCACCAAGTCCATGACGGGGCATTTGTTGGGCGGCGCCGGCGGCATGGAGGCGGGCCTCACCGTCTTGGCTATCCGCGACCAGGTGGCCCCACCCACCATCAACTACGAAACTCCCGATCCCGAATGCGACTTGGACTATGTGCCTAACAAGGCCCGTCCCATGCGTATCGATTACGCGCTATCCAACTCATTCGGCTTTGGAGGAACGAATGGTGCACTTATTTTTAAGCGCTATATCGATTAAGCCTTCCGATTCCTGCCTTCTGTCTGGTTACTTATGAAAATTATTGTTTGCATCAAACAAGTCCCGGCCCGCGACTCGCAACTGCGCGTCGCGTCATCGGGCGCCTGGATTCAGGATGCCGATCTCAGTTACGAGATCAACGAGCCCGATGCTTACGCCTTGGAAGAAGGCCTGCAACTGAAAGAGAAGCACGGGGGCGAGGTGGTGGTGCTGTGCGCCGGACCGGCGCGCGCCGCGCAAACCATCCGCGAGGCCCTGGCCAAAGGCGCGGACCGTGCCATACACATCGAAGAGGAGAACCTGGGCGCTTTCGATCCGCTGGGCGCGGCTCGTTTGCTGGCCGCCGCCCTCACGCCCGAAAAACCCGACCTGGTCCTCACCGGCCTGCAATCCGACGATCTGGGCTACGGCCAGACCGGCGTGATTCTGGCCGAACTGCTGGGCCTGCCGCACGCCACCATCATCATGCAGGTGGAAAAACAGGATGGCGCCATCCGCGTTAAGCGCGAACTGGAGGACGGCTGGTTCCAGCATGTGGAGATGCCGCTGCCTGCGCTGCTTACCATTCAATCCGGCATTAACAAGCTGCGCTACGCCACGCTCATGGGCATCAAGAAAGCCAAGAACAAGGAGATCCGCAATCTCTCGGCGGCGGACTTAGGGGCGGCCGCGATCACGCCGTCGATTCAATTGAGCCGTGTGTATCTGCCCGGCCGCTCCAAGCAGACGCAATTGTTCGAGGGGCCACCCAAGGAAGTGGCCGCCAAGCTGGTGGAGAAACTGAAATTCGAGGCGCGAGTCATATGAGCATTCTGGTGGTGATGGAACAACGCGCGGTCGGGGGACCGCCGGCTTGGAGCCGCATGTCCTGGGAGACGCTGGCCGCCGGACAACAACTCGGCCGCGAGTTGGGGCAGCCTGTCTCGGCCGCCGTGCTGGGGCAAGGTATCGAGGCATTGGCCGCGGAACTGGCCGATAAGAAACTCGATCATATCTACGCCGTCGAGCACGACTTACTCAAAGACTATACGCCCGACACTTACACCGCCGCCGTGCGCCAGTTAGCGGAGCACGCGGGCGCGAGTATCGTGATATTCCCGCACACTTATCAGGTGCGCGACTTTCTGCCTAAGCTGGCCACCGCGCTCGGCCGCGTGGCCGTGAGTGATGTGGTGGCGCATCGCGTGGAAGACGGCAAGCTGGTGCTGGTGCGCCAGCTCTTTCAGGGCAAGCTCAACGTGGACGTGCGTTTTTCAAGCGACCCGCCTTACTTCGCTTCGTTTCAGGCGGGGGCCTATCGCGCCGATACCATCGAAGCCGGATCGGCCGCCGTCGAGAGATTCACGCCGCAACTCACGCCCGGCCGCACCAAGCCGCTTGAATTATTCCGCGAAGCGCAGCGCGCGGTAGACCTCACCGCCGCCGAAATCATCGTTTCGGTGGGCCGCGGCATCAAGGAAGCCGACAACATCCCCATCGTGCAAAAACTGGCCGACGCGCTCGGCGCGGAACTGGCCGCTTCGCGTCCCATCTGCGATTCCGGCTGGCTCCCCATGGAGCGCCAGGTAGGCAGTTCCGGCCAGACTGTCGCGCCCAAGATGTATCTGGCCGTCGGCATCTCCGGCGCGATCCAACACCTGGTGGGCATGAAAGGCTCCAAGACCATCGTCGCCATCAACAAAGACGCCAACGCGCCCATCTTCGAAGTGGCCGACTACGGCATCATCGGCGACTTGTTCCAGGTGGTTCCGGCGCTGGTGGAGGAAATCCTGAAAGCCAAGGGATAAGCCGCGCAACGGGTGCGCTGCCGGACGCCACATATATGCCATGATGCATATATGAAGCGCACCACTATTTTCCTGCCTGATGGACTCCACGAGAGCCTACGGCAGGAGGCCTTTCGCACGCGCGTGAGCATGGCCGAGTTGATCCGCCTGCGGCTGGAGATGGGCGGTCAAAAGGCAGACAAACCTGGCAGTGATCCGCTGGCTAGAGTCGAAGGCGCGGTGCGCCATGGACGGCTGAACCAGGATATTGATGAAGCCCTCTACGGCGATTGAGCGTCCCCTGCTGTTTGTGGATACCTGGGGATGGATCGTGCTGGCGGACTCCCAGGACGCCCGTCATCACGAGGTCGTCGCGCTGCCGCGCAGGCACACCGAAACCGGAATCCTGGTCACCACCGATTACATTCTCGACGAGACCTTTACACGCTTGTTTAGGGGCAGTCCGTTTCGCGAAGCGGAGCGTTTTTCGGCCGGTTTGCTGCGCGCGCGCGAAGCCGGGATCGTGCGCGTGGAGAGCGTTACGCCCGAGCGGTTCGCCGCCGCCTATCGACTGCTCCTGCGTTACCGGGACAAGCCGCGTATTTCGTTCACGGATTTGACCAGTTTCGTGGTGATGCAGGAAATGGGCATTACCGACGCGCTGACGGGCGATGCGCATTTCGCGGCAGTCCAACTCGGCTTCCGCGTGGTTCCCTGACCGCAAGCTAACGATCTGCTGGCCGATAAGTTGAATGAATACCATGACGCCAGCCATATCCGCCGCCATTGGAGGACTCGATCAAGCCGCGCGCCTGCTGAACCAGACCGCTAGCAGATTGGCGGAATCGCCGCAGGATCAGGTTTCGTTGAGCGACGAAGCGGTTTCGCTGCTGCAGGCCAAGAACAGCTACCAGGCCAACCTGAACAGCATCAAGGTAGCCGATGAGATGCAGAAAAGCACGCTGAGCCTGCTGGCTTAGGTCAAATGTTCGCGCGCGTAAGCCAGGCTCGCGCGCACGTTGTCTTCTTCCAACTGTAACTGAACCTCGCGCGCCAGCCCCGTCAACACCGGCAGCGGTGCGCGGTTCTCAGATGCATGCACCATACGCATGATGCGCGCCAGGTAACGCCCGTTGCGCTCGGGAAATGTGGCCCAATACGACTCCGTCAGGCAGGGCACCTGCAACGGATCGCGCGTGATCATCTCCAGCGTCAGGCGCGTGTCGGGACGCGCCTTGCGGATGGTATCGACGATGCGGCGCATGTCCAACATACCCGTCCCCATCGTCATCTCGGAGAGCAGGAAGCCGTCGGCATAGGGCGCCACTGCCATATCCTTAATGTGCGTGCAGATGGCGTAAGGCGCCAGCGCCTCCACCAGAGCCATGGGCTCGTCGAGCAGCGAGATGTTGTTGCCGGTATCCAGGCAGACGCCCAGCCAGCGGCTCTGCTTCTCGCGCATCAGCGCGACCATCTCTTCAGCGGTAAAATCCTTGTGGTTCTCGATGGCCAGCGGCATCCGCCGCTTCTCGACGATACGCAGCGCCGCGTCGATCTTCAGCTTGGCTTGGGCCACTGCCGCGCGCCAATCCGCCAGATTGGTGAAGTTCTCGTAGCGCCGTCCGGGCAGGCAGTTCACCCGAATGGCCAGCGCGCCGGCTTGCTTGGCAGCCGCCACCGTGGCGTCGAACGAGGCCGCATCGTTCGGCGCGGGCAGACCCGCAATCACTTCCAGGTACATGCCGAGTTGCTCGGCGCGCGCGCGCAGCTTATGGATGTAATCCGGCTCTTTCGAAGTGAGCGGCATCTGCATGCCGGCCGCGCCCAGCGTGTTGCAGTGCTCCAGGAATTCCAGGTTGTCTTTGGGGCGCGCAAAACTCAGGTAGCAGGTGACCGCGACCCCCATCTTCCCGCGCGACTCCGCGGCCAGCGCGCCCGCCGCGGCTGCCAGGACGAATACCCGGCGGGTCATAACTGGAACCCGCGCAGCACCTCGTCCCACGGCTGGCGATACGGCCGCACCAGCCACGCCGAAGCTTCCCGGTCGCCGATGATCTCTTCCTTATCGGGATCCCAGCGAATCTTGCGGCCCAGCCGTAGCGAGATGTTCGCCAGGTGGCAGGCGACTGCCGTGCGGTGGCCGTCCTCCACGTCGGAGATAGGCCGCTCTCGCGTCTTGATGCAATCCAGGAAGTTGCGCGCGTGCAGATCGAACTGCTCCGGCGACGATCCCGCTTCCTGGCGCGCTTCGATCCAGGGTTCCGGCTTGGCGTCGGAATGCTGCGGGCCGCCGGTGGGTTGGCCTTCAAACACCGGGATGGCGTTCGACGGATCGATCTTCATGTCCGGGATCACTTCGTAGCCGCGCCGCGAAACCGTCATGCTGCCCTTGGCGCCGAAGAATTCCAGACCGAAACCGGCGCGGCGCCCGGCGCTGGCCTCGCGGATCGAATGCAGAGCGGTGAAGCCAGGATATTCGAACACCGAGTCTTGTGTGTCCGGCGTCTCGCCATTGTCTTCGAGAGCGAAACGCCCGCCGCTGGAGGAGACGGCGGTCGGCCCCTTCACTCCCAGGTACCATTGCACAATGTCGATATCATGCGCGCCCAGGTTGGTCATCTGGCCGCCGGAATAATCCCAGAACCAGCGAAAATGGTACAGTGCACGGTGCGGATTATAAGCACGCAAAGGCGCCGGTCCCAGCCACATGTCGTAATTGAGATCGCGCGGCGGCGGTCCGTCGGGCGGATTGCCGAAGCCCGGCATCACGTTGCGGAAGGTCCCCATGCGGGCGCTCAGCAACTTGCCGAAATAGCGGTCGCGCACCAGGCTAAGCGCGTTTTGATAATGCTTTCCGGAGCGCTGCTGCGTGCCCACCTGCACGACGCGTTTATAGCGCCGCGCGGCTTCCGTCATCCAGCGCCCTTCCTTAACGAACACGGTCAGCGGCTTCTCCACGTAGACGTCTTTGCCCGAGGCGCAGGACATGATGGTGAGCAGGGCGTGCCAGTGATCCGGCGTGCAGACCACTATGGCCTGAATGTCCTGGTTGTCGAGCAGCTTTCGGAAGTCGGTGTAGGGTTTGGCGCCGGTTCCACACGCCGCCAGGCCTTCCTCCAGGCGCGGCTGGCACACCTCGCACATAGCGGCCAGATCCGCGTCTTTCTGATTCTTGAAATCGTGGACGTGCTGGCGGCCGATCAATCCGTAGCCGATAAAGCCTACTTGTATGCGGTCATTGGCGCCCAGCACGCGATAGGCGGATGCAGCCGTAACCGCACCCAGGAACACACGCCGCGACGAGTGCATTTGGGGTGATTGTAACAAGTAATGTCCAGCTATTGCGGCCCGCAAGTGTCAAGCATTTGTGGCTAGACCCGGGTAACCACAAGTGGTTACCACAGAAAAGCGTGAAGGCGAACGAACTCCGCCGCCGGCTGAAGAAACGGTCGGGAGGAAAATCTGGCGGAGAGGGGGGGATTCGAACCCCCGGTAGAGCTTATGACCCTACGACGGTTTAGCAAACCGCTGCTTTCGACCACTCAGCCACCTCTCCGTGAGCCAGTGATTGGCCGGGTACCAAAAGCATAACATACCGGGCCGGGCGTTTTCCGTGCCGGACGTGCTAACAACCGGGAACTTGGGGCCGTCCGGCAGCGTATTACCGGAGGAGACCGATATGTTCACAACCATGGCTTACGCGCTTGTACCTTTAGCGGTAACGGCTTTCTCGCTGCCTTTGTCGGCGGACGAGTGGACCAAGAACTTCCATGTGGGCGGCGCGCCGGAGCTGCGCGTCGAGACCAGCGATGCCAATGTGACGCTGCGGGCGGGGGCGTCGCCGAGCATCGACGTGCGGGTGACCACGTCGGGATGGCGGATCGGGCCGGGGGATGTACACGTGTTCGATCATCAGGCGGGCGACCGGGTGGAGATCGAAGTTAAAGTGCCGCCGCTGCATTTCAATCTGGGGAACCGGTGGGTGAAGATCGAGGTGACGCTGCCCAGCGGCACCAAGACCAACGTACATACGGGTGACGGCAACATACGGGCAGACGGGTTGCGGGCGGCGAGCCACTTGGTGACGCACGACGGCAATATTGACGGTGAGGGATTCGAAGGCGCGCTGGACGCATCGAGCGGGGACGGCAATATACGGGTGCGCGGCAAGTTCAGCGGCCTGGCAGTCGAGAGCGGCGACGGCAATGTGGAAATCGCGGTGGAGCGCGGATCGCGGATGACGTCGGGCTGGAGCGTGCACACCGGCGATGGCAACGCCACGCTGCGGCTGCCGGAGGGCTTCGCGGCGGACCTGGATGCGCACACGGGCGACGGGCACATCACTGTGGATCTGCCGCTGACGACTACGGGCGGCAAACAGGAAGATTCGTTGGTCGGGAAGCTGAACGGCGGGGGCGCCACGCTGACGGTGCGGACGGGCGACGGATCGGTACACCTCGAGCGGTTGTAAGATAGGCGAATGGCTATCGCCGCCCCGCCTGCGACACACCGGCCGCATCCTATTGTCCGTTACATCAATGTACTGATCGCCCTACTGGCTGTCGTGGTCCTGGCAGCGGTGTACTGGTTCGTGTACCGTCCGCTGCCGCAGGTTTCGGGCACGATTGCGGCGCCGGTTATGGCGAGAGTAACGATCGCGCGCGATGCTTTGGGCGTGCCGCACATCACGGCGGCCAGCGAAGACGACGCCTATTTCGCGCAGGGCTACGTGACGGCGCAGGACCGGCTGTTCCAAATGGACGGGCTGCGGCGGCTGGCCAGCGGGGACCTGGCGGAGATCGCGGGGCCGGGGGCGTTGGAACTGGACCGGGATTCGCGCCGGCTGCGGATGCGGCGCATCGCGGAAATGGCTTACGGCTCGCTGCCGGCCGCGGATCGCGCGCCGCTGGCGGCTTACGCGCGCGGAGTGAATTACTTCATCGAAACGCACGCGCACGCGCTGCCGATCGAATTCACCTTGTTGGGCTACAGTCCGCGGCCGTGGAGCGTGGTGGATACCATCCTGATCGGGCTGCACATGTATCGCGACCTGACCACCACGTGGAAGGACGAGATCCTGAAGCGCGATATGCTGGCGGCGGGCGATCCGGCAAAAGTGAATTTCCTGTTCCCGGCGCGCAGCGGGGGCGAGCTGCAGCCGGGGTCGAACGCGTGGGCGATCAGCGGGGCGCATACGGCGACGGGCAAGCCGATCGTTTGCGACGATATGCACCTGGAATACTCGATTCCGGGGATCTGGTATCTGATCCATTTGCAGGCGCCGGGGCTGGATGTGTCGGGCGTGTCGCTGCCGGGCGCGCCGGCGGTGATCGTGGGGCACAACCGGCGGATCGCCTGGGGCGTCACCAATGTGCACTTCGACGTGCAGGATCTTTACATGGAGAATTTCGATCCGCGCACGGGGCGCTACCTGTATCAGGGGCAATGGGAGCAGGCGCGGCAGGAGCGCGAGATCATCCTGGTGAAGGGCGCGGCGGCGGTGGAGATGCCGTTGTGGGTGACGCGGCACGGTCCGGTGTATATAGACGATGCCAAGGAGCACCTGGCGCTGCGCTGGGCGGCGGCCGAGCCGGGCACGTTCCAGTTTCCGTTTCCGGAGCTGAACAAGGCGGGCAACTGGCAGGAGTTCCGGCGGGCGCTGGAGCGGTTTCCGGGTCCGGCGCAGAACTTCGTGTATGGGGACGTGGACGGCAACATCGGGTATCAGGCAACGGGGCACTTGCCGATTCGCAAAGGGTATGCGGGGGACGTACCGGTGGACGGATCGTCGGGCGAGAACGAATGGCAGGGATTCATTCCGTTTGACGAGTTGCCGACTTTTTATAATCCGGCGGCGGGAGTGATCGTAACGGCGAACCAGAATCCGTTTCCGGCGAATTATCCTTATGCGGTGAACGGGAATTTCTCCTCGCACTACCGGTCGCGGCAGATACGGGATCTGCTGACGGCACGCAACGGATGGCGCGCGGCGGATATGCTGACGGTGCAGAAGGACGTGTACTCGGCCTTTTCGCAGCGGATGGCGGAGGCCGTGGTGGCGGCTTACGACCGGCACAAGGGGCAGCATGCGGAACTGGATGGCGCGGTCCAGTTATTGCGGGGATGGAACGGGCAGATGGATAAGGACGCGGCGGCGCCGCTGGTGGTGACGCTGGCGTACGAGCATTTGAAGACGCGGATCGCGGAGAGCGCGTCGCCGAAAGTGGGGGCGCGATACAAATACCAGATGGCGCCGGCGGTGGTGGAAACGCTGCTGCGCACCCGGCCGGCGGGCTGGTTCGCAGATTGGGACGACGCTATTTTGCGGAGCTTCGCCGACGGGTTGGAGGAAGGCCACCGGGCGCAGGGGCGGGATCCGGGGCATTGGGTTTACGGCAAGTATCAGCCGCTGCTGCTGGGCAACCCAGTGGGACGGCATCTGCCGCTGGTGGCGGGGTGGTTCGATATCGGCCCGGCGCCGATGAGCGGGTCGCCGACGACCGTGAAGCAGTATAACGGGGCGCTGGGGCCTTCGATGCGGATGGACGCGGATCTGGCGGATTGGGACGCGTCGCTGCTGGAGGGGACCACGGGGGAGTCGGGGCAGGTGTTATCGGGGCATTATAAGGACATGTGGGAGAGTTACTATTATGCGCGGAGTTTTCCGATGCAATTTAGTAAGGTGCAGGCCAAGGATGTTTTGGTTTTGGCGCCGAGATAAGGTCAAAACCTGGAATTGGCCACCGATGAACACCGATAAACACTGATAAGAGGCTCAACGCGGCAGCGCTTTGCCGCGTCAAGCATTTGTGCAGGAGGCTGCTTATGAAGGGCGATCTCTGGTTGTTCGCGGCTGCGATATTGGCTCCCGCGATGATGTTGGGGCAGTATGGACAAGTGGCAACCGATGCGGTTACGGTGAGTGTGTCACAACCTCTAACATCGCCGCCGAGCGATGTGGTTTTTGCGGTCACGGTCAACTCGCCATTAGGCGCTGCGATCAGCGATGCGGTGGCGCCGGTGGCCAGTGTGGGCATTACGGCTGGTAACTTGACGAACGTCACCAGCACCGTGGTGCCGAATCCCACAGCCCCGCCGGCACTAGCCTGGAATTTTCAATTAACCGTGCCGTTCGCGAACCAAAAGGCAATCGCCACGGCGCTGGTGGCGCTGGAGGGCAGCCTGGCGCAAAATGGCAACGGCTTCTCGCTGTCGTTCAGCCTGTCGGGGAGTTCGCCGTACGGGCCGTCTCCGCAGGCGTGCAACGTGCCGGGTCTGTTGGCGAGCGCGCGCACGCAGGCGCAAAGTCTGGCGCTGGCCGCGGGGCAAAACCTGGGCAGCATCATGGGACTCACGACCACGGCGACTAACGTGAATTCGGCTATCTGCACTTTGAGCGTCAAGTTCGGGTTGGGCTATCAGTCTGGAGGTTCGGCGCCGAACCTGATCACGATCAATGTGGCACAAGTGTCTGGCGCGCAGTCGGATGCGGCGGTGCTGGTTATCGGCGTGGCTTCGGGTTTGAATACAGCGCTGGATGATGTAACCGGAGCGCTGCAAGCGGCCGGCATCGGCGGCACGACCTTTGCGGGCGTGACGACCTTTTACCTTCCGGGGGCCAGCAGCACGGCGCCGCCGCAGATGGCGCTGGGCTGGACGTTCGAGCTGACGACGCCCGTGTCCAACCTGGGGGTCGCGGTGAAGCAATTGACGGCGGCGCAGCAGGCGTTTCAAACGCAGAGTTCGGGGCTGATGCTGGCGTACGCCGTGGGCGGGGCATTCATGTCGCAGCCGGCTTCCTGTTCGTATACGGGCATGCTGAGCGAGGCGCAGACCGAAGCGCAGCAGTTAGCGGGAGCGGCGGGGGTCAATGCGGGGTCGGTATTGAACCTCGCGACGAATAGCTCCGTGCCGGCGATTCCGGACTTCCAGAATTTCGGGGCGTACCTTTGGGAAACGATCGCGGCGGAGACGAACACGTCGGTCACGACCACCACGACGGGCACTACCAGCTTCGGGATTGCGTTAGGGTCTTCGCCGTTATCGACCTGCACGATGGCGGCGCAGTTTCAATTGCTGTAGGCAGGCGGCCCCCCCACAGCAGTTTGACTGGCGTTCTTTTGAGATAACGCGCAGCACTTACCGAGCGCCCTTCCGGACTATGACGCCCTATCCGCAGTGGGACCAGGCGCCGACGCGAGCCAGGTCCAGGCCGCGGCGGAACGCCTTCTTCAAATGACGCGTCCCGAATCCATACGCGAGCGGGATTGGACCCTTGTTACAGCCAGGGCACACAAGGGCTTGGGTTGGGTTTACACGACCAAACACGCATTCCCGGAGGCGGAAAGCGAACTCGACACCGCACTGAAGCTCAATCCGAAAGACGCCGAGGTGTCTTATTGGCTTGGTTCGGCTATCAAAACGCGCCTTCAGCATAGCGGAATAACGGCTACCGCGAAAGCCGCCCAATCCGACCAAGTGAAGGCTGACATCGGGCGCGCACTTTATCATCTTGCCAGGGCTTCCATGTACGATCAGGAGGGTTGCCTCAATCCCCAACTCCGGGCGCGTCTCCGGGAACTCTGCCATCGAATCTATCGGAACTACGGCGGCCAGGACGAC
Source organism: Bryobacteraceae bacterium (assembly GCA_049511415.1). Classification (GTDB taxonomy): domain Bacteria; phylum Acidobacteriota; class Terriglobia; order Bryobacterales; family Bryobacteraceae; genus Bog-159. The sequence continues at coordinate 3,536 of JBEKYC010000001.1, read as the reverse complement.
AGTGGTTTCGACCATCTTCTGGAGATGGTCCGTAGCGATCCATATCCTCCGGCAGGGTTTACCATTGCGGCGCTCGATCCGAGATAGGAGGGCTGTCGTGACACGCAGACCGGGGCACTTGCACATCCATCCGCTTTTCGGTATTATGGAGAGGTTTCGCGAGTACAGCTTCTGCTCCTGTGCTACCACTGCGATTGTACGCAGTCCGGCCGGGGGTGAGGTCCCGAGGTTCCGCCGGTTCCCATCGGCTGGAATATGGACCTGTCCTATAGCATACGCTTCCTCGCTGTTGTGAACCGTAGACGCAGGCTTTTGGCTTGCGCGTGTGTATTTTTGGCGGGCGCGAAGGCGTCCATCCGAGCTGAATACGATCTAAGGGAAGGTTCGTGCCGACTTTTAATCAACTTGTGCGCAACGGGCGTAGACCGCCACGTTGGAAGACCGCCAGTCCGGCATTGCAGAGTTGTCCGCAGAAGCGCGGCGTCTGCACGCGTGTGTACACCTCCACGCCGAAGAAGCCCAATTCCGCGCTGCGAAAAGTAGCGCGCGTGCGGCTGACCAACGGCATCGAGGTGACCACGTATATTCCGGGCGTCGGCCACAATCTGCAGGAGCACTCGATCGTGCTGATCCGCGGGGGCCGCGTGAAGGATCTGCCGGGCGTGCGCTACCACGTGATCCGGGGCGCGCTGGATACGGCCGGGGTGGCCAACCGCAAGCAGAGCCGGTCGAAATATGGAGCGAAGCGGCCGAAGGCTTAGGCTGCGGGAATCGTTATGCCACGAAGACGACGCGTAGACATTCGGGAAGTGCCGGCCGATCCGGTGTATAACTCCACGCTGGTGGAGAAATTTATCAATTCCATGATGTGGCAGGGCAAGAAGACGGTAGCCCAGGGCATCTTTTACGACTCCATGGACAAGATCCGGGAGCGCTCGGGCGACGATCCGTTGAAATTGTTCAAGAAAGCCGTGGAAAACGCCAAGCCGCTGCTGGAAGTGAAGACGCGGCGGGTGGGCGGCGCCAACTACCAGGTGCCCATCGAAGTGCCGCAGACGCGGCGCACCAGCCTGGCGATCCGCTGGATCATTATTAATGCGCGGACGCGGCCGGAAAAGGGCATGCCGGAAAAGTTGGCCAACGAATTAAACGATGCCGCCAATCTGCGCGGCGGCGCGATCAAGAAAAGAGACGACGTTCACCGCATGGCGGAAGCGAACAAGGCTTTCGCGCATTACCGATGGTGATGGGGCTTTAGGGAATTTTTTATGCCACGTACGGTACCACTGGAAAGGATGCGAAACATCGGCATTGCTGCGCACATCGATGCCGGTAAAACCACAACCACCGAGCGCATCCTTTATTATACGGGCCGCACGCACAAGCTGGGCGAAGTGCACGAAGGCACCGCCACCATGGATTGGATGGAGCAGGAGCAGGAACGCGGCATTACGATTACGTCGGCCGCCACCACCTGTTTCTGGCGGGATATTCAGATCAACATCATCGATACGCCCGGGCACGTGGATTTCACGGCGGAAGTGGAGCGCAGCCTGCGCGTGCTGGACGGCGCCGTGGCGGTGTTCGATGCGGTCGCGGGCGTGCAGCCGCAATCGGAAACCGTGTGGCGGCAGGCCGATAAGTATAATGTTCCGCGCATCTGTTTTATCAACAAGATGGACCGCGTGGGCGCGGATTTTTTCCATTCGATGGACACCATCGTGAGCCGGTTGAAGTGCCGGCCGGTAGCCATTCAGATACCGGTGGGCGCCGAGGATCAATTCAAGGGCCTGGTCGACCTGGTGCGGATGAAGGCGCTGCTGTGGCGGGATGAGACGCTGGGCGCGGAGTACGATGAGACCGAGGTTCCGGCCGAACTGCTGGAGCAGGCTAACGAATACCGCGAGAAGATGATCGAGGCGGTGGCGGAGCACGACGATGCCCTGTTCGAGAAATTCATCGAAGGGCAGCCGCTGACCGAGGCCGAGATCCACCGCGGCATCCGCAAGGCGACGATTGCGCTGAAGATTTTTCCGGTAATTTGCGGCTCGGCGTTCAAGAACAAGGGCGTGCAGACCATGCTGGACGCGGTGGTGGATTATCTGCCGTCGCCGCTCGAAGTTCCGCCGGTGGAAGGCGTGGACATCGACGATCCGAGCAAGGTACTGACGCGTAACGCTTCGGATAGCGAGCCGTTCGCGGCGCTGGTTTTCAAGATCATGACCGATTCTTATGTCGGTCAACTCGCGTTTTTCCGGGTATATTCGGGCAAACTGGCGGCGGGCGAATCGGTTTACAACGTGGCCAAGGGGCGTAAGGAACGGATCGGCCGTTTGCTGCGCATGCACGCCAACAAGCGGGAAGAGATCCAGGAGATTTTTGCCGGGGATATCGCGGCGGCCGTGGGTTTGAAGACGGTGCAGACCGGCGATACGATCTGCGACGACAATTCGCCGATTGTGCTCGAAGCCATCGAATTTCCGACGCCGGTGATCCAGCTTGCGGTGGAGCCGAAAACCAAGGCCGATCAAGAAAAGCTGGGCATGGCCATCCAGAAGCTGGCGCAGGAAGATCCCACGTTTCGTGTGGCGACCGATCCGGAGACCGGGCAGACGATTCTTTCCGGGATGGGCGAATTGCATCTGGAAATCATCGTGGATCGCATGATGCGCGAATTCGGCGTGGGTGCCAATGTGGGCAGGCCGCAGGTGGCGTATCGCGAGACCATCCGCAAGCCAGCGGAGGCCGAGGGGCGGCACGTGAAGCAGAGCGGCGGGCGCGGGCAGTACGGCGTGGTCAAGATCAAGGTGGAGCCGCTGCCGGCGGGCTCCGGATTCGAATTCGTCAACGAGATTTTCGGCGGATCGATTCCCAAGGAATACATCAAGCCGGTGGAAGCCGGGATGCGCGAAGCGCTCGAAAACGGAGTGCTGGCCGGATATCCGATGTCGGATTTGCGGGCCATCCTGTACGACGGCAGCTATCACGATGTGGACTCCTCGGAAATGGCTTTCAAGATAGCGGGATCGCTGGCCATCAAGGAAGCCGCCCGAAGGGCCAAGGCGGTGCTGCTGGAGCCCATCATGGCAGTGGAAGTGGTAGTGCCCGAGGAATACATGGGTGACGTGATCGGCGATTTGAATTCGCGGCGCGGGCGCATCGAAGGCATGGAGTTGCGCGGAACCACCCAGATCATCAAGAGCATGGTGCCGCTTTCGGAAATGTTCGGGTATGCGACGGAGCTGCGTTCCCGGACGCAGGGCCGGGGCAGTTTCACCATGCACTTCGGCAAGTACGAGGATGTGCCCGCGGCGTTGGCCGAGGAAATTGTCAACAGGGTACAGGGCAAGGTAACCAGGTAGTAGTGACGCGGAGGCGCGGCGACGCGTCAACGCGGAGAGGAGATCGGTTCTAATGGCTAAAGAGAAATTTGATCGCAGCAAACCGCACGTGAATATCGGCACGATCGGGCATATCGATCACGGCAAGACCACGCTGACGGCGGCCATCACCAAGGTGCTGGCCAAGAACAATCC